>NZ_QTQA01000032.1:0-68594 GCF_003853825.1 Burkholderia sp. Bp9012 | reverse complement strand
CCTTCGTTTGCGTTCCTGACTTGCCACGACGCGCACCAAAAATGTCTTTCTCGGTAATGCCGTACTCCGCGACCTTGCCACGGATCTCTTCGACAACGGCCCGAAACTCAGCTAGGCGCGCAGCCTCTGCTTTCTCGGCCAATGCCTCCGCTTGGGCTTTCAGTTCCTTGTAGGTCGCCATGCATTCCTCCAATTGTTGTGTTCCGCACATGATAGTCGTTTTGGCCGTAGCGAAGAAGCGCATCGAGGTTCACTAAGTGCGGAATCCTACAGAAATCTCGGCTACCGTCTTCCGGTTTCAGATTTCGGTGACTGAGACCAGCCGGTTCGTCAACGAGATCACCGAGTCGATCATCGTGAATTCCAATCAGGTGGCACAACGGGGGATCGTTATCGACCGCTTGAATCCGCCGCCAGTTTCGGTCGTTCGGCGTCGCCCTACAGATCGTAGACAATCGCCAATATCGGGCAGGTTCAAAACTCTGCCCGCCTCCCGTTATCTACGTGCGACAATTTGGATCTGACGCGTCAGCTTGCGATTGATGTCAGAAATCATTGTTGCGGGAATCAGAAATGGCCCGGCTGTTCTGAGATCACATACGCCCATTAGGTGGCGACCGGGCACGTTGAATTGAATGAACGCTTCGATGTCGGCATCATCTCGGAGTGCTAGATCCATCACCTCGTCGTTGAGGGCATGGGACGCTTGAATGGTCAATGTCGGTCCCTCTATCGGCGGGAGGGCTCGATTACCCGACTGGATAACCCAGTCGAGCCCGGTTTTCGTGACCGCGCACCGGAAGGACATACCATAGAGGACGCCGTTGCTGCGAGCCTGCTGTTCCAGCCACCAGTCGTTTTGCCAGTCTTCGTAGCCCATCAATGTTCCTTCGAGTCGCTCGAAGGTTTCATTCCAACCGCCTGCCGCGCCAGCGGCTTGCCTTAGCAGCCTAAAGGCTGGGATACGCCACTCCTCTCCTTTGGCTGCGTAATAAACGTAGCCGACACGGCGGCCAGAAGAATTGGGGAGGATGTCTAGATCCTCTTCTCCGTGCAGCAATCCCGCCGCAACAAAGTGATCGAAACGCGCCTTCAATCGGCTGTCAAAACTCAAGTCATCGTCGCTGTCGAACGTGAAGAATGCGAGCTTCTTTCTCCCATCCAGCAGCAGGGGCAACTCGTAACCGGTATGGAATAGGTACGGCGAGCGCGGCCAGCGACGGCAATCCTTGAACAGGAAAACCTCCCGGCGTCCGCTGTCAAATCTCACACCAAAGGCGCTGCAAAGCGCGATGGTTTCGCGCGGTGACAGCAGATAAACCTTGTCGACCAACGGATCGTCGTCATCTTCGATGGCCAGAATGCTCTTGAGCTTCGCCAGATCTACCGTACTAAATCGGGTTGCCAAACATGGGCTTAACAGGTGCTCATCGATGGCTTCGAGGATAAAACCGGGAGCGTCTGGTAGCGTGTTCATGGCTTATTGGTTCGTATGGCACCCGTGCCGTAGGCGGTAGCATAATCTAGCATGCTCGGCAGACGTGAGAGAGGCACATGAAACTTCAGTCGAATTGCGAGAATACGTTCACGTACGTCCGCAAGAACGCACGCGGTTTGACGTATGACTTGGGCTATCACCTCTACCAGCGCGACGACGGTACATTTATCTATGGCTTTGAAATCGTGCAGGAAGCGTGCGATGGCCGCCTCGGAAGCGGCGCGACTGCTCTGAATTTCCGGGGCACGCCTGAACAAGCGGAGAAATATCTCCGAAACACTCTCGAGGAAATGGTCGAAAAATTGCCGGAGGTATGGGAATCGGATCGAAACAGGAATCGCAAGGAAACGGACGAGGGCGTGGTAACCGATGCGTGGCTAATCCGCCGCATCTACGGGTACTGGCCTGGATTTCATGATGCCGAACTCCTTTCTGTAACGCTGCGCCGACGCGTATCCGGTGGAAAAGGACAAACGGACATGGAGCTTGTCCTTCATCACTGGAGGCAAGACAATCCGGAGTGGCAAGGCGAGAACCGGCATTGCAAACTTACGTTTCTGCTGGAGGACGTGGACGGGGACGAGTTCGCCACAGATAACGTAAGCGATCCTTCTTGGATCTATGACTTGCGTTTTTCCCGGTGTGACGATGGCCGTATCCAGGTCGATTTGGAGCCGTCCACCGGCTTTTCGCTCCTGCTCTATTGCGCAGTTGCGCGCGTGATGTGCGTGGAACCGTATTTGCCCGAACGCACTTAATCGCGTGACATAACGCATAGGATCCACCGGCTTGGTAAGGCTTACCAACGGCGCCTTCAGAGAAGACTGAGTGGCGGCTCCGGGTCGTTCACTGCCCTTGGTGCCGCGGGCATCGACAAAGAGATCAAGTCGAGCCCTGCACATTTTATGCCGGTTGCAGCTCCTTCAACAGACCGCGTGCCCTCACACGCGGATACAGCGCTACCTTCGCCGCCTGATAGCTCGCATGCGCGTCCGACAGGTCTAGTCCGCGCGGATTAATCCAGACTTTTGCGCGGCATGCCTCGTTCATTGCGCCGATTCGCTTCGCCTTCATGTGTCGCTGGATTGCTGCGCGCTCCTGCCACGTCAGAGCGTCAACGCACACGTCGACCTGTTCCGCACGCTTCTTCGCCGCCTTCCGGTCTGCCTCTTCCGAGCGCTCGTCGACCGTCAGCGTGCGCTAGTCTTCGGAGAAGCCACGGCACGACGGATCGATGCGCCCATAGCCAAGGCTCGGCACATACCCTGCCTGCCAGTCGTACCATTCGCCGAGCAGTTCTTCGATCTGGTTACTTTCGTCGATGGTCATGTTGTTCCCGTTTTCGATTTGCTTGAGAGGCCGGTGATTCGTCGTTACATGACGACCGTGAAGTTGATGCCGTGGTGCGTGAGCCAGTCACTGTGACTTCGTGAACGCGTGCAAAGTGATGCACTTCGATTCGATAAACCGATCGTCACGATCGGCGAGTGCGTCAGGATCCACGTGAACGACAAGAGCTCCGAGTGGAAAGATCGGAAGGCGCGCCTGCAAATTCTGACAAAGTACGCGACGGAGTACGAGGACCAGGACGCGTTGGATCTGTACGATTGGTCGATCCGTTTCGCCGGGTACATGCGTTCGAACGTCGACCGTCAGGGCCGGCCGAAGAAGCCGAGCACCGACGGAACGATTCACAACACGCTCGGGTATCTTCGGGCGGCGATTAAGTACGCGCACAAGATCGGGAAGCTCGAATACGATCAAACCGCAAAAATGGTCGTCCCGAGACAGAGCGAAGAGCGTCACGTCTATAAAGGGCGTCGCGAAATGCTAGAGATTGCGAAAGCGTGCTCGCACCGACAAACTCGAGCTGCAATCCGTACCGCGTTCTATTCCGGGATGCGCATGAGCGAAATCCTTCGTGCCATCCCGACGAAAGACGGGTTCTCCCTCGGCACGACAAAGAACGGCCGCCCGCGGCTGATCCCGATTCATCCCCGCATCGCGGTGATCGCGCGCCGGGTCAAGTTCACCGTCCCGGCTTGGAAAATCAAAGACGAATGGATCAAGGCGCGCCGCAAATCAGGCCATCTCGACGCTCGCTTCCACGACCTGAGGCACAGTGCCGCGTCAGAAATGATCAACGCAGGAATCGACCTATACACGGTCGCAGGAGTGCTGGGGCACAAGACGACTACGTCGACCAAGCGATATGCCCACCTGGTCACCGATCGACTCGCGGAAGCCGTCAAGAAGATCGGGCGATCGTGACTCGGCTGCACGAATCGGGCAGAAAAACCCACACCCCCGTGCATTCGGGGCCTCTGTTTGGAGTGCCCTGAATCGCCGAAAACCCATGTGGCGGAAGGCAGCAGACTACATCCATCACCCGCGGAGACGCGCCAGGTAAGACTCCCGCAGTTGCAGATGGCCTCCTACCCACAATGCTACCCACATTTGGCTCAGCAGCAATCTAATCTCGGCCACAATGCCCTATGGCAAATGGACGTCGAGCAGTTTCTCGCCCAAATGCCCCAAAAGTTGCCCTTACGGGCTCGGTTACGTTCGGGACGCTCCCGACAAGCCGCCAAGATGCAGGCATGCGGTCCGACGAGAGTGTTAATTATGTCAAATATTGAATTTACCCGAAAACTTCACTGAAATCCCTGCCAGACGCCACCGGAATTCCTTTTGCAAGCGACCCGCAGGCGAAGTTAGGACATTGCAGATTTCAGCTGCGAGCGATGCGGCACCAACGCTGCAACGTCGCCGGCCCTTTGCGTGGGCAGACGCGTGAAATGTCCTTGAGATACGCGTGGGGGCTACCCTGTGCCGCTATCGCGCGCCTTGCGCACCACGGGGTGAGCCGCCCGCTGCCGGAGGTCTTCCGTCGTTTCCCCTCCTCCGTTTGGTC
The DNA here is from genome assembly GCF_003853825.1 of Burkholderia sp. Bp9012. Lineage (NCBI taxonomy): Bacteria > Pseudomonadati > Pseudomonadota > Betaproteobacteria > Burkholderiales > Burkholderiaceae > Burkholderia > Burkholderia sp. Bp9012. Next base: position 64,182 of record NZ_QTQA01000032.1, on the reverse strand, counting down.
GCCATCCGGGCGGCTTCAGCAGGTAGCCGAGTGCATCCGGCAACGATCGTGCCGCCAATATGTCTCCCCATAACGCGCGCCATTGTGCAAATTCGATCGTCAGCAGGTTGTATGTGTCAACCGGCGCCACTAGACCGTACCGGCATTGCAGATCGCGTCGTTCAGGAATGTACGTGCCGAACATCCGGTCGAACACGATCAGGATGCCGCCGTAGTTCGCGTCGAGATATTCGAGATTCGACGCGTGGTGCACGCGATGGGCCGACGGCGTGTTGAATATCCATTCCAGCGGCCCGAGGCGCGGAATCCACGTCGCATGCAGCCAGAACTGGTACAGCAGGTTGATCGACAGCAGCACCAGCACAATGGCGGGAGGCATCCCGAAAAGCGGCGCGACTGCGAAAAACAGCAGCGAGCCGGTGAGCTGCCCGGTCCAGCCGAAGCGATAGGCGGCCGACAGCGTCAGCTCGTTCGGTGAATGGTGGATCGCGTGGGTGCACCAGAACCAGCGGACCCGATGCGCGGCGCGGTGGTACCAGTAGTAGCAGAAGTCCTGACCGATGAGGCACGCGAGCCAGCCGCTCCAGTGATCCATCGGCAGGGTCCAGAAGCGATGTGTCCAGGCCGCCTGCATCAGCCAATGCCAGATCGTCAGCGTGGGCAGCCAATGCAGCGGATACTCGCGCACGAGCATGTCAGCCGCCGATACGGCCGCCGCGCGCCAGTCGTAGCGGCGCCAGCCGCGCAGGATCGCAAGAACCAGCGCCTCGGCCAGCGAGGCGAGCAGGACCAGCGGAACGGAAATCTTGAGAATCGCGACGAGCGTGGCCATGGTCGAATCGAAGATGGCGAGGAGCCACCAGCCTAGCGGCGCATGCTCACGCGTCGCAATCGCCCTGGGACGAAGCGGGCGTGGGATGGGGCGAATCGGAGCGGTCGCGAGTCGTTTCCAGTGCCTGAACGAGCGCGGCCCGATACTGCCGGCTGCACGACACCTCGGCACCGCCCCTCAGCAGCACGATCGCGTCGCCCTTTCCGCGAAATCGCACCGCATGGACGGCAGCGAGCGCGACGGCGGCGCCGCGATGAATGCGAACGAAGGCCGGTCCGAGATTCTCGAGCAGCGCCGCCAGGGTCCGCCGCATCAACAGGCTGCGCGTTGCCAGGTGAATGCCGACATAGTTGTCGGCCGCCTCCAGCCATTCGATTTCCGCACATGGCACGACGTGCGTCTGCCCGCGGTCGTTCACGAGCAGGCGATCCGGCACGCCGACGCTTCCGTGCGATCGGCTGGATCCGCGCTCGCGCAGGCGCTGAACCGCGCGCGCCAGGCGCTCCGGCTCAACCGGCTTCAGCAGGTAATCGACGGCGTGCGTATCGAATGCCCGCAACGCATATTGGTCGAATGCCGTCACGAACACCAGCGCCGGGCCGCCATCCGGCAGCGACGCGGCCACGTCGAAGCCATCGATTTCAGGCATCTGGACGTCGACGAATACGACGTCCGGCCTCGACTGTTCGACAAGCGCCAGCGCGGTGGCGCCGTCCGCGGCCTCGCCGATTATCTCGATGTCGGGCACAGCCCGGAGCAGGCGTGCGAGACGGCTGCGGGCGAGCGCTTCGTCGTCGACGATCAGCACGCGCATGGCAGCCTCACCCGAACGATCAGCCCGCCGCCCTCTCGCAACCGGAGCGTCAATGCGGCATCGTGACCATACATCGATCTCAGCCGGCTCTGGAGATTGCCGAGTCCCACGCCAAGCGAAGTCGGCAATGCGTACGTCTCGCCATCGTCCTCGATCGAGACATGCAGTTGGCCCTCGATGCGAGTGACGCGCATCACGATATGCGTCGTCGCGGCGCGCCGTTCGACCACGTGCCGAAAGCAATTTTCGACGAGTGGCTGGAGCCCCAGCGTCGGCACACGGCAGGTCAGCGTGCCTTGGTCGACATCCCAGGTCATCCTGGCCCGATCGGCGAAGCGCTGCAGCATGATGTCGGCATAGGCCTTCACGAGCGCGAGTTCGTCGGAGAGCGGCTGCTGGGGAGAGCGGCCGGCGTCGACGGCCGCGCGTAGCAACATCGCGAGCCGGCCAATCAGGCGGTCGGCGGTATCGGGGTCGTCATGCACGAGCGACGAGATCGTGTTCAGCGTATTGAAAAGGAAATGCGGCTGCAGTTGCTGCGTGAGTTGCGTCAGCTGAGCCTGCCGCGCGAAGTGCGCCTGCTGCTCGGTGCGAAGGCGTTCGTTCGCCCAAGCACCGTATGAAAGCAAACCGAAATGAATGGCGCTGAACAGTGCGTAGAAGATGACGAACTTGCTGGCCTCGTAGGCGACCACCTCCGGCCAGGGTTCGTGAAGCAGGGGCATGCCCGCCAGGCCGTAGAGCAGCTTACGTAATGCATACATCGCGACGACGTAGACAACGAACTGCAGCGGCATCCAGATCCACATGCGCGCGAACCAGCGCAGCGGATGACCGAGCAGATGGCCAAGCCGTCTCCCACGGAAAATCTGCATCGTCGCCAGCGTGGTCGCGACTGCCATTGCGGTGCCGTAGTCGATGAGCGGCGCCCAGAGATCACGGCCGCCCGAACGCACGTACTCCTGGACGCCGACGATCAGCATCAACGACCAGAACGCGATCCACGGCAGAACGACGTGCCGCAGCAGACGCATCCGCGGGTTGATATCAGCAGAGTTGCTATTTACCATTTCGAACAGGTCAGCAATCTCACAATTCGTTTCGGTCCTCGAAGCCTGAAGGCGGCCGGATCGCCCTGCCCTGATACCTGCCTGCGCCGTGCGCCGGCACAAGCCATCCGCGGTTGCTGCGCAGGCCGCACCGGATCGACGCACGCCACGCGTGCAGCGTGATGGTAAGCGCGAACGCGTCACGGGGTCCATCGTTCCCGTCTCCGGCCGGCCAGCCCGCTCGTGCCGCTGCGCCGTCAATCCGGCCGGTATGTCACCGTTGTTTCGACATCGAGACGCGATCGTCCATCTTCGACGAGACCTTTTCGACGAGCAGTTGGGACAGGAACTTCTTGTACTTCTCGAGATGCGCGTGGTAGTCCTTCGAGACCGCCGGATCCAGACTCAGTTCCTCGTGAACTTGCCGCTTGTGCACGAGATAGTCCCGCATCGTGATCAGGTCGACACCCATTCTCTCGAAGATAAAGTCGACCATGCCATACACGTGATGATTCTTGGCGAGCACCCAGAGCTTCGAGGTCGAGCCGCTGAACAGATTGCGTCGTTCGAGCACCGTCGCGGCGCGCACGGCCCGCAGCGATACGGACACGCGGCTCGTGAGCTGGTTCTGGGTCTTGTGCAGGATGTCGCCGCGAATCAACAGCAGATCGCCGACCTCCATGTGCGGCGTGATCGCGATGTCGTTGATGTCGAAATCGAGCTTGTACCAGGTTCCGAGATTGTCGTTCTGCAGGAGATCGCCCGAGATCACGGTCGCCCCGTTGCCAATGCAGAAGTCGTGCAGGATCGGCGATTTCGCGCGCAATGCGTCGAACGGTACGATTGTCAGGTTCGAGTGCGCGGGATCGCCCTTCTCGATCACCATCCACGCGTTCAGGTAGTGATAGTGCTCGCCGATCAGGAAGAACGATTCGTGATCTTGATGGTACGGCAGATTGATCGAGCGCGACGGATCCGCAGGCACCACGGGAAAGAACGTCATCGACTCGTCGATGAAGACCTCGCCGGGAAAGCATGTGTCGTGCAGCGCATGCACCTTGTCCATGATCGTCTTCTCAATCGTGTCCGGCACGACGCCATAGTCGAGCGTCGGATACAGGTTGTTCGACGGCGGCGGGGCGTTCTCGTAGAACCGGATCAGGTCGTCGATCTCGTCCTGCGTTAGGAAGTTCTTGATATGGCAGTATCCGGTTCTCTGGATCTCGTCCGATACGTTCATGGAAGTCCTCTTCGCAAAGTGGTGACGGAGGCGCCCCGGCGGGCGCTCATTGCCGCAGGCTCAGTGGCCGCATGTCGGTCCAGGTGGTTTCGATGTAGTCGAGGCAGTCTTGCCTGCTGCCGGTCTTGCCGGCATTCCGCCAGCCCGCCGGTATCTCGCGCTGCTCAGGCCAGATCGAGTACTGCGCCTCGTGATTGACGACCACGCGGTAACGCGCCTTGTCGTGTTCGCTCATGTCTTGCTCCCGGGTTGGAAATGCAAAAGGTACCGCCGCGATGCCGCCCGTGCCGCGGCTTCAGTGAAGTGAAAGGACCGGTCACCCTTCGTACCAGCTCGTGCTCCACGGCACGGCACCGCCGAGGCGCGCGCGAAGCGAGGCGATGTACTGGCAGCAGATCGCCTGGCCGCCCTCGAAGCCGGTTGTGACCCATCCTTCCGGCAACGGATGGCGGATGCTCCAGATCGAATGCTCCCCCGCCGCGTTGACCACCACCCTGAACTGTTCCCGATCGTCCATGCCGGCTCTCCCGATTCCCCGTTAGCGAACAAGATCGAAGGTCCGAGAACTGATGTACTCGGGTCGTGCGGCTTCGCCGCTGCGCGGCGCGCCGATCTTGTTGTCGATGTGGTTCAGGATCAGCAGCAGGATGCGCCGATCGTGGACGCCGAAGTTGTGCCCGCTCGCATGCGCGAGATTCGCGTCGGTGACCAGCACGTCGCCCGGCTCGCCCCAGATCGTCTCGATGGCGCTGTCGCGTGTCAGGTCACGTAACATGCCGGCGTCCAGGAGGCCGTTCCGTCGTGCGTTCGTGACATCGTCGTGGCGCACCGCCCGGCGGTGGTCGCTCACCTCGCGATACCACTCGGTGTGGGTCACGACCTTATGGGAACCGGGAATCACGCAGAGCGGCCCGGTCTCGGTGCGCGCGGCATCGAGAAACACGAACATCGAGATCGCGCGCGGCTCGGGCATGCCGTCTTCCCAGAACCAGAACGTGAAATCGGAATGCCAGGCGAAGCCGCCGCCACCCGGGCTCTTGAAATTGACATGGCACTGATGCACGTACAACCCTCTGCCGAGAATCTGTTCCGCGACGTCGAGCAAATGCCCGTGCTGCACGACACGCTCCGCGATGACGGGGGTGAGGCGATGGGCATCGAAGACCGATCGCACGGTCGAGCGATCGCGCTCGAGGATCGTCGATTCGTGCTGCCCCATGCGCAGCGCGTCGACCTCCGCGCGCAGCGTACGGATCAGCGCATCGTCCAGCACCTGCCGGAGCAGCACGTAGCCGGCCTCCTCGTAGGTATCGCGCTGCCGCCCATCCAGGGGGCCGGCGCCGTTCCATATGACGGGGGATGTTCTCGGTTTCACTGCGTCGTCTCCTTGTGGGTCGGCGTGGGGATTAGAGGTAGTACTTGAGGGAAACCAGGTATTCGCCGCTCGTCGAGTCGCTGCCGAACTCCGACTGCCGCTTCCCGAGATCCTTCTCGCCCGTCACCTGCACGCGCCATCGATCGTTCACCTTGTAGTCGAGGCCGGCATTGATCAGGTAGGAGTTGGTCTCGGCGTCGGCCAGCACGAAGGCAGCGAAGGTCAGGTCGTGGATCAGGAAATTCGCCTGCTCGATGCGCAGGAACACGGTCTGCCGGCCTGCGAGCTCGCGAACCTGCGCGCCGTAGGTCCTCATGTACCAGTACTCCTGCGACGCAAGCACGGCGCCGGGCGCACCGGGACGGCCGGCCGCGAACCAGCGGTTCCATTCGGCACGGGACAGGCCGGCCTGGTTGTAGTTGTAGCTGAGCATCACGTTCAGCTTCGACTGGGTCGTGTAGTTCACGCCTGTCGACAGCTTGTTCCGGAAGCTGGCCGCCCCGGCTCCCGCGAAATTCGTCGAGCCTGCCGCGAAAGTGCCGGTCGCGACGCCGTACTGAAACGCCTCGTTCGCGAACGACAGCTCGTTGCCGCCCGCCCATTCGAGGAAGTAGGTCGAAGCCTGATTGATATTGGTCGTCAGGTTGAAGCCGAATTTCCAGCGGCTCGCCTCGTGATAGAACAGCAGTTCCGGACTGACGCCTTCGCCGAAATCGTGATTGACCTTGACGAGGAAGCGCTGGGCGAAATTGGTCCGGCCGAGCTGCAGTCCGCCCCCCGACGTGAACTGCCGGACCGCGGCCGGGTCGGCGAGCTTCGGCGAATAGAGCGCGCTGATCGTGCCGGTCTCGAACACCTTCTCGATGCGCAGCATCACGCTGCCGAGGCGGTCGTTGGTCCAGCTCGCGTAGTCGTGCGTCAGCGTATCGACCGAGGCGTGTTCCTTGAAGAAATCGGTCGGGTTGTAGCTGACACCCACGCCGTTGTTGACGTTGATGCGCCCAACATCGACGAACATCTGCGGCGCCGCATGCCATCGCACGTACAGCTCGCGCGTATCGAGCCGCTCGGACAGGTTGCCGAGCGACGGGCTCGCAAACGAGTAGCCACTCAGCACCGAGCCCTTGATGCTCGAGAACAGATAGACGTCGGGTGTCGCGCGCCACTGCGCGCGGCTGTCCACGTAGAAGCGCATCAGGTTCACCGGGTCGCGCGCGCCGCGGATGGGCACCGCGAGGTCGTGCTGCCGAGGCAGCGACTCGAAATCGGTGCCCAGCATCGTCGTCCCCGTCAGCGCGCCGTTTCCCGGCAAGCGGTTGACGTCGACTTGCGCGGGCGCATTGAGGATCGCGTCCGGCACTGCGTCGCCGGCCGGCGGATCCGCTGCCTGCGCATGGCCGAGCGGCGCCGCTGCGACACCGAGGGCCCAGATGAATCCTGTGCGGAACTTAGCGAGAACCGGCATCGTCGGGTCGCAGATAGGACAGGTAGCCGCGTTGATACCAGTTCTCTGGAATCTCGGTCGCGACGTATTCGCTGAAGTCCATCTTCGTAATCACGTTCGTGTCGACCTCGTCGAGGATGATCGCCTCGGCGAGACGCATGCCGCCCAGCGCGTTCACGTACTTGCGGTAGTACACGACCTTCAGCGGGCGCCCGCTGTCCGCGTAGAAGCGCCCCTTCACGGCGACCGTCTGCGCTTTGTCGATCCAGTAGTCGGCCTTCTGATAGATTGCTTCGCCATCCTTCGCGACGAGCAGCAGGTGCCAACACGCGCGTTCGTGTTGGTCGGCGTCCTTGATCGTTTCCTCGCCGACCAACGTCGCCGAGAACTCCTTGGCGAAGTTGAGCGTCAGCACGTCGGCGTTCGACGCCTGGCCCAGCAGCCGCTGCTGCGGCGAGATGCGCACGCTCGCCGACGAGACCGGGTCGTAGAACCACATCGCGTGGCCCGTCTGGAGCAGGATCTTGCCGGCGTCGCGCGCGGGCCTGACGTACTGGACGAGATTGCGGAACTGCCCCGTTTTCGGCTCTATCTTCGAGTAGACGTGCAGGAACATCGCGCTCTTGGCGACGCCGTGGTCGTATTCGACGAGTTGGTCGGAAACGCGGAACGCGACCTCGGGATTGCGGACCTGATCGGCGTGCGCGAGGATGTCCTGCGCGGCTTCGCCCTGGGGCGGAGATGCCGGCGCAGCGCCGGCTACGGTCAGGACAACGCATCCGACGAGCGCGAGCGCGCGTGCGACGACGATGGTTTTAGACATGGCGCAGTGCATCCACGATGGTTTTGCGGCCCGAGCGGCTCGCGGGCGCGAACGAGGCGATCGTCGCGACCACGACGAGCACGCCCCACGTGCCGGCGATCAGCGGCCAGTTGCCGTCGAGATAGAGGCGGAACGGCACCTTGTCCACGTTCGACGGCGGGGTCCACATCAGTCCGCTCGCATTGATGAGCCCGACGATCAGCGCGGCAGCGAGCACGCTCAGCGTGGCACCCGTCAGCCCCAGAATCAGTCCTTCGACAACAAACTGCGCCCAGATCTCGCTGCGCTGCACGCCTAGCGCACGGCAGGTGCCGATCTCGCTGGTGCGCTCCATCACGCTCATGCTCATCGTGTTGACGATCGTGAACAGCACGATCACGGAGATGATGATTGCGATGAACGTGAAGATGAACGCGAAGAAGTTGATGACCTGCTTGTAGAACGGCGTCAGTTGCTCGTAGTCGCGGATCTCGAGGTCGAGCCCGTGATCCTGGAACAGCCGGTTCAGACCGGCGCGGGCACGCAGCACGTCGGCCGTGTGGTGCAACTGGATGACAATGCCGGTCACCTTGTGCTCGCCGCGCCCATACAGCAGATCCTGCGCAAGCTTGAGCTGCATCACGAGGTAGTTGTCGTCGAGCTCCTTGATGCCCTCTGAATCGGCCCGGTCCACCGTCACGCTGACGACGTTGGGCGCGCCGCCCGCCGTCGCCGCGAGCACGTCGATGCGCGGTGACGCGTGCGCCGGCGCGGGGGCGGTCCTGCCACCGGCCTGCGCCTCCTGCGCGATGAGCGCGCTGAAGTCCTGCGGCGGCGCAATCGGCGCCGATGCGTTGCGCTCCGGCGGCGGCACGGGCCGGCAGCGCGGAATGTGCAGTTCCTTGCACAGGCCGAGCATCCGGCCGAGCCCCATGCCGACGATCGCGCTGTCGGCCGCCCTGAGCGGGGCACCGGGCGGCAGGTAGCGGAAGCCATAGTCGTTCCACGCCTGCATGCGGGTCCGGTCGGCTGGGACGATGCCCTCTCCGAAGAAGGTCTTCGACACGTCCTTGTCGTAGTTGCCGGCGATGCCGAACACGACCTGCATCGGCGTGGCGACCGCAATCATCGGAGCGAGCTCGGGATCGCTCTCGATCAGCTTCTGCACGCCCGCGTAGTTGCCTATGCCGTAGGCCACGGGATTCCCGGAACCGAAATCGGTGTAGCCCTTCTTGTAGACGGTCAGGTGGCCGACACGCTTGACGGTCGATGTCTGGAAATCGAGCACGATATAGCCGAGCAAGGCACCCAGCAGCAGCACGGCAATCCCGCCCATCGCCACCGTCATCAGCGTCATCAGCGATCGGCGCCGGTTGCGGAACACGTTTCGGAAGGCAATCCTTACCACTCTCATGACATCACCGTTTCGTCGATTTGATGGATCGCCCCGTCGAGAATCGTGATCGTCTTGTCCGCATGACTCATCAGTTTCGGATCGTGCGTCGAGAACACGAAGGTCGTCGAGAACGTGTGCTGCATGTCGCGCATCAGCGCGACGATGCTGTCGCCGGTGCGTGAGTCGAGATTCGCGGTCGGCTCGTCGGCGAGGATCAGCGACGGTTGCTTGACGAGCGCGCGGGCAATCGCGACGCGCTGCTTCTGCCCGCCGCTGAGCTGGTTGGGGCGTTGGCCGCGCTGCTCGTAGAGCCCGACCGCGTCGAGCATCGCCAGCGTGCGGCGCCTGCGCTCGGCCGCCGGCGTGCGGTGCAGCAGCAGCGCGTACTCGACGTTCTCGTAGGCGGTGAGCACCGGGATCAGATTGAAGTTCTGGAAGATGAAGCCGATCTCGCGCGAACGAAACGCGGTCAGCCGGCGATCCGGCCAGGCCGACACGTTCTCGCCGTCGAACGCGATGGTGCCGCCCGAGGGCCGGTCGATGCAGCCGATCAGGTTCAGCAGCGTGGTCTTGCCGCTGCCGGACGGCCCGACCAGCATCGTGAAGCGCCTGGCGGAAATGTCGAGATCGACGTTCTTCAGCGCATGGACCTCGACGTTGCCTTCGCGATACGTCTTCGATACCTGGTTGATTCTCAGAAACATGTCGACTTCCTCGTTGCAGTGACGACGTTGCGCAGGAGCGCGCGAGGTGCCGAGGCGCAACGCGTCGCCGGACTGGTTCACGCGGCCATCAGTTCGAGCAGCGGCGACGGCAAGGGCGGCAGATGGGCTTCCCAGTGCCGCGGGCGATGCCGCATCGAAAAGTTCGGCAGCACGCGCGCGATCTCGTCGCAGAACCGGATCCCGCCCTCGCCCATCTTGCGGATCTCCGCGGCCACCGTGCGCGCCGACGATCTGGCGATCGCCACCGGATCGAGCTGCACCGCCGCCGCGACGACGCGCTCCGCGAGATCGGGCGCGTCGGCGGGGATGACGCGCCCCGCCTGATCCGGCGCGTCGAGCAGATTTCGGATCCGCTCGTCCATCGCGATGCCGATCGACGGCACCTGCCCCGGCATCGCGCCAACCAGCGCGTGGAACCGCGAACTGACGAGCAACGCGCTCATGCGCAAGATGCCGACCATGCAGGCCGCGGGATGCTCGCAGGACATCAGCACGAGCGGTTGCGAGCAGAGCTGCGCGGACAGATCGCGGCAGGCCCGCCAGTCGACGCGTTCCATGCCGATCAGCAACGGCAGCGCGTCCATGCGCCGGCACAGCGTCTCGATCGCGCGCGCGAGGCCCTTGATGTAGTGCCGGTATTTCACGTCGATCTCCGGCGACGACGCGTGATAGAACACCGAGCCGTATCGCAACTCGGCGCACACGCCTGCCGCCGCGAGCGACGGATTGGGCCGCACGGGCCACCAGAACGGATTCATCGGACAGACCGTCAGCAGCGGCTGGCTGCCGTTCCATCCCGCGTCGCGCAAAAGGGCCGCCGACTCGTCCCGCGGCGACGCGGCGAAGCTCCATGCGGTGTCGGCGGCCTCGAATGCGCGCAGTCCAAGCGCCTGCGCGCGACGTTGCGACGGCGCGTTTCTCGTCAGCACCAGCGAGTGTGCGACGTGCTCTGCGACGAAGCGTTCGAGCGGCGTGTCCATGACCCCGATTTCGGCGCCGTACGCGACCGACGGCTTGCCTTGCCGCGCCGCCAACCCGAGTGCGCCCGCCATCGTCGCGGAAAGCACGTCCGAGAATGTGGACTTGAACATCGAGCCCTCGCAGGCGATCGCGGCATCGCTCGCTGCGACGCTCGCGGCCAGCACGTCGGGCAGATATCCATCGGTCGACACGGCATCGACGCCCGGCAGCACGTCGCCCGGCAACACCGCACCGAAATTCAGCGCGCGAAAACGCACCCGCTCCGTGCCGAGAAGATGGCGGATCTGGCGGACGATCTCCCCCGTCCGCATGTCGGCGCCGAGATTGCCCGCCCCGCAATAGCCGGCCAGCAGCAGCGACAGCGGCGCGCCGGGGCGCCATGGCGTGCCGCGCGCCGCCTGCGCATCCATTGCCGCGGGCGCGAGATGCGCCATCAGCATGGCCTCGGGATCCGGGGCCCGCAGGAATGCGATTTCACGTTGGTTCATACGATCCTCGATTCGCCGATATCGTGCGGCCCTGCCCGGGCCGTTCAACCCTTCATCGCCAGTGCCTGCGCCAGGCGGTCCGCGACGACGTCGATCGCTGGCGGCAGCAGGATCGAGTAGTGATTCGCCGCGACCGGCACGACCTCGACGCCGCGATGGGTCCGCGGGCGCCAGCCGTCGACGGGACTGACGCGGCGCGCCGGCTCCTCGGTGGCGAGGAAGAACAGGATCCCGACGTCGCCAGGCAGGCCGACATAGCGCTTGCGCGCGAGATGGTTGCGCCGGTAGACCTTGAACTGCTCGCGAATCTCGTCCTCGGTGTAAGCCGTCTCGGCAAAATCGCCGGTCTTCGTCTTCGTATAGGTCTGCCGGCACAGCCACTCGATCCTCTGCTGCTCGTCGAGCGCCATGATCGCTTCGTCGTCCTGCTTGACTGCCTGCTTCATGCGTCGCCGCATGTGCAGCAGGAAGTAGCGCCAGCAGGCTGCCGCGTCGACGTCGCGCCCCGGCTCGAACGGTGGGGATTCCGCATCGATCATGCCGAGCAGGCCGACCTCGCACCCCGACAGGCGCAGCAGCCGCGCAGTCTCGAACGCGAGCATGCCGCCGGCTGAATAGCCCGCCAGCCGGTACGGCCCCTCCGGCTGAACGCGGCGAATCTCGCGCGCGTGCAGGTGTGCCATCTCCTCGACCGACGCATCCCGGGCGCCGAAGCCGTCGTGATAGGCGTGGATGCCGAACACGGTCTGGCGCGGGCCGAGCCGTTCGACGAGCGGATGGAAGCTGCCCAACCCACCGCCGATCGGATGAAACAGGAAGAGCGGCGCGGCGGTGCCCATTTGCAGCAGCACCAGCGCGTCGCGGCCCGTCTCGTCGCGGCATCCGTCACCGGTCTCGTCCGCGGCCGACGGCGCCGGCTCGCTCCATTCCGGATGGCGGCCGATCAGTTCCGCGATCGTCGGACACGCGAAAAGCGACAGCAGTGGCATCTCGCTGCCGAACGCGTCGCGAATCCGTGCCACGAGCCTGACCGCCAGCAGCGAATGGCCGCCGATCTGGAAAAAGTTGTCGTGGACGCCTATCCGCGGGAGACCGAGAATCTCGGACCACATTTGCGCGAGACGCAGCTCCACGGCGGATACCGGCGCCACATAGGTCTGCGGCCGGATCCGATGCGCGGCGTCCGGCTGTGGCAGCGCGCCGCGATCGAGCTTGCCGTTCGCGGTGACGGGCATCCGTGCCAATTGCACATAGCTGCCCGGCCGCATGTAGTCCGGCAGGCGCCGCGCGAGCGTCGCGTCGATCTGCCGGAAATCGAGCCGCGCGGCACCGCGTTCGTCGAAGCCCTGAGCCGCTCCCGTGCGGGCCGGCACCACGTAGGCGACGATCTCGGCGCCCTGTCCCGCGTCGAGCGCCGTGATATGGCAACGCCCGACGCCGTCGCATGCCGCGAGATGGCGCTCGATCTCCCCGGACTCGACGCGATGACCGCGGATCTTGAGCTGGCCGTCGCGGCGGCCGACGAATTCGATGCTGCCGTCCGCCAGATAGCGGCCCATGTCGCCGGTGCGATAACAGCGGCCGCCGTCGCCGAGCGGAGACGGCACGAAGCGCTCGGCGGTCGCGGCCGGCATCCGGTAATAGCCGTCCGCCAAATAGCGCGTGATCACGCAGATTTCGCCGATCTCGCCGAACGCGACGGAGTGGCCGGTCACCGAGCGCAGCACCAGCCGCACGCCGTCGATCCCCTTGCCGATGCCGATCGGCCCCGCTTCGTCGATGCCGGTCGTCGCGATCCTGGCGTAGCTGGCGATCTGCGGCGTCTCGGTTGTCCCGTAGCAGTTGAGCACCTCGCAGCCGACGGCGAGGCGTGCGAGCCGGCGCGCGACGTCGGAGACGAGCGGCTCCCCGCCGAGGAACGCGTAGCGCAGGCTCAGGAGCACGTCGTCGACGTCTGAGAACTGCATGGTGTCCGCCAGCGACGGGGTCATGTGCGCGACCGTAATGCCCGTCTCGACGAACCAGCGCAGCAGCTCGCCGCCGATCCGCTCGTGCTCGCCCGGCATCGCGGCCAGCCCGCCGGACCAGAGCGCGGCCTGGATGTCGCGGAACAGCGGGTCGTGGCCGAGCCCGGACAGGACGCTGAACCGGTCGAAACGGTTGAGATCGAAGCTGCGCGCCTGCCAGTCGAGGAAATGGCTGAGCGCGAGATGCGGCGTCGCGACCGGGCGAGGCATGCCCGTCGTGCCCGAGGTCAGGACGATGTAAGCCAGGTCCCCCGGCTCGATGACGACCTGCGGCGGCGACGCGGAATAGCCGGCCAGCGACGCGTGCACCGCATCGGCCGGTGCGTCCTCGGCGTGCAGGGCGGTCGCGAATTCGCCGACGTAGCGGCACGCGGCCAGCGCGTCGTCAAGCGCGCCGTCGCGCGGCATCGCGGCGAGGTCGAGGCAGCCCGCCGGCCGGATCATCGACAGATAGGCGGTCAGCCGCTCCGGCGGGTGCGACGCATCGAGCACGACGATAGCCGCGCCCGCCTTCTGGACGCCAAGCATGGCCCACGCGAGCCGCGCGCAGCGCGTTGCGAACACCGCGACCACCTCGCCGCGGCCGATCCCCTGCGCGAGCAACAGGTGGGCCAGCCGGTTCGAATCGCGTTCGAGGTCGAGATAGTTCAGTTTCTCGACGCCGTCCGAGACCGCCACCACGTCGGGGATACGCTCCGCCCAGTGCGCAACGCGCCCGGCAACCGTGCCAGGCCAATCCGCGTCGTGCGCGGCAGGCGTGCCGGCGGCGCTCGCCGGCACGAGCGGTCCACGCGCCAGCGGGATCTCGACGATGCGCTGGTCGGCCAGATCGCCGGCCCGTTCGAGCAGGTAATGCAGTTGCGCGAGCAGGCTCTCCATGCGCGGCGCATCGAACAGGTCGGCCGCGTAAGTGATCGCGAGCCTCGTCTCGGGCGCGCGCCGGTCGATATAGAGCGTGAGATCGTATTTCGACGATTCGTCGGGCAAGGCCATGCGTTCGATCCGCAGGCCCGTGTCGATCGCGTCGCGCGCCGGAAAGTCGAGCGAGTTGATCATGACCTGTACGATCGGCTGCCGCGACAGGTCGCGCGGCGGCCGCAACTCTTCGACCAGACGCTCGAACGGCAGGTCCTGGTGCGCATAGGCGCCGAGCGCGACGCGCCTGGCCTCGCGCACCAGCTCGCCGAACGTCATGTCCGGCGAGAGCTTCGCGCGCAGCGCAAGGGTGTTCATGAAGAAGCCGATCAGGTCCTCGGTGCGCGCGTCGTTGCGGCCCGCAATCGGCGTGCCGACCACCAAGTCGTCGCTGCCGGTCCAGCGGAACAGCAGCAGGTAGAACGCGGCCAGCATCACCATGAAGAACGTGGCGTTCTGATCGAGCGCCATCCGCGCGACGACCTGCTCGATGTCCGCCGACAGCGGGATCGAGACCGTGGCGCCGCGGATGCTCTGCACGGGCGGCCGCTCGCGATCGCCCGGCAGGCTCAGGTGGGCCGGCATGTCCGCCAGTTCCTCACGCCAGTAAGCGATCTGCCGGTCAAGCGTGTCGCCTTGCATCCAGCTGCGCTGCCACGACGCGTAGTCGCCGTACTGCACCGCGAGCGGCGCCAACGGCGGATGGGCGCCTCCCGAGCTGCGATGCCGATAGGCGAGCGCGATGTCGCGCATCATCACCTCGACCGACAAGCCGTCGGCCACGATGTGATGAAGGTTGACGAACACGAGACTGTCGGCGTCGCCGAGCAACACCAGCTTCGCGCGGAACAGCACGCCGCTGCCGCCGCGCAGGTCGAACGGCTTGCGCAGCTCGGCCCGCAGCAGGCGCTCGACCTCGTCGCGCTGCCGCGCGTCGTCCGCATGACGCAGGTCGACACGCTCGATGTCGTAATCGGTCGGCGCATCGACGACCTGCGTCGCGCTGCCGCCCAAGGTGACGATCCGCGTGCGCAGCGTCTCGTGACGGGCAACGAGATCGGCGACGCCGAGCCGGAACGCGTCGACGTCGAGCGCGCCACGCAGGCGAAACGCGAGCGGAATCGTATAGGCCGCCCCGCCGACGTCGAGCTGATCGAGCAGCCACAGCCGCTCCTGCGCCAGCGAAAGCGGCAGGCTCGCAGCGCCGCCGGGCACGCGCGGTGCCGGCATGAGCGGCGGCAGCGCCAGGCTCGCGCGCCTGCGGCGCTCGCGGCCGATCGCCTCGGCCTGCGAGCCCAGTGTCTCGTGCTCGAGCAGCACCGACAGCGGCACTTCGACCTCGAGCAGGCGGCGTATCCGCGAGATCACCTGCATCGCTGTCAGCGAATGGCCGCCCAGTTCGAAGAAGTTGTCGAGCGCGCCCACCCTCTCGACCGCGAGCAGCTCGCTCCAGATCTGCGCGAGCGCCTGTTCGTCGGGTGTGCGCGGCGCGACGTAGTCGGCCTTGAAATCCTCGAAGCGCGGTGCCGGCAGCGCGCGCCGGTCGACCTTGCCGTTCGGCAGAAGCGGGATGGCCGGCAACGCGATCAGCGCGGACGGAATCGCGTGGCCCGGCAACTGCGACGCGAGCGCCTTGCGGATTCCCGCGACGGAGATGGGCGCCGTGCCGCCGCCGCGCGACGTGCAGTACGCGACGAGGCGCGGCGGGCCGCCGCCGGTGTCGCCGAGCACGGCCACGGCCTGATCCACACCGTCGCAGCGCTGCAGCGCCGCGACCACCTCGCCGGTATCGATGCGATGGCCTCGTACCTTGATCTGGTCGTCGCGGCGCCCGAGGAATTCCATCGTGCCGTCGCTGCGCCAGCGGCACAGGTCGCCGGTCCGGTAGAGCCGTTCCGCCGCGTCGAATGGTGACGGCACGAAGCGCTCGGCCGTCAGCGCGGGCTGATTCGCATAGCCGTGCGCGAGCCCGTTGCCGCCCGCATACAGCTCACCCGGCAGGCCGATCGCGACGGGCCGCATCTGCGCGTCGAGGAGGTACATGCGCGCGCCGTCGACGACGCGGCCGATCGGAATCGTGCGGCGGTCTGCCAGCGCGCCGCATTCCTGCATCATCGAATCCCAGAACTCGGATGTGCCGTAGACGTTCTTGAGCACGACGCCGGGCAGACGCCGGCCCATCCGCTCGACGAGATCGGGCGTCAGCGGTTCGCCGCTGCACGACCACTCGCGTACGTGGGTCAGCTTCGCGAGCAGGCCGGATTCGTCGTCGAGCAGCGCGCGCAGCAGCGACGGCACCAGTACGACGCGGTCGATCGGATGGTCGCGGACGATCGCCATCAGGCGCGCCGGGTCGTTGCAGGCATCGGCCGGAAACAGCACGACGTGGGCGCCGCGCGTGAGCGGCATGAAGATTTCCCAGAGCGAATCGATTGCGTTAATGGTGGTCTTGCCGGCGTAGACGGTGCCGGGATCGGCGCCGTCCCACATCAGGCGCGAGGCGATCGCGCGGTGTGTGCCCACCACGCCGTTCGGGCGGCCCGTCGATCCGGAGGTATAGAGCACGTAGGCTGGATCATCGAGACGTACGACGAGGTCGGGCGCAGCGGCCGGGTGACGCTCGATTTCCGCCCTGTCGGCATCGAGCCGCACGACGCGGATCCCGGGCACCTCGACGTGCCGCATGCCGCCCGCGTCGGTCACCACCGCGGCCACCCGTGCGTCCGCCATCATGAAGCGCAGCCGCGCGACCGGGTAGTCGGGATCGAGCGGCAGGAACGCGGCACCCGCCGACCAGATGCCCAGCAACGCGACCACCAGCTCGGCGCTGCGTTCGACACAGAGCCCGACCACCGAACCCGGCCCGACGCCGTGCGCGCGCAGATGATGCGCGAGACGGTTCCCGCGCGCGACCAGTTCCGCGTAGCCGAAAACCCGGTCGCCGAACACGACCGCCGGCTCATCGGGACGAAGCCGCGCCTGATCGCGCACCTGAACGTGCGCGCAGGCAGGCGGCTCGACCGGGCGGTCCCGGCCGCTCCAGTGCTCGACGAGCCGCCGCGCCTCGTCTTCCGGCGGCAGCAGCAGGTCGTCCAGCGCGCGCCCGGGTGCGGCGATCACGTCCCCGAGCAGACGCCGCAGCGTGTCGGACCAGATCTGTGCCGTGTCGGCGTCGATCCGGTCGGTGCGGTATTCGAGCGTGACGAGCGTCTGTTGGGGACGAACGTTCGACGCGACGATCAGCGACAGGTCCGCGCTGTTGTGATCGGCCGCGAACACCTCGCGCTCCGCGTACAACCCGTCGAGCGGATAGTGGTGCACCGGCGTGTCGTCCCAGACGAACGACACGTTGGGGCGGCCGATGTGGGCGCTGCTGCGGCCGTCGTCGAGACAGCGCTGCGTCATCTCGAACGGCACCTCGTTGTTGGCGATGCCGTTGAAGACCGCCTCGTGGACCTGTTTGAGCAGCGCGGCAAACGGTTCCGACGCCGTCACGCGCGCGCGGATCAGCACGATCTGCACGAAATTGCCGATCAGGCCGTGCAGCTCCGTGAATTGGCGGTTGGTGGTCGGCGTCGCGATCGTGAGATCGTTCTGGCGGCACAGTGCGCTCAGGAACCCGCAGAACACCGCGAGCACGACGACGTAGGGCGTCGTCGCATGCCGTCGCGCGAAGTCGATCAGCGCGGCCCGCAAGTCCCGGTCGATCCAGAATGCAACCTGCCGCACGTTCTGTCCGCTGCCGCCCCCCACCCGGTCGAGCGGCAGCAGCGTCGTCGCCGACGCGCCGGCGAGCGCTTCGCGCCAGAATTCGAGCGAGCGCCGGAATGAAGCACTCTCGCTGCGCTCGCGCTGCCAGACCGCGTAATCGACATAGGCGAGCGGCGACGCCGGCAACGCGGCCGGGCTGCCGCGGCGATGCGCGTTGTACAGCGCGACGAGATCGGCGAACAGGATGCCGAACGACCATCCGTCGAAGACGATGTGGTGCACGACGAAGAACAGTACGTGCAGTTGCGGTTCGAGCCTCAGCAGCCGGAAGCGCACGGGCGGCACGGCCGAGAGATCGAACGGTCGCGTGATCTCCTCGTGTGCGATGCGCCGCACGTGCGCGTCGCGCTCCGCATAGCCCGCATCCGTGGCGGGATACCGGCCGTCCAGGTCGACGACGGCCAGCTCGACCGGCACCCGCGACAGCACCCGTTGCACCGGCTGGTCGCCCGCCACCGTGAAGGTCGTGCGCAGCGCCGGATGGCGCGTCACGAGCGCCGCCAGCGCCGCGCCGAGGCTGTCGGCATCGAGCTCGCCGGCGAGCCGGATACCCTCGCCGAGATTGAACATGGTGCCGGACGGGTTCAGTTGCTGAAACAGCCATATCCCCTCCTGCGCGAACGACAGCGGGCCCGCGTCCGGATCCTTCGCCCGCCTGATCGGCGGCTCGGACGAATGCGGTTCCGGCACGGCCCGGATACGGCGGTTCAGGCGTTCGCGCAGTTCACTCGGTATGCTGCTCATGGAACGGTTCCTGTTGACTATTCGCGAGAGATGGACGACGTGGCGATCGTGCCGCCGGCACCCGCAGGCGGCTCCTGCGCGGGTGCCCAGTTCGGGGCCGGTATCCCGTCGCGGTCCGGCGCGCCGTCCCGCGTGATGGCGGTCGAGGCGGCGGCGTCGAGCGCGTCGCCCGCTTCGCCGACCTCGAGTTCCTCGAGCAGCTTGATCTCGATCGCCTGCGCCAGCTCGGCGATCGTCGCCGTTCCCTCGGCGCTGAACAGGTCGCGCGGATTGATGTCGATGCCGAAGCGCGCGCGCAGGCGCGGAATCATCTGCAACGCGAGAAGCGAGTGGCCGCCGAGCTCGAAGAAGTCGTCGTGGACGCCAATCCCGTCCACGCTGAGCGCCTCGCCCCAGAACTCGACGAGGATCGTCTCGAGCTCGTTGCGCGGCGCCAGGTATTCGGAGCCGATCGACGGACGCGGGTAGCGGTTGCCGGTCGTCTCGGTCGGCAGCGCGCTCTCGCTGATCTGCTTGGTCGGCGGCACGACACGGACCATGCCCGCCGGCACGCTGTCGTCCGCATAGGACACGCGTCGCGACACCAGCACGCCGTTGCGGCCCGTGGCGAGCAGGCGACGAAAGATCTCGATCCCGTCGGCCGTGCCGATGCCGAACGACGCGAGTTCCTTTTCCCAGATCGCGGCGAGCCGGTCCGGCAGCGGCGTGGTCACGGCCATGCCGATCTCGCCCCACGCGTCCCAGTTGATCGCGACGACGCGCTGCGCGCAACCGTGTGCGCGTTGGCGCGAATAGGCATCCATGTAGGCGTTCGCGGACGTGTAGGCCGCCTGTCCGAGGCCGCCGGTAATCGCGGCGATCGACGAGAACAGGGCCACGAAGTCCAGCGGCGCGTCCGCGAACAGCGTCTCGATGACGTCGATGCCGTGCACCTTCGGCGCCAGTATCGGCATCAGCTCCTGACGATTGCGCAGGATCATCGGCCCGGTGCCGGCCAGCCCCGCGAGATGCAGCACGCCGTGCACGTCGCCGAAGCGCGCGCGGGCGCGCGTGACGAGATCGAGCATCGCGGCGTGATCGGCCGAGTCGGCCTTGCCCACCAGGATCTCGCCGCCGGCCGCCTCGATGTCGCGGAGTCGCGACACGATGCCGGCGAGCCGTGTATCGCCCTGCGCGTCGGCGAGCAGCGCAGGCCAGTGCTCGCGGTCGGGCAGGCCGCTGCGGCCGACCAGGATCAGCTTCGCCTGATAGTCCTTTGCGAGCCAGTGCGCGAACGCGAGACCCAGGTCCCCAAGACCTCCCGTGATCAGGTAGACGCCATTGCGCCGGATCGGCACCGCCGCCGCCGGCACCGGCGCGACGTCGATCGCTTCGTAGGATGGCAGCCACCGATTGCCGCCGCGATAGGCGACGACGTTCGCCTGGGTGCGCGCCACGCACTCGCGCAGCAGCAGATCGATCACGGCGTCGACGCGCCCGGCCGCGATATCCTCCGTCGCGAGGTCGATGAAGCGCGAATTCACGCCGACCAGCTCCAGCGAGGCGACCAGCGCCGGCCCGAATGCGAGTGCCGAGGCCGGCCGCGGCACTTCCGTGCCCAGCACTTCGAGCGCGTCGGCGCCGATCACGAGCAGATCCGTCTGCGTGTCCTTGTCGTGCCGCGCCAGTGCCTGCAGGGCGTGAAGCAGCCCGAAGAACGCGCGATCGAGCATGCCGTCGATGCCGTCCCGTGCGTCCGTCGCGCCGGGCAGGCTCCATGCGTAGACGATGCGGTGCGGCACGCGCCCTTCCGCCTGGAGATCGGCGAGCAGTTTCACGAAATGTTCGGGTACGCCGGGTGAGGCCGTAAAGTTCGATTCGCCGGTTCTCGCATACGCGTCGCCGGGCTCGACAACGGCCACATTCAGCCCGCGCCCGCGCAACGTTTCCGCGAGCCGCGCGCAGAGCGGGCCGCTGTTCGCAAAGACCAGGCACTGCGGACGCTCCGCGAGCATCTCGTCTATCGGGACGTCAACCGGCAGCGCGCGCGTCCAGACCTGGCCGTACAGGCTGTCGAGTGCCTTTGCCGCCATGCCGGCCTTCCTCGGCCGCAGCGTCGCGCCGTCGGACTCGTCACGGATCGCGGCCCAGTAGCGTTCGCGCACGAAGTGCGTCGGCGGCAACACCACCTTGCGCGGCGCCATGTCATCGAACAGGCGCCGCGGATCGAACGGCACACCCGCGAGGATCAGTTGCGCGACGGCCTTCAGCAGCGCGGCGCCCTCCTCCTCGCGGCCGTCGGGGCGCGGCATCGACGACACGACCGTCACCGGCGAGCCGTTCGGCACATTGCGCTGCGCAAGCGACGCGAGCGAGCGCCCCGGCCCGACCTCGAGCAGCAGGTCGATGCCGGCGTCGCGCAGCAGTGTCTCGAAGCCGCGAGCGAAATGAACCGTGCCGCCCAGCTGCCGCCCCCAGTACTCGGGCGAGGTCGCTTCCTCGGCGGTGATCAGCCGGCCCGTCACGTTCGACGCGAACGGAATCGTCGGCGCATGCAGCGTGATGGCGTCGAGCAGCGCGACGAAGTCCGGAATCGCCGGCGCCATCATCGACGAATGGAACGCGTGCGAGGTGCGCAGGTCCGTACAGAACAGGCCCTCGCCGCGCAACCGCCCCTCGGCTGCATCGACGGCTGCGGCGGGTCCCGATATCACGCAGGTATCCTGCGCATTGATCGCGGCGATCGCGACGTCCGGCCCGAGCAGCGGCGCGACCGCGTCGGGACTCGCCGGCACGATCGCCATCCTGCCGGGCGGCATCGCCTGCATCAGCCGGCCGCGCTCGCAGACCACGCGCAGCGCATCGTCGAGCGTGAAAACGCCGGCGACGCAGGCGGCCACGAGCTCGCCGATGCTGTGGCCAAGCATCGCGACAGGCTCGACGCCCCAGGCGCGCCAGAGCGCAGCCAGCGCGTATGAAACCGCGAAGATCGCCGGCTGGGCCAGCGCGGTGTTCCGCAGCGCCTCGTCAGCGGCGGCGAGGCCGGCCTCGTCCGGAAACAACACGGCGCGCAGCGCGACCCCGCCGACGCGCTCGATCTTGTCCAGGCATTCGTCGAGGGCGGCGCGAAACGCGGGTTCCTCGTCGTAGAACCCGAGGCCCATGCGGACATGCTGGGTGCCCTGCCCCGGAAACAGGAACGCGACCTTGCGTTCGCGCGTCTGGCACTCGCCGATCACGAGCCGCTGGCGATCGCCGGTCTCCAGCGCGCTCGCCGCCTCGTCGAGATCCTTGACAACCGCGAAGCCGGCGTAGCGATGCAGGGTCCGCCCCTGCGCGAGCGTCCACGCAACGTCGCGGACGTCAAGGTCGTCATGCTCGCGCAGGAAGGCGGCGTGCTTGCCCTGCATCGCCGTGCGTGCATCGGGACTCTTCGCCGAGACCGGCAGCAGCCACCACTTGCGGCGGCGTCCGTCGCGCACCGTCGGCAGCGGCGCCTCCTCGACGATCACGTGCGCGTTGGTGCCGCCGATGCCGAACGCGTTGACGCCGGCGCGTCGCGGCACGGCGCCCCGCGACCAGTCGGCCAGCGCCGCGTTGACCCGGAACGGCGACGCCGCGAAATCGATGTTCGGATTGGGCGTCCGGTAGTTCAGGCTCGGCGGCAGCTGCTGGTTCTCCATCGACATCACGACCTTGATCAACCCGGTGATGCCGGACGCATGGTTCAGGTGCCCGACGTTGCCCTTCACGGAACCGACGCGGCACTCGGGTGTCGCGGACGACAGCGCCGTATAGACCTGGGTGAGCGCGGCGATCTCGATCGGATCGCCGAGGATCGTGCCCGTGCCGTGTGCCTCGACGTAATCGACCGTATCGGGGGCAACGCCGGCCGCGGCCAGCGCCTCGGTGATCACGGCGCTCTGGCCGCGCACGCCCGGCGCGGTGAAGCCGAGTTTCTCCGAGCCGTCGTTGTTGATCGCCGTGCCGCGGATCACGGCACGGATATTGTCGCCATCGGCGATTGCGCGGTCGAGCCGCTTCAGCACGACGATGCCGACGCCGTCGCCGAAGATCGTGCCGGTGGCGTCCGCGTCAAACGGACGGCAGTGCCCGTCGCCGGAAACCATGCCGCCCTCGGTGTAGAAGTAGCCGGCCTTCCGGTAGCTGCTCTGGATCGAGACGCCGCCGGCGAGCGCGACGTCGCACTCGCCCGACAGCAGGTTCTGGCAGGCCAGATGGACCGCCACGAGCGAGGTCGAGCACGCGGTCTGCACCGTGAGCCCCGGGCCGCGCAGGTTCAGCTTGTACGACACGCGCGTGACGAGATAGTCGTTGGCGATGCCGGTGGCGAACAGCGTCTGAAGCGCATCGGAGGTCGCGAGCTGCTCGTAGTTGGAAAAGGCCACTTCGAGCTCGTAGTAGCTGAGCGCCGCGCCCGCGTAAACGCCGATCGCGCCATCGAAGCGCTCCGGATCGCAGCCCGCGTTGTCGAGGGCCTCGACCGCGCATTCCATGAAGATCCGGTGTTGCGGATCGATGTACTGCGCCTCGTTCGGGCTCAGGTTGAAGAAGCGCGCGTCGAAGCGATCCGCGTCGTCCAGCACGGCCGCAGCCTTCACGTAGCGCGGCGAGTCGATGTACTCGTCGTCGACGCCCGCCTCGCGCAGCTCCTCGTCGCTGTAGAACCGGACCGATTCGACGCCGTCGCGCAGGTTGCGCCAGAACGCGTCCACGTCCGGCGCGCCTGGAAAGCGCCCGGCCATGCCGATGATGGCAATGCTGGATACGTGTTCGTCGTCGGGAAGATCTCGGCTGTTCATGGCGCTGGTCCTTTTATTGGCAGTGGGGGCAATGGCTCGTCAAAGCGGTTTTCCGAGCACGAGCACGGCGTTCAGTCCGCCGAAGGCGAACGAGTTTTTCATCGCGTAGCGCAGGCGTGCCGCGCGGGCGACGTTCGGGACGTAGTCCAGATCGCATTCGGGATCGGACTCGCGGTAATGCGCGGTCGGTGGTGCGATGTCGTCACGCAACGCCAGTGCCGCGACGAGCGTTTCCAGTGCGCCCGAGGCACCGAGGCTGTGGCCAAGCACCGCTTTGCTCGACGAAATTTGCAGGCCCGCGGCGCGCGCGCCGAACACGCGGTGGATCGCGCGCGTCTCGCTGATGTCGCTGATCCGCGTGGCAGCGCCGTGCGCGTTCAGGTAGTCGATGGATTCGGCGTCGAGCCGTGCGTCGCGCAGCGCGCGCTGCATCGCGATCACCGCGCCCTCGGTGTTGGGCGCCAGCATCTCGCCGGCATCGGAACTCATGCCGAACCCGACGATCTCGGCGTAGGGCCGTGCGCCGCGCGCCAGCGCGTGCTCGCGGTCCTCCAGCACGAGCATCGCGCTGCCCTCGCCCAGCACGATTCCGGACCGATCGCGCGAGAACGGCCGACACGTGTCGTGGCTCAATGCCCGCAGCGACTCCCAGGCCTTGATGGTCGCCACGGTGAGGCAGGATTCCGCCCCGCCCGCCACCGCGATCGGCGCGGTGCCGGCGCGGATCATCTGGAACGCGAGCCCGATCGCGTGCGTCGAGGATGCGCAGGCGCTCGCGATCGAATAGGTCGGCCCCATCAGTCCGGCGTCGATCGAGACCTGGCTGGCCGGCGCGCTGTGCAGCACGCGCGGCACGACGGTGGGATGCACGCGCTCGCGGTTCATGCCGTACAGGCGCACGTAGGTGTCCTCGATCGTCTGCTGGCCGGCCACGGCGCTGCCGACGATCACCGGCGTCTCGCGCGCCAGCTCCTCCGTCAGCTCGAAGTCGGCATCGGCCAGGGCCTGGCGCGCCGACGCGACCGCGAGCTGCGACACGCGGTCGAGCAGTTGCATCCGCCGCGCGTCGAAATGCGCTTGCGCGACGAAATCGACGACTTCCGCGGCGTGCTTCACGTTGAGGCGCGCGGTCGGCACGAGGCGCATGTCGGCAATCCCGGAGCGGCCGTCGACGATCGCGCGCCAGAACGCGTCGACCGTCAGCCCGACCGGCGACGTGACGCCGGCGCCCGAGATGACGACGCGCCTCATTTCGCGTCCTCGGACAGCACGTCCGGCGCCGGCCCGGCCGCAGGCACGCCCAGCCACCCCGGAAAGCGCGGCGCGTCGGCGTCGCCGGCCACCACCGTCGCAGCGCGGCGGCGTGCTCCGGGAAACTGGTCGAGATCGATCAGCGTGTCGCCCGAGCGGAAGTAGCGGTCGTCGTGCGAGACGACCAGCACGAGCCGACCTCGCGCGCGAAGGTCCGGCAGGATCTTCTCGTAGAAGACGGCCTTGAACACCGGGTCCTGGTCCGCGGCCCATTCGTCGAACAGATAGGCCGGGCGTTCGTCGAGATAGCTCGTCAGCAGTGCGAGCCGCTTGCGCTCGCCGAGCGACAGCGCGGTGACCGTAGACAGCCGGCCGCCGGCGACGGTGACCTTGTCGTGGATGCGCAGGCTCTTCAGCAGCATGTCGACGCGGGCGTCGCACGCCTCGCCGGGCGTCTCGAGCACCCGCTCGAACAGGACGAAATCGCTGAAGATCGCGGAAAACTGCTCGCGATAATGCGCCCGGTTCGCCTCGGTCACCGGCGTGCCGTCGAGCGTGATGCAGCCTTCGTCGGGCACATACAGGCCGGTGACGAGCTTGGCCAGCGTGGTCTTGCCGCTGCCGTTGCGTCCGACGATGAACACCACGTCGCCGCGCCGCAGGCGCAGGTCGATCGGCCCGAGACGGAATGCGCCCTGAGGGCCGCCGTCCGTTCCCGCATAGCGGTAGACGATGCCGTGCAACGCGATCTCCTGCCACGGCACGCTCGGGTCATGGCCGGCCGTCCTATCCGGCTTCGGATCCGCCAGCGTGCGCGTAGTCAGAGAGAAGCCCATCTGCTCGATGCGCTCGTAGGCAACGCCCGCGTCGATCAGGCCCGGGATGCTGCCGACGATATCGCGCAGGGGCCCGATCATGTAAATCAGCGACAGCGCGTACTGCACCACCGCGCTCTGTGCAAGCAGCCGGCCGTGGATGTCGAAGATCACGAGACCGAGGGCGAGGAAGAAGATCGTCTGCGAAAAGCCCTGTCCGAAGTTGAATACGACCGACTGGCGCTGCCAGGCCTTCTTCAGCTCATGGGCGTTGTCACGGAATGTGTCGAGCATTTGCGCCCTGCGGCGCGCGTTGAGCTGCAGCTCCTTGACGCCGTAGACGAGCAGGTCGAACGTGATTGCGAGATCGTCCCATGCGTGACGGGCGACGCGCATGCAATGCGCGATGCGGCGAGACACCCACTGATGCACGACAAGGCCGATGCCGACCATGCCGAGCACGATCCCGAGGCGCTCCGGCGACATCACGCCGAGATAGCAGAAGCAGATCACGAGAAACACGAGGTTTGCGAAGATGTTGACGGTATTGGGAACGGCCTCGCCGATGCGCGTCACGTCGGCCGCCATCGAGGCGAACAGCCGCGAATGCCCCGTGTGCTCCAGCTTGTCGAGCGGCGCATCGACGATCTGGCGGGCAAGGTTCACGCGCAGCGTCATCACCGCACGGCGCGTGATCAGCGCGAGGATCGAGCGCGATACCACGCGCGTGGCGATCACCAGCACGCCATACAGCGCGAAATGCCACCACCTGACGCCGGCATCACCCTCCATCGCGACGAACATGGACACCAGGATGCCCATGGTCGCCACGCCACTCAGCGCGCTTCCGATCGAGGCCAGGGAGAACAGAACAGGCCCTTCTCTAATAAGCATTCCGAAAAGATTCAACATTGCTGCCTCGTCAAGATCACCTACGGGAAGCCGACTGAACGTCGGGCCGCCGATGCTCAGCCCTGTGGTGCCGGCACCTGTCCGCTCCCGCGCGCGGCGCGCAGCGCGTCATGGAACGGGACGGTCGCGTCGAGGAACGCCTTCGGGTTGTCCTGCATCACGGCGTGGCCGGCGCGCACCTCCCGCAGCGTGCCGTCGCGCGCCGCGCGCACGCTGCGTTCGGCAGCATCGCGAGCAAGCACGCTGGACATGGTCCCGCGCACCAGCAGCAGCGGGCAGGCCAGCGCGCGCAGCTTGTCCCACGCGGCCGCACTGCGCGCCGGGCTCTGCAGGTCGGCCGGCGCGAACTCGCCGAACACCGGGTCCACCTTCATGACAAAGCCGACGCCTGCGACTTCGTCGAGCATGTCCTGCGCGAAACGCGCCGCGATGTCCGCCGACAGCAGCGGCCGGGCCCGGGTCGCGGCATCGACAAACTGCGCGTGGCTCTCGAACACGCGTAGATTCGCCCCCAGATCGGCACACACCTTCTGCAGACCGACCGGATTGAGTTCTGGCGCGAAATCCACGAGCACGACCGCACGAACCCGGCCGGGATACCGCGAGGCCAGGCTGAGCGCAATGTCGCCGCCGAGCGAATGGCCGACCAGCACGAAGTCGCCGAGCCTCAGCATGTCGACGACATGGTCGAGATCGCCGACGAAACTAGGCAGCGTGTATTGCGCGATCGGGTCCCGGCTGGAATCGCCATGCCCGCGCAGGTCCACCGCATAGATATCGTCGTAGCTCGTGAGCGCAGCGGCATAATCGCTCCAGCTGCACGACGACTCGCCAAAGCCGTGAATCAACAGGCACGCGGTGGAGCCAGCCGGCCCCGCGCCGCTGCGCCGCCAGTGTCTGATGTGCGAGACACCGCCGTCGGGCAAGGCGAGTCGAATGGAATGGGAGATCATGGGCATCGTGGGGTCAGATGAGTCGTCGAACGCTGATCAGAGTCGTGCATCGTGCGGGTCCTGTGTGCCGGGTGAACCTGTGGCCGGGCCCGCTTCGAGCCCGCGGCGAACGTGGGCGTCCGCGTCGAACTGCTCGGCGATCTCGTCGTCGCGCGCGATTTCATTGTCGAGATCGAAGTTCGCCGCGTCGATCACGCCCATCTTCTCGAACGCCTCGCGCACGCGTGGCCCCCACAGCCCGATGCCCTTGACGATCGGCACGATGCGGGAGAACAGCGAAACGTGGAACTGCCTGCCGGTGGCCGACTGCTCCTCGAGACCGAGGCACTCACGGATCGGCAGGCCGAACCGCTCCCAGACCTCGCGCTGGGTGCAGCTCTGCTGCATCTGATGACAGCCCTCGATCAGGAACGCCTCGCGCTCGTCGAGTTCGGCCGAGGTGAGTTGACGGTAGTAGTCCTGCAGCGCAGTGCGCCCGAACGCGACGTGGCGCGCCTCGTCCTGCATCACGTAGGCGTTGATGGTCGCCGCCAGCGTGTTGTCCGAGAGATCCCGGATACGCTGGAACGCGGCCAGCGCGAGCCCTTCGATCAGCACCTGCATGGTCAGATAGGTCATGTCCCAGCGCGCGTCGTTGAGCCCCACGTCGAGCAGGCTGCGCAGCCCGGCCGAGATCGGATAGGCAGTCTCGAACCGGTCGCGCAGCAGCTTCGAATACACCTCCAGGTGCCGCGCCTCGTCCATCGCCTGCGTGGCAGCAAAGAATTTCGCGTCGAGGTCCGGCGCCGATTGCATGATTCGCGCCGTGGCGATCAGCGCCGCCTGCTCGCCGTGCATGAACTGCGAGATCAGATAGGCCTGGCTGTGCCGGCGGATCTCGATCTTCTCGCTGGCCGACAGGCGCTTCCAGATCGGCATGCCGAAGATCGGGATCGACGCGTCGTCGAGGCCGAGCGGGTTGTCCTCATCGAACTGCTGGTCCCAGTCGATCCGCAGCGCCGCGTCCCACTGGCGTCGCTTGCCCTTCTCGTACAGCGCAAGCAGTGCCTCGCGATCGCGGTCGTATTGCCAGGACAGGCACATGTCGGCGCGGCCGTTCACGTGCCAGCGTGTCTCACTCAACGGCACTTCGTAGTGGAATTCGATGGTCATGAATACGTGTCCTCGATGCTCGACGGCCGGCGGCATGCCGATCCGTGCAACTTCATCCCAGTGCATGCCTGCGTGCGGCGCCGCGCCTCGCGCTCGCGCTCAGCGCCTCCCGATCGTCGGATGCGGCCTGCATCGCGCGGGCAAGATCGCGGATCGTCGGGAAGCGCGTCAGCGTGTCCAGCCTGACGATGTGCCCGAGCCTCTCGGCGATCCTGTTCCGGAACAGCGCGATATCGGCCGGCTTGCCGACGTTAAGCAAGGTGTCCGTCACGCCCGCTGACGGCAGCGCCACGATTCCCTTCCAGATCGACAGCAGCGACGCTTCCAGTTCGGTTTCGGGGTACACCTCCGCGCCGGGCCGCAGCCCCGCCGCGGTCACGCCGCCGAGCGAGCGGCTCGCGGCCTCCGCGGGCTCGCGGCGCGCCGGGCGTCTCGGCGCCGCCTCGATCCAGTAGCGGGTCGGCTCCCACGCATAGGGCGGCAGCGACACCAGCGACGGGACGAAGCCGGCAACGGACGCACGATAGCGCAGCGCGCCGCCGGCGCCGAACCAGTTGGCCAGTGCGTCGTGTAACGGATGCCGGCCGCCGCCCCATGCCGCTTCGGCCGGCAGTGCACCGGTGCCGGCCGAAGCCGGCGCAAGCTCGCCGCCGCAGTCGAAGCTCACGTACCTTGCACCGGCATCGTCCGCTTCGTCCGTCACGTGGAATTCGGCATCGGGGCGAACCGGTGACGACGCACCGCCCAGCAGCGCACGCACGGCCGCATGCAACGGCAGCGCGCCGGCGGCCACCGCGGCCGCGAAACGCCCGCTGCCGGTACCTTGCAGCACGGACGGCATGACGCCGCCCGCCTTCAGCACATGAACGATGCCGAGCTGGACCGCCAGCGCGGCAACGCCGGATTCCGCCGCCTCGGGGGCGATGCCGTCCGCGACGCGCCACGCGATGCCGAGCGTTTCGAGGATCTCATCGCAGCGGCGCAGCACCGAGACGAACAGCGGATCGGCGCGGCAGGCGTCGCGGACCATGACGAGCCAGCCGTGCGACGGCACGCCGAAGCGGAAGACCGCGCGCACGTGCCCCGCCCGCGAGCAGGCCGGCGGCCCGGCCGTCGTCGCGAAGCTTTCGAGTTCCGCCGCGAGCGCGCCGAGCGAGTTCGCGACGAACGCGCGGCGATATGGCAGCGGCTCGCGCCGCGCGATCGACGTATAGGCGAGATCATCGAGATCCGGACACGTGCCGCCGCACTGTGCCTTGAGCCATTGCGCGACCACGCGAGCCTGCCGTTTCAGCGCATCCGGCGTGCGCGCCGACAGCGCGAAGAGCCGCGGCAGGCTGGAGCCGATCTCGACGCGGGCTCGAGGGATGCGGCGCGGCGCGTCCTGCAGGATCAGATGTGCATTGGCGCCGCCGAATCCAAAGCTGCTCACACCGGCAGTCCGCCGATGCTCACGGCACGGCCACGGACGATGCGCGTGCACGACCTCGATCGCCGATCCGGCGAAATCGAACGCGCGATTCTGCGGGCTGGCGTGGAGCGTGCCGGGAATCTCGCCGTGATGCAGGGCCAGGGCGACCTTGACGAGACCGGCGATGCCGGCCGCGGCCTCGAGATGGCCGATGTTCGATTTCACGGCACCGATCAGGAGCGGCGCGCCGGCATCGCGACCGGCCCCGAACGCACGACCGAGGGCCGTCATCTCGACATGGTCGCCGAGACTCGTGCCGGTGCCGTGCGCCTCGACGTAGTCGATGCCGGCCGGCGTCACGCCCGCCTGGACCGCGGCCGCGCGCAGCATGCTTTCCTGCGCGCCCGGGTTCGGCGCGGTCAGGCTGTTGGATCGACCGTTTTGCCTCACGGCGCTGCCCGCGATGACCGCGTAGATTCGGTCGTTGTCGGCCAACGCGCGCTCGAGCCGCTTGACGACCACCACCGCGCAGCCCTCGCCGCGCACGTAGCCGTCGGCCAGCGCCGAGAACGGCTTGCAGCGACGATCGGGAGACAGGATGCCGGCGAGGCTCAATGCGTCGGTCACTTCCGGGCTCAACATCAGGTTGACGCCGCCGACCAGCGCGAAACCGCACTCGCCGGCGCGCAGGCTCGCGATCGCCAGATGCGCGGCCGTCAGCGACGACGAACAGGCCGTGTCGATCGCGAGGCTCGGACCGACGAGATCGAGGTAGAACGACAAGCGATTCGCCGCGACTGACAACGCGTTGGCCGAGCTCGAATAGCTGTCGACCGGACAGGCTCCAGAGAAAATACCCTGGCTGTAGTCGCTGTGCGAAATGCCGACGAACACACCGCCGTCCGTCTGCCGGATATCGCCGGCACGCATCCCCGCGTCCTCCAGCGCTTCCCAGGCCACCTGCAACAGCAGGCGCTGCTGCGGATCCATGTGCTGGGCCTCCTTCGGGGAAATCCGGAAGAAGGCGGCGTCGAACTGGTCGATGTCGTCGAGATAGCCGGCCTGCTCGCTTGCCGTCGCGTACGCGTTTGCTGCGCCGGCCAGCCGCGGACGGTTCGAGGGGCGGCCGGAGATACAGTCGCGCCCCGCGCACAAGGCTTCCCAGAACGCGTCCTTGTCTCGCGCACCGGGCATCCTGCACGCGATCCCGACGATCGCAAAGCTCTCCCGGAGCGCCGCCGCTTCACGCGGCACCGGCCTGGCGGACGACTCGCATCGCTCGGTCGGAACGGACAACGCGTCGTTGCACAGATGGGCGGCCAGCGCCGAAATGGTCGGAAATTCGAAGAAATCGGCCGGATCGAAGGGCCGCTGCAGCAAGGTCGACAGCGCGTCGGCGATGCGGACGACCGCCACCGAATCAATACCGAAATCGAAGATCGGCCGGTCCAGTTCGATCGCATCGACGGGACAGCCCGCCCGCGTCGCCACGGCCTCCGACAGCCAGCGTTCGAGCGTGGGAGTGTTCACGTCCGGCGCCCCTGCACCGCGTGAGCGCCTGCTTTGAACGCGTACAGCGTTGGCAAGGCGCCCTCCGCGTACGCCTGACGGCAGGCCTGCCGCCTGAGCTTGCCGTTGAAGGTCTTCGGCACGCCGCCCGGCGCGACAAGCGCGATGCCGTGAAGCGCCACGCGAAACCGCCTGAATACGAACTCCCGCGCAAGCGCGGCCAGTCCCGCTGCCTCGTCTGTCGATCCGGCATTGACCTCCTGGACGAGCGCGACCCGCTCGTATCCGTCCTCTTCCACCACGAACGCAATGCCTCCGCCGAGACGGAAACGCCGGTCGAGCGACTGGACGTGATCCTCGACGTCCTGCGGATGAATCTTGCGACCATTGATCACCATCACGTCCTTCAGACGCCCGGTAATCAACAGTTCGTCGCCATGCATCCGCCCGAGGTCGCCCGTACGCAGCCAGGTTCCCGCAGCCGCCCGGGCCCCGTCCGGATCGTCGTCCGTCCGCGCGAGACGCGCCGCGAACGTGTGGTTCGTCAACTCGGGCGAATGCCAGTAGCCGGCGGCGACAGACGCGCTGCGCACCCAGACTTCGCCTTCTGCACCCGGCGGCACCGGCGAGCAATCGACGGGATCGACGATCGTGATCGTGGTGGACGGCGCACATGGCCCGCAAGTCACGCGTTCGCGCTGCTGACCCTGCGTGCCGTCGTGATGGTGCGGTGCACGGTCGCCGACGATGCTCGGCTCGCGATCAAACCGGCAGGCCGCGACCAGCAGCGCCGATTCGGCGAGGCCGTAGCACGGCATGAAGGCACTCGACGCGAATCCGCTGTCGGCGAAGCGGTCGCGAAAGCGCGTCAGCGTCTCGCTGCGCACCGGCTCCGAACCGTTGAACGCGACCTTCCACGTCGAGAGGTCGAGACGCGTTTTGGCGACCGTCGAGACGCCGCGAACGCAAAGGTCGTAAGCGAAGTTGGGGCCACCGCTTACGGTCACGCGGTAGCGATCGATCATCCGAAGCCAGCGGATCGGCCGCTGCAGGAAGTGCGCGGGCGACATGAAGATGGTTTCTGCGCCGCCGAAGAACGGCGTAAGCATCGTGCCGATCAGCCCCATGTCGTGATAGAGCGGCAGCCAGCTTGCGCACCGCAGACGATGGTGGAAGCCGCCGAACGCCTCGTGGATCGACGCCATGTTCGAAAGCAGATTGCCATGGGTCAGCATCACGCCTTTCGGCTTTGACGTCGATCCCGACGTGTACTGCAGCAGCGCCAGCGAATCGCCGTCGATCGCCTCCGGCGTCCAGCCGGTCGCGAGGAGCGCATCGGTCGCCAGCCAGCGAATGCCGCCCAGCACGGGCGAACTCGCGATCGTCGGTGCCAGCTGGTCCAGGTATGCACCCGTCGTCAATGCGATCTCCGCCCCGCAATCGGCCGCGACGCGTTCGAAATGCGCCAATTCATCGGTCGTCACTTTCCGCGACGGCGGATAAATCGGGACGGCTACCGTACCCGCACAGACCGCGCCGAAGAACGCCTTGATGAATTCGAGTCCCGACGGATAAACCAGCAGGACCCGCGCGCCCGCGGCCACGTCATCGCGCAGTGCACCGCCGATCCGGTTCGCCGCGCTCAGCAACTGGGCCGACGTGAGCCGCTCCTCGGCGTCCTCGCCATCCGCGAGAAAGATGTAGGCCGGCGAATCAGGTTGATCTTCCGATGCCCGTTTCTCGAGCAGTTCTCGCAAGTTCATTACGGCACACAAATAGGTATGCGAATTAATATCCTGGCTCCGGGGACGACGAACGCAAACCCGCGATCATGCATCGACCGTGTGTTCGTTGACCGCCACCGTTTTCAGGGCGCAAGCCGTCCCGGCATCGAATGGCCGATGCCGCGAACGCGTTTGCGGCAAATCGCCGACATCCGCGGTTGTGACGGCCCCGATCCAAACGGAACGGGAAACCGGCAGGCACACGGTGTCGCGATTCGGCCGCAGTCAGCATGACGATATCTACCGCAAACGCATGCTGCCGTATTGGCACAATACGAATTTGCTACAGGAAGAACCAGTACACACCGAAATCAGACTATATCCGTCTGATTAAATTTGATGATTTCCCACGCTGCGGCACACCTCAATTCAATTCACGGCGCGCAATTTGGGAAGCAAGAGACTCGGCTGACAATTCAAACCCATCCCCTGTCGCCGACAGATTCAGATTTGAACGGATTGATCTCTCATGTTTCGGATATTTCTTCCTACTAATTTGAAATGAGTCTATTTCGCCATTCAATTTTACGTCAAGTAGGTGAAAACCCGAAACATATTGTGGTGCATTTATATGCAAACAACTTTCCGTAAAATTACAATTTGTCGACATCCAAATAATGGGACTTATATCACCCGCCACCTCTCGACCTATTGATATGGAAGATAATTTATTCATTTTCCTTTTGAAGAGTTTACTCGTCGTAAACTTCCGGAAAAATTTGGTAACGGATGATTAGCCTGTCAGGAATGCCAGGAATAGGACGTCAACCATCCAATCGGTATTGGGAGCGGCAATGAACCGGCATGCCGCCTGGCTGCTTCCGCTTTGGCGAATCGCTTTCATCCGAATCGACGCAAATCGAATGCGGCGTCGAACAAGCGCGGCAAACATGCCTGGAAAATCACCTTGACTTTGCCTTCTGGTACGCATAGTTTTCGTATCCGTAAACAAACCGAACGCTCATGTCGCGTGAAATGCCACGGGCATCCGAATTTTCGCGCGCGCAGATGATGATTTAACCGTGTCGCCCGGCTGATAATCTCTCACCTCAGCAATTTCAAATTGGAATTAAGAACGGGGCGTCATACCCGGGATACCGGCTGTTCACAGCCGACCCTTTTTCAATTCTCGGCGAGGAATATCTTGAACCTGCAATACAACTTCTCGGGTGGCCCCGGTGCGCTTCCCTTACCGGTACTGATGCAGGCGCAGGACGCCATCCGGGAGATTCCGGGCGTCGGGCTCTCGGTGCTGGGAATTACGCACCGCTCCCCATGGTTTCGAGACGTGGTCGACGAATGCGAGGCGAATATCCGCCACCTGCTCAAGGTTCCGGACGACTATCACGTGCTCTTCCTGCAAGGCGGCAGCACTTTGCAGTTTGCGATGCTGGCGATGAACTTCTCCGAAATCGGTAGTCGACCGCCCGCCTACGTCTCGTCGGGCTACTGGAGCCGCAAGAGCGTACTCGATTCTGGCATCGCGTCGCGCATGTCGGTTGCCTGGGACGGCGAGCCCGGCGGCTTCCGGCGTATCCCGCAGGCGCACGAACTGGAGATTGCGCCAGGCGCCGCCTACCTGCATTACGTGTCGAACGAGACCGTGGAGGGGCTGCAGATCTTCGACCACCTGAGCCGCGGCGATACGCCGATTTTCTGCGACATGTCGTCGGATTTCATGTCTCGGCCGGTCGACGTCGCACGTTACGCGATGATTTACGCCCATGCGCAAAAGAATCTCGGACCGGCCGGCATCACGATCGTCATCCTGCGCAACGACCTCGTCGAGCGGGCCCAGGCCGGACTCGCGAGCATTCTCGACTATCGCACGCACATCGACGCGCGCTCGATCTACAACACGCCTCCGGTATTTTCGATCTATATCGTGCTGCTCGTCACGCGCTGGATTCGCGAGAGCTTCGGCGATCTGACACAGCTCGATGCATACAACCGGCAAAAGGCGAACCTGCTGTACCAGGTACTCGACGCGAGCCCCGGGTTCTACGTCGCTCACGCCGAACCCGACTCCCGTTCGCGGATGAACGTCACGTTCAACTGCAGCACGCAGCAAACAACCGCGCAGTTCCTGCAGGAGGCGCGCACATCCGGCTTTCACGGACTCGACGGCCACCGCTCGATCGGCGGGGTACGCGCATCGCTGTACAACGCCGTCACGGAACAGGAAACCAGCGCCCTCGCGCGGTTCATGACGTCGTTTCGAGACCGCCACGCCTGAACGCCACCGCATCCCAATATCCGCAGAGAGGTGAACGCATGATCGAGATCAGCGATTTCGTGATGCAGCTTGTCGCGAGCAAAACCAGGAGGCTCGTGGACACGAACTGGTGGAACGTCCCCCTCGACGAACTCGGCCTGACGTCGATCGACCTGGCCGAAATTCTCTTCGACATCGAGGAGCATTTCAACGTCGAGATTCGGCTCGATCATTTGCGGCACGATATCCACGGCATGCTGACGCTGCGACAGATCACGGAATCGCTCGCGTCGCTGCTGCCGCCCAAGCTGAACTCGACGCTCACGGCACGATGAAGACCGAGCTTGCGCCGCAAGGCATCGCGTGGCCCGCATTGCGCGAGCGAATGCAGGAGATGAAGGCGCACGACTGGGACGTCCATGCGGGCCGCCTGCCGCTCCACGCCTATTACGCCGGTGCGGAAACCATGCGGGTAGCCGAAGAGGCGTTCATGATGTTCGTGCATCAGAACCAGCTCGCTCCCGGTACGTTTCCGAACCTCGCATGTATGGAGGCAGAGGTCGTCTCGATGGTCTGCGCGTTGTTTCACGGCGGCGACGGCGCGACGGGATCGGCGACCTCGGGCGGCAGCGAAAGCATCATGCTCGCGCTGAAAGCGGCACGCGACCGCGCCGTCGCCGTTCGCGGCGAGATCTCGAGCGGGCGGCGCAACATCGTGATTCCGGCGTCCGCGCATCCCGTCTTCGACAAGGGTGCTCGCCTGCTCGGCCTCGACGTCGTCCGGGTCGGGCTCGACGCCGCATTTCGATGCCGTGTCGACGCGATGGCGGATGCTATCGACGAGAACACGATTCTGCTCGCCGGATCCGTGCCGTCTTTGCCGTTCGGCAGCGTCGATCCGATCGAAGATATCGCGCAACTCGCGTCGGCGCGCGGACTCTGGTGCCATGTCGACGCCTGCATCGGCGGCATGGTCGCACCATTCGCGAGCGAGCTTGGTCATACCGTGCCGCCTTTCGATTTCCACATCCCAGGCGTCACGTCGATATCAACCGATCTCCACAAGTTCGGCTACGCGTTGAAAGGCATTTCGCTGATTCTCTATACCGACGCGGACCATGCGCAGTACCAGGCGTTCGCGTTCCAGAACTGGCCCAAAGGACGATACGAAACGCCGACCCTGCTCGGCTCGCGATCCGGCGGACCGCTGGCATCGGCATGGGCGGTCATGCAGTATCTCGGGCGCGCCGGATACGCCGGCCTGACGCGGCGCCTGATGCGGTTGCGCGGCGACTACCTCGAACGCATCGCCGACATACCTGAACTGACCGTGCTTGGCACGCCGCCGTTGTCGGTGCTCGCGGTAGCGTCGCCGAGTCTTGATATGTTCGGGCTGGCCTCCGAAATGACGGCGCGCGGGTGGTTCATGAGCCTCGTGGCCGAACCGCTAGCGTTCCAGCAAACACTGACGCTGGCCCACGAGCGAACCTTAGACGAATACTGCCATGATCTGCGTGAAATCATTAAGAAAGGTACCCAGGCACCGGACTCAGCCGTAGTACCGACAAGGCGATGGGAAATCACGACTTATTGAGGCGTAGGTCCCTTGCGCTGGCGTCTCTACGGGGGTCTTCAAGATTCCGGCGAAAACGTACGAATTGCGCTCTGGCCAATGTACAGCTGTCGAGGCGGTCGCCAGATTCGGTTCCACTGCTATTTTTCCAGTGGCGCTCTGCGCGAAGCAGAACTTGCCAAGTATCTGAGCCGACAACGCTATCGCAGCAACTAGTTGTGAAGCTTCAATAGGTTGTATCGATGGTTCATCCGGACTGAGTCTGGGAGACTGGAAGTCGCCAAACACCCAACCTTCCAGGAACCCAGCCGGATGAACACCCATAAGAATGCCCGACTCACTTTCGCGCGTCGACTTGAGATGGTTCAGGAGATCACCGAATTCGGTTCAAGCGTGCCGCAGGCCGCGGCCGATCATGGCGTGACAGCGCCAACCGTGCGCAAATGGCTGGGTCGCTATCTGGCCGGTGGTGCAGCAGCGCTGGCTGACGCCTCGTCGCGTCCGGCGTGCTCCCCACGTTCAATCGCTCCGGCAACTGCCTTGCTGATCGTGGAATTACGCCAGCAGCGCTTGCTACAGCGCCAGATCGCCCGACAGGCAGGCGTGTCTGTCTCGACCGTCAGCCGCGTGCTGGCGCGTGCCGGACTATCCCGGCTGAGCGACCTGCAACCACGTGAACCCGTTCAACGCTACGAACACGAGGCGCCAGGCGACTTGCTGCACATCGACATCAAGAAGCTCGGTCGAATCGCGCGTCCTAGCCATCGTGTCACCGATAATCGGCGCGATACGGTGGACGGCGTGGGTTGGGAGTACCTGTTCGTCGCCGTGGATGACCATGCCCGGATTGCCTTCACGGCGATGCATCCCGACGAGACGAAACGCAGTGCCGTGCAGTTCCTGCGCGACGCCGTTGCGTGGTACGCCGGGCTCGGCGTGCAGGTGCGCCGGTTACTGACCGACAACGGTTCGGCGTTCCGTTCGCACGAGTTTGCTCGGGCCTGTCAGGAACTGGGTATCCGACACAAATTTACGCGGGCGTATCGTCCGCAGACCAACGGTAAAGCTGAACGCTTCATCCAGTCGGCTTTACGTGAGTGGGCCTATGCATGGGCGTACCAAAACTCGGCTCATCGCATTGAAGCCTTGGCGAGTTGGCAGCATCACTACAACTGGCATCGGGCTCATAGCGCCATCGGCGGCATTGCGCCGATGGCGAGACTTCCCGCGTCGAGAAACAACCTCTTGACGCTTCACAACTAGTCCGCACCCGTAACAACGGAGTCAGCTGGAACAGCTAATCCTGATGGCGTTCAGGGTCGACGCAGTCATCTCCGACGACGGTCATAGCTCTTCCCACAAAAGGTTGGACATTAATCGATGGTTTCATATAGAGGGTCGACGCGAAGGCACGGGAGGTTTGCACCAGTCATCGTGACGAAGCTCATGGTTCCCGAACCAGTAGCACACGGGATGTGACTACCAGTCCCGTCCTTGTCGCACGACGCTTGATTATCATCGTTTCGAAACACGTTGCCAGCATAGGTCCAATCCGTATCGTCCGGATTGCTTGGAGACATTGTGCATTGATAGTCGAACATGATGAACTATTTGATCCGGATACTCGACGCTATACTGGGTCGGAGTCCGTCAGCACGATCCGCCCATGCGCCGTCACCATGCTCTTACCCTGTCATCGCTGCCAAACTCGCCGATGGAGCGCTCGAATCTGATCTGGGCCCAATCGGGCTTACCCGCAGCCGCCCCCTTTTCGAAGACAAACCTCGCGGATACACTCAATGTCAACGAGGAATGGTTAGTCGTTCCTATTTCGTTGGGTATTCGCTCCCTCCTGCCAAATACTAAGCATGACACATTGTCCTTGGGCATCGACGGGCGCTTTTGCTACGCTCGTTTCGACGCCTGACCGGCGTCAAAAAAAGCATTGAAAATTTAAACGCTTAAATTTTACTGGAGCCGACGGGTTCGGCCTCCATGTTCAGGAGGATGACGATGGACAGACGATCGATGTTGCGCTGGAGCCTCTCGGCCGCGGCGCTTGCCGGCCTCGATTTCGCCGGCGCGGTGCCGGCGCTTGCCGCGCTGCGCGGGTCGGCACCCGGCTCGTTCGCCATGGGCGCAGACGTGTCGACGCTGCCGCAGCTGGAGGCGCACGGCGCGAGCTTCTTCGACCGCAACCAGGCCGGCGACTGCCTCGCGATCCTGCGCGCGCACGGTGTCGATTCGATCCGGATCAAGGTCTGGAACGATCCCGGCAATCCGGCCTTCTACCCTTCCAACCAGAGCGAGCCGGCCGGCTACAACGACGCCGCGCATGTGTGCGCGCTCGCGCGGCGAGCGGCGGCCCTCGGGTTGCGCGTGCTGGTCGACTTCCACTACAGCGACTGGTGGGCCGATCCGGGCAAGCAGTATCCGCCGCACGCGTGGGCGGGCAAGAACCTGGCCGACACCTGCGCGCTGCTGGCCGCGTACACGACCGACGTCCTGACGCAGCTCGCGCGGGCCGGCGTGCGTCCCGAATGGGTGCAGATCGGCAACGAAATCACGGGCGGCATGCTGTGGCCACTCGGCAAGTACGACCAGTGGGACAACCTCGCGCAACTGCTGAAGACCGCGCATGACGCCGTCAAGGCATTCGATCCCCGGATCAAGGTGATGCTGCACATCGACAGCGGTGGCGACAACGCGAAGAGCCGCTGGTGGTTCGACAGCGCGACGCAGCGCGGTGTCGCCTTCGACGTGATCGGCCTGTCGTACTACCCGCAATGGCAGGGCTCGCTCGACGACCTGCGCAACAACGCGAACGATCTCGCCGTGCGCTACGGCAAGGAACTGATCGTCGTCGAGACGGCCTATCCGTGGACCACCAGCGACGGCGACAGCGAACCGAACACGATGACGAACACGGGCTCGACGACGTTCCCGCCGTCGCCCGCCGGGCAGGCGCAGTTCCTCGCGGCGGTGACCGACATCGTGAAGGGCATTCCGGGCGGACGCGGCAAAGGCGTGTTCTGGTGGGAGCCGGAATGGATTCCGACGCCCGGCGTGGGGTGGAAGATCGGTGCAGGCGATCAGTGGGACAACAACACGCTGTTCGATTTCCACGGCAACGCGCTCCCGTCGCTGGATGCGTTCCGGCGACGCTGACGACATGCCGGCCGCTGCGTGACATTCGTGCGCGGCGGCCGGCCAGAAGTGCGTCGCTTTGCATCAGCCCGGCATATCGCAGCGTCCGCCCGCAACGCCGGTACCCGGGTCGCGCGCCGCGCGCAGCAGCGCCCATGCCGCGAGCGCCAGCGCCCCGCAGCACAGAAACGTCGCGCGGTAGCCGAACAGGTCGAGCAGCGCGCCGGACAGGATCCCCGACACGATCGACCCGACGCGTGCGGTGCTGAAGAACATCGCGGTCGCGGTGCCCGGCCGCGTCGGCATCATGTCACACGCGCGCGTCATGCCGAGGCACGACGTAATCGCGACGACACACGCGCTCAACAACTGA
This sequence comes from Burkholderia sp. Bp9012, assembly GCF_003853825.1. NCBI lineage: Bacteria > Pseudomonadati > Pseudomonadota > Betaproteobacteria > Burkholderiales > Burkholderiaceae > Burkholderia > Burkholderia sp. Bp9012. Next base: position 23,682 of record NZ_QTQA01000032.1, on the reverse strand, counting down.
AGCGGCAGGACCGCGCCGACATGCGGCACCGCCGCGAGCCCCGCGAAATAGATCGCGTGCACGGCCGCGCAGCCGGTCAGCCAGCGGGCCTTGTCGAGCCGGGTCGAGCGGATCCCGAGCCACAGCATCATCGGGATCTCCAGCAGTGCGGCCATGCCGAGCGCAGCCGACACGTCCGCCGGCGAGCCGCCCAGCCCGCGCACGACGTACAGCGGCAGCACGATCATCGTCGCGTTCGCCGCGAGGCCGATCAGCGTCAGTGCGGCCAGCGTGCGCATGACGACCGAACGCGGCGCGGTGGGTTGCGAAGAAGCCGCCGCCGGCGCGCCGACGGCGCACAACGCCGATACCACAGGGACGGGCCGCGCGGCCGGCTCCGGAATCCGCATCACGATCGCCATGCACGCCGCGAAGCCGAGCGCGGCGGCCACGAACAGACCGGAGAAGCCCGCTTGCGCGAGGATCAGCGCGCCGAGCGCCGGCCCGAACACCCACGCGACGGACAGCATCGTGCGCAGCGCGGCCGCCGCGAATTCGCGCTCGGCGTCGTTCGCTGCCGGCAGCACCGCGCGGGCGAACGAGAAGATGTGCGACAGCGACACGGCGCCCGCGCCGAGCAGCAGCGTGCCGGTGACGATGACGGGCGCCGGCGCGCGCAGCCGGCACAGCAGCGCGAAGCCGAGTGCGGCGGCCGCGAGCGACGCGACGAGCAGCGGACGATGCTTCGCATGGCGATCCGACCAGCGGCCCGCCCACGTGCTCGCGACCACGCCGCTCGCTGCGATCAAGGTCATGAACACCCCGGCCATCCAGGGCGACATGCCGGCCGCCTCGACGCCGAACAGCGACAGAAACGGGGCGGTAAACGACATCGCGACGCCCAGCATCAACGCGGCGGCGGACAGCGCGACGAAATGCGGAATCCGGACCAGGCCGGCAAACCGGGATCGCATGACGTCAGTCCGGCACGATCCACGCCGCGACGTCGACCGCGCCGATCACGGGCCCGCCCAGTACGAACGTCGCGTCTGCCGGCGCGGGTGCCGGAACAGGCGTTTCGCCGTAATTGAGCGCGAACGTCAGGCGGCCGCGCCGGCGCAGTCGCACGCCGTCCGGCAACGCCCGCACCGGCAACCCGGCCTCGCGTGCGCTGCGGGCGATCACCGCCCGCAGCACGGCCGGATCGAAACAGGCCGGCGCATACGTCACGCGGCCGTGCGCGACGAGTGCCGGCACGCCGTCGTCGAATGAGGCGAGCACGTCGACCTCGCCGGTGTCCTCGACGTGGTCGCGCCACCTGACGGCATGCCCCTCCACACCGTCGACAGTCACGCCCGGCGCCAGCGACGGCCGCAGCGATTCGACCTGTTCGATCCGGGCCGGCAACACGTCGCGAAGCCTGCCGGGCGCGAGCCCCGGCACGATCGCGAACTCGGCGGTCCGTGAGCCGCTGCGCGGGCCGAACAGCCAGTGCGCACCACCGCGCGCCGCCTGCTCGACCAGGCCATCCGGCACGACCGGCAATGTCGGCGCAACGACCAGCGCGTAGCCGTCCAGGTCCGCGTTCGCCGCGACGAGGTCGACGTCGAGCCCGAGTTCGCGCAGCGCGCGATACCAGTCGAACACATGCTGCTGATAGTCGAAGTCCGCGCCGTGTGGCTGGATCCGGATCATCCAGTCGGCTTCGTAGTCGAACAGCAGCGCCACGCGCGCGGGCACGGGGCGAGCGTTCGTCAGCGCAGGATCGAGCGTCGCGAGCTCGGCGGCGACCCGTGCGACTTCGCGCCCGCCAGCGGACAACCGGTCGTCCGGCGTATTCAGCCCCGAGTGCAGTTGCTCCTGCGCATGCGGATATTGCCGCCAGCGGAAATACGACACGAGTTCCGCTCCGTGCGCGAACGCCTCCCAGGTCCACAGCCGCACCGCCCCCGCGTGCGGCACCGGATTGTGCGGCCCCCAGTTCACGGGGCCGGCCTGCTGCTCCATCACCCACATCCGCCCGCGGCCGATGCCGCGATACAGGTCGTGCGAGAACGCCGACACGTCCGGATGCCCGGTGCGCGCCCAGCGATGCTTGTCGCGTTCGTCGAGCGGCAGCACCTCGGTGCGCGGCACCGGATAGCTGTCCCACGCGGCGACGTCGAGACCGGAGCGGGCGAATGCGTAGTGATCGAATTCCGTGAAGAAACCCATGAAGTTGTGCAGCACGTCGCGGCCCGGCGAATGCGCGCGAATCCGCTCGACCTGCAGCGCATGGAACCGCGCGACCTCGTCCGACTGGAAGCGCATGAAATCCAGCCGATGGGCCGGATTGGCGTCGGTCGGCGTGTGCCGCGGCAGTTCGATCTCGCTGAAGCTGCGGTACTCCATGCTCCAGAACACGTTGCCCCATGCGCGGTTCAGCGCCGCGATCTCGCCGTAGCGCGCGGCCAGCCAGCGCCGGAAGCCCGCGAGCGCGGCCAGCGTATAGCTCGGCAGCGTGTTGTGGCAGCCGAGCTCGTTGTCGGTCTGCCACGCGATCACGGCCGGATGCGTGCCGTAGCGATGCGCCATCGCGTCGACGATCCGCACGCAGTGCTCGCGATAGACCGGGCTCGACACGTCGTAGTGGCGCCGCGAGCCGAATTGCCAGACCGCGCCGTCCGCGCCGACCGGCAGGATGTCGGGATGGCGGTCGACGAGCCACTTCGGCGGCGACGCGGTCGGCGTGCCGAGCACGATCCGCAGGCCGTGCCGCGCGAGCGTGTCGATCGCCTCGTCGAGCCACGCCCAGCAGTAGCGTTCCGGCTCCGGTTCCATGCGGCTCCATGCGAATTCCGCGATCCGCACGCAACGCAGGCCGAGTTCGGCCATGCGGCGCGCATCGCTCGCCCATTGTTCGCGCGGCCAGTGTTCGGGGTAATAGCAGACGCCGAGGCGCATCGCGGTGTCCTTGCCGGCAGGAGAAAAGGTCATCGGGTCATCCTTTGGTCGCGCCGAACGTCAGGCCGGCGACGAAGTGTTTCTGCATCGCGAAGAACATCGCGACCGACGGCAGCGCGGCCAGCACCGAGCCGGCCGACACAAGAGTCCAGGCGGTCGTCCACTGCCCTTTCAGCGCGGCGACGCCGACCGTGATCGGCGCGGCATCGTCGCCCTGCGTCAGGCACAGTGCCCAGAAGTAGTCGTTCCAGACGAACGTGAACACGAGGATCGCGAGTGCCGCGAGCGCGGGCCGCACGAGCGGCAGCACGACGCGCAGGTAGATCGTCCATTCGCTCGCGCCTTCCACGCGCGCGGCCTCGATCAGCTCGAACGGCAGCTCGCGGATGAAGTTGCGCAGGAACAGCGTGCAGAAGCCGGTCTGGAACGCGGTATGGAACAGCACGAGCGCCCATACCGTGTTGTACAGCCCGATGCCGAGCATGATCTGCCGCACCGGGATCATCAGGATCTGGATCGGCACGAAGTTGCCCGCGACGAACAGCCCGAGCAGCACCGCGTTGCCGCGGAACCGGTAGTTCGCGAGCGCGTGCCCGGCGAGCGACGCGAGCAGGATCGACGCGACGACCGACGGCACCGTGATCAGGATGCTGTTCACGAAGTAATGAAGCATCGGCGTCTGCATCAGCGCGGTGCCGTAGTTGTCGACGAGCGCGAAGTGCTGCGGCCAGCTCCAGTAGTGGCCGGCCGCGAGCTCGTCGCTCGATCGGATCGACGTGACGAGCACGGCCATCAACGGCGCGAGCCACAGCGCGAGCGCACATGGCAGGGAGACGCCATACAGCCAGCGCGACGGCCGGCTCCAGCGGGAAACGGGCATGGGATACATGAGCGTTGGGCTCCGGTGCGGGATCAGGATTCGGTGCGCACGAGCTTGCGCAGTTGCCACGCGATGTAGACGAGCATGATCGCGAACAGCACGACCGCGATCGCGGCCGAATACCCTTCGCGGTAATACTTGATCGCCTGGTCATACATGAAATATGCGAGCACCGTCGAGCTGTCGAACGGGCCGCCGCCCGTCATCACCGAGATCAGGTCGAAGCTGCGCAGCGCACCGATCACGGTCAGCACGATCGCCATGAACGTCGCGGGCCGCAGCTGCGGCAGGATGATGTGCCACAGCAGCGTGAAGCCGCGCGCGCCCTCCATCCGCGCGGCCTCGACGATCTCGCCGTTCAGGCCGGTCAGCCCCGTGAGGTAGAGGATCATGCAGAACGGAATCTGCGGCCACAGCGCCGCGGCAATCACGCCGTAGGTCGCGTAGCGCGGATCGCCGAGCACCGGGATGCCGTGGCCGACGATCAGCTTCAGCAGGCCGAAGGTCGGGTCGTAGAACCACGAGAACACGAGCCCGACGACCACGCCCGGCAAGACGAACGGCGCGAAGAACAGCGATTTCACGAGGCGGATCCCGCGCACGTTCTGGTTCAGGTACAGCGCCAGCGCGAGCCCGAGCGGCGGCGCGGCGAGGAACAGCGCGAGCCACGCGAGGTTGTTCTTCAGCGCGACGTAGAACGTGTCGGATTGCACAAGTTCGCGGTAGTTGCCGAGACCGATGAACACGGGCGGCGTCATCCCGTCCCAGTCGTGAAAGCTGAGCCAGATGCTGCTGACGATCGGATACAGCACGAACACGCTGAACAGCGCGAGGCCGGGCAGCACGAACAGCAGCGCCGCGCGGGTGCGGCGACGCGCGAGCGATGCGCCGGTGCGCGGCCGGCGGCGCGCCCCTCGCGGCAATACGTTATCGGACAGGCTGAGTGACATCGGGGAACCCTCGGCGAAGCGGACGGAGCGGTATCGAGGGCCGGCGCAACCGGCCCGTTCGACGCGCGCTACTTCTTGTAGATGCGCTTGCGCGTCTGCTCGAGGCGCTGCAGGATCGCGTCGAGCTGCGTCGGGTCGGACAGGAACTGCTGCATCGCCTTCATCCCCTCGTCGGCCATTTCCTTCGTCATGTCGCGGTCGTAGAACTGCGCGATGCCGCCCGTCGTCGTCGCGAGCGTATGGAAGCCGATCTTCGAGATCGGATCCTGCGGCTCGGGAGCCTTGTTGTTCGACGGCAGCTGGCCCATGCCCTTCGAGAACTCGCCATTGATCGCGGGCTGCCCCATGAACGCGAGCAGGCGGCGGGCATCCGTCTTGTTGTGCGCCTTCGCCGGCACCACCAGCACGTTGACCGGGCCGTCCTCGGCCAGCGGCATCGATGCGTCGATCACCGGGAAGCGGAAGAAGCCTATCGGGTTGCGCGCCGCACTCAGCAGGCCCGCCGAGTACCAGGTGCCCATCAGCGTCATCGCGGCCTGGCCATTCACGATCAGCGGGCTCAGCGAATCGACGTCGTAGGACAACGCGTTGTCGATGAAGTACCTGTCGTCGATCAGCTTCTTCCATGCCGCATACACGGCGCGCACGCGCGGATCGGTATAGGCAACGTCGCCCGCCATCAGCTTCTGGTGGAACGCGTAGCCGTTGATCCGCAGGTCGAGATAGTCGAACCACGCGGCGAGCGTCCACGCGTCGCGCGCGGCCACCGCGATCGGCGCGATGCCGGCCGCCTTCAGCTTGCGGCACGCGTCGAGAAACTGCGCCCAGTCGGCAGGCTCGCCGTGAATGCCGGCCTTGTCGAACAGGTCCTTGCGGTAAAACAGGCCGTACGCGTCATAGCCGAGCGGCAGGCTGTAGACCTTGCCCCCGTAGGTCGACGACTGCTTCACGGCCGTATAGGTATCGTTCCAGCCGTTCCTCTGCCAGTCCGGCGTCAGGTCCTCGATCAGTCCGCGCTTCGCGAAATATGCGAGCCGCTCGCCGTTATTCCAGCTCACCACGTCAGGCGGATCGGTCGCGAGCCACCCGGACATCTGCACCTTGAACGCCTCCTCGCCGACGTAGCTGACCTTCAGGTCGATGTCGGGATTGGCCTTGCGGAACTGGTCGAACGCGTTCTGCCACGTCGCGCGCTGGTTGCCGCGCGCGGCGACGTTCACCTTCAGCGTGCCCGCATCGGCCGAGCCGGACGCGACGAGCGCGGCGACGGTCGTCAGGGCGAGCAGCAGTTTGCTCGGGCGAAATCTCATCGTTGTCTCCTGGTTTTTGCGTGGTATGCGCCGCGCGCGGGACGCGCGGGGAATCGGTGTGCCGCTACACGAACGTCGGCTCCGCGTGCACGGCCGGTAACGCCGTGCCGGCCTCGTCGAACAGGTGGCAGTGTTCGGCCGGCACCTGCAGCGCATGCCGCTCGCCGCGCCGCAGCGTGGTCTGCCCGGGCAGCTTCGCGAGCAGCGGCGTGCCGCCCGGCTGGTCGAGGTGGACATAGGCCGCCTCGCCGAGCTGCTCGACGAGTGCGACTTCGCGAACGATCGATGGCGCGTCCGGCGCGGCACCTGTACCCACCGCCAGGTGTTCCGGCCGAATGCCGAGGGTCAGCGGCATGCCTGCCGCCATGCCGCGCGGCAGCGCACGGCCTCGCAGCACCAGCCGCTCTCCCGTGCCGTCGAGCGCCAGCCGGCAGGCATCCGGATCGTTCGATGCAACGGTCGCCGGCAGGAAGTTCATTCGCGGCGAGCCGATGAATCCCGCGACGAAGCGGTTCGCCGGCCGGTGATACAGCTCGAGCGGTGCGCCCACCTGCGCGATGCTGCCGAAGCGCGCGACGTCGTCGCCAGCGTGCAGCAGCACGATCTTGTCGGCGAGCGTCATCGCCTCGATCTGGTCGTGCGTCACGTAGACCGAACTCGACTGCCCGAAGCGCGCGTGCAGGCGTGCAATCTCGACGCGGGTCTGGCCGCGCAGCGTCGCATCGAGGTTCGACAGCGGTTCGTCGAACAGGAACACGCGCGGCTCGCGCACGATCGCGCGGCCGATCGCGACGCGCTGCCGCTGGCCGCCCGACAGCGCCTTCGGCTTGCGATCGAGCAGCGATTCGAGTTGCAGCACGCGCGCGGCCTCGGTCACGCGCCGGCGGATTTCATCCTTCGGCACGCCGGCGATCCGCAGGCCGAAGCCGATGTTGTCGAACACCGTCATGTGCGGAAACAGCGCGTAGCTCTGAAATACCATCGCGACGCCGCGCTCGGCCGGCGGCGTGTCGTTCATCCGCTCGCCGCCGATGCACAGCTCGCCTTCGCTCACCTCCTCGAGCCCGGCGATCATGCGCAGCAACGTCGACTTGCCGCAGCCCGACGGCCCGAGGAACACACAGAATTCGTGTGACGCGATCTCCAGGTTCACGTCGCGCAGCACCGGCGCATGATCGCCGTAGCGCTTGGATACATCCTTCAATGAAATGGCGGTCATCGATGGTCTCCGTCGGCGTCACGCAGCAGGCTGCGCAAAATTTAAACGCTTAAATTTTTGTGGCGCCACGCGCCGGATTCGCCGTACCATGATGTCTCCTGTTCATCGGCGTCGATACGCCAGCGCGTGCTTCGCGCGCCCGGCCGCTGTCGAACCGTCGAATTGCCTGTTCGGGGTGTGTCGAGAAATTAGCGCACCGATTATCGCTGCGCAACTTGTGGGACGCTATCCCAATATATGCATCAGCATCCGTTTTCCCCGACCCTGCCGGCCTCGGCCGGCCATAGCCGATGGTGACGCTCGCCGAAGTCGCGCGCCGCGCGAACGTAACGGCCGCGACCGTCTCGAATGTGCTGCGCAACCCGCAGAAGGTCAAGACGTCGACGGTCGAGCGCGTGATGGCGGTCATCCGTGAGCTCGGCTACCGGCCGAACCTCACGGCCCGCGCACTGGCCGAAGGCCGCACGCCCACGCTCGCGCTGATGCTGTCGAACATCACGAACCCGTTCTATCCGGAGTTCGTGCTGGCAGCCGAGCGCGAGGCGCGCAAGCGCGGCTACTACCTGCTGGTCACGAACACCGACGACGATCCCGCGATCACTCGCAGTTACCTGGAACGCATTGCCGGCACGCTCGCAGCCGGCGCGATCGTGATGAACACCGATCTCGCCGAATCCGAGCTGGCCGACCTCGCGCGCCATGGCGCAGCCATCGTCCTGTGCATGTGGGAGCACGTGCCGGCGTCGCACACGCTGCCCTGCGTGACGGTCGACTTCGCGGCGGCCGGTGCGCTGGCTGCCACGCACCTGTCCGGGCTGCGGCACCGGCGCTTCGGCGCGCTCGTGGGCAAGGGCTCCGGCGGCCCGCAGTCGGTGCGGCTGCGCGGCTTCGTCGACGCGCTCGTGGCGCGCGGCCATCCCGAACGTGCGGTCACGACGCGGTCGACGCACGATTCGATCGAGGGCGGCTACGACGCCACCATAGCGCTGCTGCGCGCGCATCCGGATCTCACCGCGCTGTTCGCGACCAACGACCTGATGGCGATCGGTGCGCTGCAGGCGGCGGCCGACCTGGGCCGGCGCGTGCCCGACGACCTCTCGGTCGTCGGCATGACGGATATCCAGCTCGCGCACCAGTTCCGTCCCGCGCTGACGACGGTGCGGTTCCCGACGCCGCTGATCGCCGCGCATGCGATTGCCATGGCGCTCGAGATGATCGAGGGAGAACCGCCAAGCGAAAGCACGCGCGTGTGCGGCACACCGGAACTCGTGGTCAGGGAATCAACGGCCGTCGCACCGACGCGCCGCAAGGCGACATCGGCGCGACGCTCGAATTGAAGCTGTCGCGCCGGGCCCGTTCAGACTCTTCAGCCCATCGAGCGGTAGCCCGAGCAATCGGCGCTCACGTCGCGACCACCGCTGCTACAACCTGCCAGCGATCGATCCGGGCAGCTATGCCCGAAGCGCAATGAACCGAGGCACGGAAATCACGGTCGGGTGACGCCTTTCCCGGATCGCACGATTCGACTCGTGATCATGCTCTTTTGACAGGCGGCTTACGGCGTTCGCGCACCGGTACCGTTCCCTGTCGCGCCCTCGAGTCGTCTTTTTAATATACGACATCATATTTCTAAGGCGCAATTTTCACCTCTACCCCTCGTGTTCAGCGCCCGTCTCGTTCTCTACAAGACAAACCCGGAAATTCTTCAAATTTCAACTGTACGTCAGTTATACAAGAAGATTACGGAATCCTTTTCATAGGGTAGTCACGTACGCGAAATTCGCATGTTCCGCGTATCATCATGACGACATATGACAATAGATGTCATACCACTATTGCCGTATCGACATCATCTAACAACCAGGATGGAGACAGCCGTGACCGCACCCGACCGCAACGGAAAACCCGACGACCTCAAGCAGAACACGGCGCACCGGGTTACCAGACGACATTTCCTCGGGTACTACGGCGTCATGATGGGCAGCGCCCTGCTCGGTGCGTGCGGTGGCGGCATCGACACGCCAGCCCCGACCGACACCCGCTCGCCGGGCGGCACCACCACGCCGACCGATCCGATCTGGGGGCCCAACGGCTCGGCAACCAACATCATCTCCTCGCTGAACGGAATCACGCAGTCGGCCTTCCGGGCCACGGATTTCCAGGTCGAGGCCTATGGCGCACAGCCCTGCTCCGTCATCGCCCAGACGAGCCCCTACACCGACGCGACCAAGTCGCCGCTGAGCCCCGGCGCGGGCGCGACCCAAGGTGCTGGCGCGTTCGATTCGCGTCCCGCCTTCCTGGCGGCGATCAGCGCATGCGCGGCGGCCGGCGGCGGCCGTGTCGTGGTACCAGCGGGAGCCTGGTATTGCGCCGGGCCGATCGTACTGCAGAGTAACGTCAACTTTCACCTTAGCGCGAACTGCACGATCTTCTTCAGCCCCAACCCGGCCGACTACGCCAAGGACGGCCCAATCAATTGCGGCGCGAACGGCAACCTCTTCTACAGTCGCTGGCAGGCCAACGACTGCCTGAATTTCGGTGCGCCCGTCTATGCGCGCAATGCCAGCAACATCGCGCTGACTGGCGAGGGCGCCACGTCGATCCTCAACGGCCAGGCAATGACACCGTTCGTCGGCTCCGGCAACACAGCCACCTGCTGGTGGACCTACAAGGGCACCACCGGCGCCTATGGCTGCGCGAGTTCCTCAACCCCTTCGCAGGCCTACGCCAACCCGAATAACGTCGACCTGAAGACGGCGGTGCCGGGCATCTCCGCATCGTTATATGCGCTGCTGACCAATCCTGCGACGCCCTGGCAGCAGGATCAGAACTATCTGCCTGCGCTGTCGGAAGCCGGCGTGCCGGTCGCACAGCGGATCTTCGGCCTGGGCCACTACCTGCGCCCCTGCATGGTCGAATTCATCGGCTGCACCAATGTGCTGATGGAGAACTACCACACGCAAAACACGCCGTTCTGGCAGCACCATCCGACTGCTTGTACCAATGTGGTGATCCGCGGCGTGATGGCCGATAGTATCGGCCCGAACAACGATGGTTTCGATCCCGATGCCTGCAACAACGTGCTGTGCGACGGCATGGTCTTCAACACCGGAGACGATTGCATCGCCATCAAGTCGGGCAAGGATCTCGATACCGAATACGGCTCGGCGCGCAACCACGTGGTGCAGAACTGCACGATGAACAGCGGCCACGGCGGCATCACGCTCGGCAGCGAGATGGGTGGCGGCGTCGAGAACATCTACGCACGCAACCTGACGATGCTGAACCAGTTCTGGGCGACCAACTCGCTGAATATCGCGATCCGCATCAAGACCAACATGAACCGGGGCGGTTTCGTCCGCAACTTCTACGTCAACGGCGTCACCCTTCCAAACGGCGCGAGCCTGACGGGCGGCGGCTACGGCAGCAAATTGCTGGTCGGGAGCCCGATCAACGGCACGGTGCCGCTCGGTGTAGCGACTGCGGCGGCAGGCAATCCTTCCGCGTCACAGGGCGGCCTGATCACCTTCGATTGCGACTACCAGCCGGCGAGTGACGCGATTCGAACGCGCCCGGCGCAGGTGCAGAACGTCAACATCGCCAATGTGACAGCCAGCAACGTCACCCTTGGCAGCAAAACCGGGTCGTGCTTCCAGGCGATCGTTGCACAGGGCCCCGTGGCCTTCGACTACAACGGCCCGGCGCCCACCCCAACGATTCCAGCCATTACCGGCGTCACGATCTCGAACTGTGACTTCGGCTCGCCTACCGCCGCCGGACCAGCCAGCGCTACCGTGCCTGGTCCGATCTACGCCTGGAACGTCAACGGCATCACTCTACAGAACGTCACGATCGCGGGCCAGCTCTACAACACCACCATCACCGACCTGCGCTGATCCGCACGGATTCGCGCAGGTCGGTTGTTCCGAGCAGCACCCGGGGTCCGCTCTGGACCCCGATCGATGTCGGCCGCCGACCGGCAGCAGTTCACTGTCCGCCTGCTGCCGCACACCGTCCGAACTAGGTTTCCCCCTCCTCCATTTGAAGACAAGGAAAAACCTGATGAAAGGGAAAATCAGCATCCGCGCGACACTGGCGCTGTCCACATTCGCGGCGCTCGCCGTGCCAGCAGCTGCCCAGGCCGAGACGTGCACGCCGCCATGGAGTAGCGTGCCGAGCACGAATACAACCAACCTGCAGAACGCCATCAAGCAGTGTTCCGGTAGCGGCACCAGCAGCAGCCCAGGCTTGGTCGACCTGACCAGCAACAACGGCATATCGACGGCAGTTATCACAAGCGTGAACCTTTCCAGCAACATCGTACTGAAGCTCGAGAAGGGCTTCACGCTGAAAGGTTCGCCGTCGCAACCCTCGAGCAGTGCGATGTTGGCAGGCAGCAATCTCAGCAACGTCACGATCACCGGCACCGGTGCGATCGATGGCGACGGACAGGACTATTGGCCGGCAGCAGTCGGTCAAAACAACACACCCCGGCCGAAGCTGATTGCCATCACCGGCTCGAATCTGCAGATCGGCTCGAACTTCACCGATGCCGGGAAATCGCAGTCGATCATCAGCCTTCCGAGTTCGACCAACGCCACCGACAACGCGCTGATCATTCGAAATTCGCCGAAAGAACAACTGGTGATCGAATCGGGCTCGAAGAACGTCACGATCGACGGCGTGTGGATCTACGCGAACCCGAAACGCAATTCCAGCGGCAACGATCTCGCACCGAACACCGACGCGATCGACATCATTGGCACCCAGACCGCCACGATCAAGAACTGCTTGCTCGATACCGGCGATGACGATATCGCCATTAAATCCAACGCGGGCGGTGCGGCCACATCGAACGTCAACATCAATCACTGCGTGGTCGGCGGCGGCCACGGCATCTCGATCGGCGGACAGGAAGCGGCAGGCACCACGCTCGCAAGCCCCGGTGTATCGCAGGTGACGGTCGACACCGTTCAATTCAGCGGCACCGACTATGGCTACCGGATCAAGACCGACCAGACTGCCAAGGATAGTGGCGCGACCACGGGCGTGACCTACCGGAACACTTGCATGCGCAACGTCCAGCAGCCGTTCCTGTTCACCTATACCTATGCGTCCGGTACCGGCGGCGCCCTGCCGATCATCGCGAATGTGAGCATCGACAACGTGATCGCTACCGCCACCAAGACCCAGGGCGCCATTGTCGGGCTCTCGAACAACCTGATGGGTGTGCCAAAATCGGGTGACACCGGGATCCGCATCACCAATAGCCAGATCAGTGGCGGCGGGGCCTTCTCGGTTACGGATGGCGAACTTCAGGTAGGCGACCATAGCAGCGTGACGACCTCGACCAGTTCGAACGGCACGGTGGTACCAATTACGGACAACGGTCCGACCTTGTCTTGCCCAAGCAGCATCACCATTCCGACGCAGATCTAAGAAACCCTAACAAAATGAACTGCGAGGGGCTGCTACCCCGTCGCTTACTCCGTGAACCTCTTCGTTGTTTCTCCGATGAGGAGGCCACGGCCAAACCTATACTCAATGTCGAACTGTGGCTACTCATCCAACCGCTGTTGCCACTACCGAGGCCGCGCCGGACGCGATACCCCGTCAGCAAGCCGCTCGACGATCGCGCCTTGCTGGCGGACCTCCTATTCGCGCTGCAGTCCGCTGCTCCCTGGGAAATGCTTCTTCAGGAAATGAGATGTGCTTCGGGCATGAGCTGCTGGCGCAGGCTGCGCGATCGGCAACGTGTCGATCGGCGAGACCACGAAGATGGCGTGACGGCATTACCTTGCGTCTTCAGTGCGATCAAAATCGTCACCTACATGCCATTCTTCTCGACGTGGTTGCCGAGCCAGCTCAACGGGTGTGCGGTATTCAAATTCTACGATTGCGCGCCTCTCCCGACGCTGTGCCGGACGACCGAAGTTGTCCGGCTCCGTAGCCGCATCCACCGCTTCCTTTACTTCACCTAGAGCCCCATGAACACGAAAACACTCATGCGTGCCGTTGCGGCGGCTGCGTTCGCGCTGGCCTCCTCGCTCGCGCACGCCGCGACGTATGCGTACGTATCGAACAGCGACAGCCGCGACATCTCGGTGTTCGGCGTCGACACGTCGACCGGCGCGCTGCGCGCGATCGAAACCGTGCCGGTCGACGGCACCGTGATGCCGATGGCGTTGTCGCCCGATCATCACCGGCTGTACGCGGCGCTGCGCTCGACGCCCTATCGCGTCATCAGCTTCGCGATCAATCCGCTCGACGGACGGTTGATCGAACTCGGCCGCTCGCCGCTCGCGGACAGCATGGCGTATGTGTCGACCGATGCGTCGGGCCGCTACCTGTTCTCCGCGTCGTATGGCGGCAACCTGCTCGCGGTCAACCGGGTCGGCGAGAACGGTGTCGCCGGCGACGTGCAGCAGACGATCACGACCGGCCCGATGGCGCATGCGATCCGCCAGTCGCCGGACGGTCGCTACGCGTTCGCGTCCGTGCTCGGCGCCGATGCGTGGCTGCGCTTGCCGTTCGATGCGTCGAACGGCAAGCTGACCGATGCTGCCGAACCCGCGTACCGGCTGCCGGCGAAGTCGGGCCCGCGCCATTTCGTGTTTTCGTCGAACGGGCGCTTCGCATACCTGATCGACGAGCTCGATGGCAAGCTGCACGTGATTGCGCTGTCGCAAGGCGGCGCCGATGCGCGGCCGATCCAGACCGTATCGATCCTGCCGCCGGATTTTCATGGCGACAAGCCGTGGGGCGCCGACCTGCACCTGACGCCGGACGGGACATTCCTCTACGCGTCGGAGCGTACGTCGAGCACGCTCGCGGCGTACCGTGTCGATGCAGTGTCGGGCAAGCTAGCGCGGATCGGCACGTTCGCGACCGAGCAGCAGCCGCGCGGCTTCGCGATCGATCCTTCGGGCGCGTATCTGCTCGCGGCCGGGCAACTGTCGCCGACGCTCGCGGTGTACCGGATCGACCGGCACACGGGCCATCTCGACGCGATCGGCAAGTATCCGGTCGGCAAGGGCGCGAACTGGGTCGAGATCGTCACGTACGACGGGACGAACTGATCTGCTTGCGACGGAACGGGTGGCATCGCACACGTGCCGCTCGCTTCGCAAGGTTCGCCCGCATGCGATGCCGGGTCCTGCATCGAAATTGCGCGCGATCGACTCAAGTTGAACAAGTCGCTGTCGTTAACCGACAAGGGATAACTTCGAGAGTCGATTCACCATGCGCGATCTGAAGGTAAAAAGCAGTTTGCTCGCCGTGCTGGCCGCGTTCGCCGCGATGATCATCGCCGGCGGCATCGTCGGGGTCGTTGCGCTCGGCAGCGCGAACACGAACGCGAAACGTCTGCACGCGATCGCGGCGCAGACGTCGCTCGTCAACGATGCGTACAAGGACAGCACCCGCACCCGATCGGCGCTCGTGCGCGCGTATTCGGCATTGAAGGAACACAACGACCCGGCGCAGCGCGACTCGGCATTGCAAAGCGCGCAGCGCACCTTCGACCTGTCGGCAAAGGAAACGCAGGCGTTCAAGGACGCCGCGCCGATCGGCAGCCTCGGTGCCGGCCTGAAGCAGGCGCTGGTCGAATCGTCGACGCATCTCGCGAGCGTGCTCGCCCGCGCGACCGACGCGCTGCGCAGCGGCGATACCGCCGCGTATGCCGAGATCAACGACAAGGAAATCACGCTCGCCGGCCAGGTGTATTCGGCGAACGTCGAGAAATTCCAGCGCACGGCCAACCAACTGGCGGAAGACACGATCGACGACGACAACGCCGCATACGCGCGCATCATCGCGATGGTCGGCCTCGGTGTCGCGCTGGCGCTCGCGCTGATCGCCGCGACGCACTTCGCGCTGCGCGCGATCGTGTCGCGGCCGCTCGCGAATGCAGCCGCGCTGCTCGACCGTATCGCATCGAACGATCTGACCGTGACGGTGCCCGATGCCGGCCGCAACGAAATCGGCCAGTTGTTCGCGGCGATGAAGCGGATGCAGGTCGGACTCGCCGCGACCGTCACCGGCATGCGCGACAGCAGCGACGCAATTCACACGGCGGCGCGCGAGATCGCCGCGGGCAATCTCGACCTGTCGAGCCGTACCGAGCAGCAGTCCGCCTCGCTCGAGGAGACGGCCGCAAGCATGGAAGAGCTGACGTCGACGGTACGCCAGAATGCGGACAACGCGCAGCAGGCGAGCACGCTCGCGGCGAGTGCGGCGGACCTCGCGCAGCACGGCGGCGAACTGGTCGGCCGCGCTGTCGACATGATGGGCGTGATCAACACGAGCTCGCAAAAGATCGCGGAGATCACCGGGATGATCGACGGCATCGCGTTCCAGACCAATATCCTCGCGCTCAACGCGGCGGTCGAGTCGGCGCGTGCGGGCGAGCACGGGCGCGGCTTCGCGGTCGTCGCGGGCGAGGTGCGCACGCTGGCCCAGCGCAGCGCGAGCGCCGCGCGCGAGATTCGGCAACTGATCGGCGCGTCGATCGACGATGTACGCGACGGCAATACGCTCGTGACGCAGGTCGGACAGTCGATGGACGAGATTGTGTCGTCGGTCCGGCGCGTGGCGACGATCATGACCGAGATCACGACGGCCACCGTCGAGCAGAGCGCGGGCATCGACCAGGTCGGCCAGGCGGTCACGCAGATGGACCAGATGACGCAGCAGAACGCGGCGCTCGTCGAACAGGCGAGTGCCGCCGCGACCGCGCTCGAGCATCAGGCCAGTTCGATGCAGGCCGCGATGTCAGCCTTCAGGATTCCGCGAGCGGCGTGAACGGGATGACACACCGTTCATATCAACGAAATCGGCGGGTATTCGTCCCGCGAAGCAAAGTCTAGCCGTCCTAGGCCAATGAAAACCCCTTGACGAGGCCGGACTCGAATTATCCTGCACAACCCCTTACTGTCATGCCGTTGAGTCGTTTCCGCTTGACCTGCCCCCCTCAATAAGGCCAAAGAGCTTCTAGCAAAGTCCCTTTAAACCGACTCCTAGAAAGCGGCAGGAGCATTCGCGGTTGCCCGATGTTTCGCCGCAAACTCTGACGGCCAAGGTAGTTCAGTGCGCTGTGCGGCCTTTGCTCGTTGTAGTTCTGACGCCATGCCGCGATGACAGCCCGAGCGTGCGCGAGTGTCGTGAACCAGTGCTCGCTAACGCATTCGTCGCGGAACTTGCCGTTGAACGATTCGATGTACGCATTCTGCGTCGGCTTGCCCGCCTGAATCAACTTCAGTGTGACGCCGTTCGCATAGGCCCACTGGTCAAGCGCGCGGCTCGTAAATTCGGGGCCCTGGTCCGTTCTCAGCGCCTTGGGATAGCCACGGAAGCGAGCTACACGGTCCAATGCCCGAGCGACATACAAACCTGAGATGCAATGGTCGTCGACGATGTCGACAGCCTCTTTCGTGAAGTCGTCGACGACGGTCAGGCACTTCACGCGCCGGCCGTTCAAAAGCGCATCCATTACGAAATCGATTGACCACACCTCGTTGGGCGCGCCCGGCAACGCCAGTTGCTCCCGCTCGATCATTACGCCGCGGCGCTTGCGACGGCGCCGCACAGCCAGTCCTGCCTCACGGTACAGACGATAGATGCGCTTGTCGTCTAATTGCTGTCAATAGGTCCTGCTCCTAGATAAGGTTCAGACCAGCCGTTTCCTTGTCGTCTTCGTGGTCGCTTTCGCGCCACAACGTGCCGTTAGATGGTCGCTACAACGTTCCGATGTGATTGCCGCGGTTTTTCCGCAAAGCGCGTCAAGGAATCGTTGCGGCGACGTAATCAGCCTGAATGAACCAGTGCGACAGTTGCACAAGCGAAGCGAGTTACGAGCGCAGGTACTCGATTATCCCGGGTTGAATTCCTTCCCCCTTCTCCACATTGAGAGTAATAGCGTGGCGAGTTTGCGCGCGGTTGCGACCAGCGCTTTGCGCAAGCCGATCCTGGGGATTAGTGATTGCGCCCAGTGTCGGAGTGCGCAGTCGCGCTTGTGACGCAGTATCAAGGCCGACGCCGCCTCGAACAGCATGTGTCTGGTGAGCCTGCAGCCTGTCTTGGATATTCCACCGTTGTGGTCCACCTCGCCTGATTGATACTTCTTTGGCGTCAGCCCGAGATAAGGGCCAATGTCGCCGACACGGCGGAGTCGTTCCGGATTGTCGACTGCAGCAGCAAATGCGACTGCCGTTGTCACGCCGACGCCCGGAACGGTCATCAGGCGTCGACAGACATCACTTGCGCGTGCAATTCGCTGGAGCGCGCGGTCGGTTTCGCGAACTTGCCCGTCAATATGCCTCCAACTGTCGAGCAGGATACCGATCACCCCGCGGATCAGTGATGTCGATGGCGTACACTCTTCGACGAGCCTCTCGAAAGTGCTACGTGTTCCTGGAGGCAGCACAACGCCGAAGGTTTTGAGCACACCCCGGATCTGGTTGTACAAGCTGGTGCGCATACTGATCAGTTGGCTACGCGCGCCGAGGAGTAGTCGGACTTCATGGCTGGCAATACTCTTGTGATTTCGACCGCGCGATACCAGCCACTACGCGTGAGTTGCGCGATGCCATAAGCGTCGTTGCTATCGGTCTTGTTTAGCTGCGTTGCGAGCGCGGCATGGACATGGCGAGCATGAATGCAATCGACAGAAACATTCCTTTCGCGCAACCCGTGATAGAACCACACCGCAAGCGGCCCCGTTTCCATACCAACGCGTTTGGTTTCAGGAGCCTGCTGCTTGATAGTGTCGGCGATGGCCTCAGGATTCGAAGCTACAGTTCCACGCCAGACCACGCTGCCGTCCCTGTCCACTACGCATACCGCTGTCGCCTTCTGCGAGACATCGAGACCCACATACGTTTCCATGGCAACCTCCACCGTTAGCCGGAGAGGCAATTACAGCATGTGATTGGCGTGCGTGCCTTCGCGTTCCACCAGGGTGTGCAGTCGGCGGTTGTCGCCGCCCCGAAGACGGGGCCGCCCGAGCTCCTGATCGAACTCTATTTCGCCGGCGAAGGGGTCGATGAATCAAGGGTAACGGCAATTCGCGAAAGGACCAGGACGTCGCGGGTACCAGGTTCTAAGTGCATCTCGACGAGCAATATCGCGAGAGTATGAGCAGTTCCTCAAGAATGGCGTCACTGGCCTCCGGGTCGAGTACTACGAATCACCGTCGAATCTTTCGCGCGAAAGGCGCTCGCCGCGCGTGGCATCTCGTTGTCGGCCGCATTCATCGAATCCTCGAGCACACGATATCAAAACGGCTCCGACGCTTGCGCACGACGTTGGATCAAGGGATCTGTCGCCTGGCACGAACTCTGATGGTCGTTTGAGGAGAGCGCGGTCAACTGGCTTCCACCTCACGGTCGAGAGTGCTGATGGCAAACCGAAGTCGTCCATCAGCGTTCCAAAAAAGCTGCGTTGTCCGGCTTTTACGCGACTTGACTGACAACACTGTCAGCGATCTGTGCGTCTTGCACGGCGACGCCGGTCAGGTCCGCAATAGTGATCTGAGCAGCGTTCGAGTCGTCGCGCGCGCGCCCGGATTTCGCGAGTACGTCGCCGAGTTCTCGCAACGCATCCTGCTGGATCAATCCAGCGGACAACGCGTGCGAGATTTCCCCGTACTTGCTGCATTGCTCGATCGAATCGACAACGATCACGCTTGCGCGTGCGACGATCTGCGGATCCAGTTCTTGCTTCCCGTGTCCGTCTGCGCCAACCGCAGTGATGTGCGTGCCGTCGGAGATCCATTCGGACTTCAGCAGGGCTTCGCGCGAAGGCGTTGCCGTAACGATCAGGTTAGCGTTTCGTGCAACCAGTTCCGGAGTGCTGTGCAAGTGCACGTTGAACCCCTGTACGGACATGTCCTCCGCAAACCGGGCGGCTTGATCAGCGTCGGGTCCCCAAGCGTGAACCTCGCGGCAAGTCGTAATCGGCTTCAGGTACTCAAGTTGGAACCTTGCCTGGTCCCCCGTACCGATGATGCCGATACCGCGCACTTCCCACGGCGCCAGTACGCGCGCGGCAAGCTGGCCGGCGATCGCCGTGCGTACCGAAGTCAGCCACCCGCCATCCTGCAGCAAGCCGACAGGTTCTCCGGTTTTGGCGGAGAAGATCATCACGAGGCCGCTGTTGGTGGGCAAGCCCACTGCAGGGTTGTTGTAGAAGCCTGCCGACACCTTGACGGCGAAGGTGTCTGCGCCGTCGACGTATGCGGACTTGACGCAGCAATCGCCATTGGCTGCTTCAAAGAAGAAGTTCTGAATCGGCGGTACGAGCACCGCTTTGCGCGAGTAAGCGATGAACCCCTTCTCGATCATGCGAACCGCACGGTCAGCGTCGAATCGCGCGATGATTTCTTCTTTGTTCCAGATCTTCATTTGACGGCCTCGATGAATTTTTCCAGCATGATGTTTCGACCGCAAAGGACAACCGCCACTGCACTTCCTTGATACTCGGGCGCGAGCTTCAGCATCGATGCCAAAGCGACGCCTGCCGCGCCCTCCACCATCCAGCGGTCGGTCTGCGCGACCAACTTCATTGCCGCTTTGATTTCTTCCTCGGTCACGAGACTGGTGTCCGTGATGACTTCCCGGCTGATGTCGAACGTGATGCTGTCCGGCTCTATCCCGCCAGCCGTACCATCCGAGATCGTGTCGAGTTCGTCGCTCTCGACAATTTTCCCGGCCTGCAGGGAGCTGTAGAGTGCTGTCGAATTTTTCGGCCAGCATCCCACCACTGCAGCTTTCGGAATCAGGCGCCGAATTACCGTGCCCACGCCGGAGATCAGGCCGCCCCCACCCACCGATGCAAACACTGCCGCGATATCCACGCTCTCGTCGCGGGCTTGCTCATGAATCTCGATGCCAACCGTGCCTTGGCCTGCGATGACGTCGATATCGTTGTAAGGGGATACAAACTTCATCCCTTTCAGTTGCGCCTGGCGGGCCGCTTCCAGTTCGACGCCAAGATTCGTGTCATCGAGGGTGATGACCTCCGCGCCGAGTGCGCGAATGGCGTCGAGCTTAACGGGCGATGCCGTGCTTGCTGCGTAGACCGTCACCGGCACGCCTGCAAGCTTTCCCGCCAACGCCACACCCTGACCATGGTTCCCACTCGACACGGTGAGAACACCATTGCGGCGCGTCTCGTTGTCGAGCAGTCGCACCTTGTTCGTCGCTCCGCGAAACTTGAACGAGCCGGTATGCTGAAGGTGATCGCACTTCAGATACACCTGACATCCGGTCAGTTTCGACAACATGGGACTGAACGACAGCGGCGTGACTGCCACCTGCGGACGAATCGCGAGATGCGCTTCTTCGATCCTGTCAAACAAATCTTCCGTCACCCTTCACCTCTCAATTCTTTCAGGTAGTTAAAAATCGTTGCGCGTCCAAGTGCGAGCACCTTCGCGACATAGTTCGCTGCACTCTTGCCGTTGAACGCGCCTTCTGCATACAGCGCTGCAACGAGTTCCCGTTTGTGCTCCCGAGTAAGCATCGACAACGCGAGCTTGCGATCGTGCAGCCAGTGATCAAGGAAGACGTTCACTCGGTCCTGCCAATCGTCACGGAACAGCTTCTCTGGCTGCGGCTGCAACACCGCGCTCGATACCAACAATTCAAGTGCCTGCTTCGCCTGGTCGAGTGCCGCCAGATGGAAGTTGATGCACATGACGCCGATGGGCTCGCCTGCTTCAGTCCGTAGTACGGCGCTAATCGATCGAACCTTGCGACCGTCCCAGCCTAGCTTTTCGTATGGCCCGATCACGTTCTCTTGCGCGTCAAAGCCGATTTCCTCAAGTGCCGAATCGTCACCGATCTCCCGCTTTGACAGATTGTTCGCGACATGTACAACTGTTTGCGTCGCCAAGTCGTGGAGCACGACCTCCGTATAGGGGGGGAAAAGCTGTGCAATGGCATCGGCAACCGCGCGATGTGGGGCGAGTTGCCCCATCCCTGCCTGTCGCCTCCCGCCCCTCGTTGCGCCGGTCTTCTCCCGCTCGCTCGCTTTACCAGTAAAACCGCCTGCCGAAGTTTGTGCTCTGCTCATGTCCGTGTGTCCGAATCTATGTGGACCCGACGCAGCGCACGGTTGTCGACTTTCAGTGCACGGCCAGATCCACGGTGAAGTACTTTTTCAGAAGCTGCTGGTAGGTGCCGTTGCGTTTGAGCTCAGCAAATGCACCATTGAGCGCTTCACGAAGTTCGTTGTCGCCCTTGCGCACGGCAAGGCCAACGCCCGTCCCGATGATTTTCGCATCATTGACGGGACTGCCAGCGAATGCGAAGTCTTTGCCGTTGGGATGGTTCAAGAATCCGAGACTGGCGGCCGTTGCGTCCACGAACGTCGTGTCGATACGACCCGAGACGAGGTCCGCATATGCGTTGTCTTGCGTCTGATAGCTCACAACATTGACATTCTTCAGCGCCCACATCTGCTTGGCATACTGCTCCTGAATCGAGCCCTGCAGGACGCCAACGCTGTGTCCGGCAAGCGATTCAGGCGTCGGCAGGAGCTTGCTCCCCTTGTGAGCGACGAGCTGCGCGGGTGTCCGGTACATCGGCACCGTGAAATCGACCTGTTCGGCACGCTTGGCGTTGATATTCATTGCGGAGTCGATCGCATCGAACTTGCGCGCCTGCAACGCAGGGATAAGGCCATCGAAGGCGTTCTCAACCCACACGCACTTGGCCTTCAGTTGCGCGCAAAGCGCATTTCCAAGGTCGATGTCGAAACCTTGCAGTTGTCCCGACGTCGCCTTCGATTCGAACGGAGGATAGGCCGCTTCAACACCGAACCGAATGGTCGTGATCTCTTTCGCGCTCGCTTGCACCCCAAACGCCATCATTGCCGACATCGCCACTGCGTAGACTGCTCGAACTCCGTGCGTCCTCATTGCTATCTCCTCTGACAGGTTTGGCTTCACGAAACGTTCGACACCGCGGACGCTTGGCGCACTCGGAACAGCTTCCGCATGCCTGGCGACCTTGCCGTCGCCACTGTTTGATTGTGGTGTACTTTTTAGTCTAAACTAGATTTCACGATCCAACAAGGCGAACGAGCTACATGCAAACCATCCCGTGATCACGGCCAATAATGGGGTCGGGTCGTTGCGTAGCCGTTGTCGTTTGAAGAACGAATATCGAACTCGATCAGAGGTGCCCCCATGACTCGACTGAACATTGACTGGCAACGCGATGGCCGCCAGGTCTCCTACTTGGAACTGCCAAGTTCCACCAACACGAGCGCGTGGCAAAATCTGCGCATTCCGGCTTTCTTCCTTCGGCAGGGGACCGGACCGACAACTCTGTTGCTCGGTGGGAGTCATGGTGACGAGTACGAAGGTCAGATTGCGCTGTCGAAGCTTGCTCACATGCTCAATCCGCGGGAGATCTCGGGCTCAATCCTTATCGTCCCTTCGTTGAATCTGCCCGCGGCGCTGGCGGGAACCCGGCTGTCGCCGGTGGACGGTTGCAACTTGAATCGGGAATTTCCCGGGAATGCACGAGGGTCGGTCACACAGCGCCTTGCACATTTCCTCTCGTACGAGATCGTTCCACGTGTTGATCACGTAGTTGACCTCCATTCGGGCGGTCGAACGTTACGTTTTCATCCGTGCATGTTCGTTCACGAGCAATCAGACGAATCACGCACGGCCGCATGTGTTGCCGCGGCACGAAGTTTTGGGGCTCCCTTCACGGTCCTTTTGCGTGAAGACCATGCTGACGTAATGATCGACGATGTCGTCGAGAGAGCCGGAAAGCTCATGCTTGCTAGCGAACTGGGTGGCAGTGCGCTGGTCGTGCCCGAGACAGTTGATCTGACATACGACGGCCTGCATCGACTGTTGCGACACCTTGGTCACCTCCCGCAGGCGAGCGAGAACCAGGGGCCCGCTCCGGTCTCGCGGGTCTTGTACGTACCAGGGCCGGAATTCACACTACTGGCCGACGATACGACGCTCTTCGAACCGCGAGTCGCCCTAGGTGAATCGGTTCGGAAGGGAGACGTTCTAGGTGTTCATCACTACATCGAGCGTACAACGCCACCCGTACCGGTTCGTTCACCTGAAAGCGGCGTGTTACTTTGCCTGAACGGTCAGGCACTTGTCCGGCGCGACGACACAATCGCGATGATTGCCGTGCCCTATGCACAGTGAGCGACTGCCGAATTAGCAAATCGCAACTGAAAGATGATCGATGCCATCCTACAAACCAAAGAAGTCAGCCAAAGATCTGCGCTCTCTTGAGCGTACTCCACTGCTTCGCGGAGAATTTCCACTTCCATCGTTTTCTTTCCCTGGACCGGCCAGCCTTTCGTAGACATCTTCGAGCCATAATTTACGGCAACCGAGGAGGTCAGTATGAGCGGCAAGCG
>NZ_QTQA01000031.1:0-74246 GCF_003853825.1 Burkholderia sp. Bp9012 | reverse complement strand
TTCGCGATCGTCAGGTTCACGTTGTCGACGGCCGTGCTGTCGCCGAATTTCTTCACGACGTTTTCGATGCGCACGAAGGCATCGTGGCGCGCGCCGGCCGCGGCCGGCGCATCCGCGAGTAGCTGGATCATCGTCGTCGCCCTCAACCGCCCGACTTCAGCTGCAGCCACAAACGGTTCTGCATCCGCGCGATGTCGGCGCTTCGCGGCATCGCAAGCGACGTCTTCGCGAGCGTGCCGTCAGGCAGGTAGACGTTCGAATCCTGTGCGATCGCGGGCGTCACGAACGCGCGCGCGGCCTTGTTCGCGCTCGGATAGAAGATCTCGTTCGTGATTGCCGCGTTGGTCTTCGGATCCTCGATATAGTTGATCCACTTCAGCGCGGCTTCCGGGTGCGGCGCATCCTTCGGAATCGCCATCACGTCGAACCACAGCAGACCGCCTTCTTTCGGATTCACGTAGCGGATTTCGTACGACCGCTTCGCGTCCTGCGTGCGCCGCCGCGCGATGCTGACGTCGCCCGACCAGCCGAGCACGACGCATACGTCGTTGTTCGCGAGATCGTCCGCGTAGCCGGCCGAGCTGAACTGCGTCACGTACGGGCGGATCTTCTTCAGCACGTCGTAGGCCGCCTGGTAGTCGGCCGGGTTCTTGCTCTCCGGATCCTTGCCGATGTACTGCAGCGCCGCCGCGAATGCGGCGTCCGGCGCATCGAGCAGCGAGATACCGCAGGCTTTCAGCTTCGCGGCGTTCGCCGGGTCGAACAGCAACGCCCAACTGTCGGTCGGCGCGGTGTCGCCGAGCCGCTTGCGGACCGCCTCGACGTTGTAGCCGATGCCCGTCGTGCCCCACGCCCAGGGCACGCCGTACTGGTTGCCCGGGTCGGCCTTCGCCATCATCTTCATCAGCGCCGGGTTGAGGTTCGCGAGATTCGGCAGCTTCGACTTGTCGAGTTTCTGATACACGCCGGCCTGAATCTGCTGCGCGAGATAGTTCGATGTCGGCACGACGATGTCGTAGCCCGAGCTGCCTGCGAGCAGCTTGGTCTGCAGCGTATCGTCGCTGTCGTAGCTGTCGTAGCGGACCTTGATGCCCGTCTGCTTCTCGAAGTTCGGTACCGTATCCTTCGCGACGTACTCCGACCAGTTGTACACGTTCAGGTTGGACTCACCCGCGTGAGCGGACAGGCCGGCCGCGAGGGCGAGCCCCGCCGAGGTGGCGAGCGCGGCGCGGAAGGCTGGACGAGGGCGAATACGGATACGCATGAGGATTCTCCTTGTGATGGCGATCGGCTGTTGCGCCCGGTCCGGTCCGGACTCGCGTCAACGCCGTCAAGCGGCGTTCAGCACAAGGGTCAATGTAGAGATCGCGGCCCGCACCGTCAGTCCCGAAAACCGGGACAAACGGCGATGTCGATGAGGGCCGTTTGGGTAGATTCCCGCGTAGGCAGTCGAAAATATTCGTGATACCTGTAGCGCCACCTGAAATCTTCGAAACACGACGCCATGAGCGCTGCGCTTCCCGCCCCCGATCTCCCGCTGAGCCACGTCGCATTCGTGACGGAAACGCTCGGCGACATCGCACAAGCCGTCGGGACGCCGCAATTCATGCGCGCCGTCTACGACACCCTCGTGCGCTATGTCGACTTCGACGCCGTGCATCTCGACTACGAACGCAGTGCATCGTCGGGCCGGCGCAGCGTCGGCTGGATCGGCAGCTTCGGCCGCGAGCCCGAGCTGGTCGCGCAGGTGATGCGCCACTACTACCGCAGCTATGCGAGCGACGACGCCACGTACGCGGCCCTCGAAACGGAAAGCGACGTGCAGTTGCTGCAGGTATCGTCGCAGCGCGTCGCGAGCGAACTCCGGCATCTGTTCTTCGATGCCGGCGATATTCACGACGAATGCGTGATCGCGGGCGTGACGGGCGGCACGCGCTACTCGATCTCGATCGCGCGTTCGCGGCGGCTGCCGCCGTTTTCGCTGAAGGAGCTGAGCCTGCTGAAACATCTGTCGCAGGTCGTACTGCCGATGGCGTCCACCCACAAACGCCTGCTCGGCGCAATCTCCGCCGACGAAGGGCAACGCGACGCGCTCGATCTCGACCTCGACCTCGTCGCGCAATGGCTGCCGGAATGGCAGGAACGGTTGACCGCACGCGAGATGCATGTGTGCGCGTCGTTCATCCAGGGCATGACGTCGGCCGCGATCGCGCAGGCGATGGGCCTCAAGACGTCCACCATCGATACGTATGCGAAACGCGCATTCGCAAAGCTCGGCGTCGACTCGCGCAGGCAACTGATGACGCTCGTACTGAGAAACGCGTCGCGCCGGCACGACGCGTAGGTTCCCCGCGCGCCGGGCGCCGGCTCGTTGCGCGCGCATTCATCTTCGAGCCGCCTCATAAGGATTCGAAAATTTGTTGGTTCCCTTGACGATGCGCTGTCCGTATCGTTCACCGACTCGTCAAACAAATCGACCAACGGGGGAATCCGACCATGAAACGAATCCGCTCATTCGCACTGTTCGCGCTGCCGGCCGCGCTCTGCGCCGCAGGCGCGCACGCGCAAAGCAGCGTCACGCTTTACGGCATCGCCGACGCGGGCATCGCATACGTGCACAACGCGCAGAACGCGAGCGGCGGCAACGCGTCGAGCCTCATCAAGTTCAGCAGCGGCAACCTGTCGGGCAGCCGCTGGGGGCTGCGCGGCATCGAGGATCTTGGCAGCGGCCTGTCCGCACTGTTCCAGCTCGAGAACGGCTTCAACATCGGCACCGGCGCGCTCGGCCAGGGCCAGCGCGAATTCGGCCGCAAGGCCGTCGTCGGCCTCGCGAGCAGCACGTACGGCACCGTGACGCTCGGCCGCCAGTACGATCCGGTCGTCGATCTCGTGCAGGGCCTCACGCAGGACAACTACTTCGGCGGCGTATTCTCGACGCCGGGCGACCTCGACAACTACGACAACAGCCTGCGCGTCAGCAACTCGGTGAAATACACGAGCCCGCTGATCTCGGGCTTCCAGTTTGAGGCGCTGTACGGCTTCGGCGGCGTCGCGGGCGCCACCGGCAACGGCCGCACGTACAGCTTCGGCGCGAGCTACGCGAACGGCCCGCTGTCGCTCGGTGCCGGCTTCTTCTACGCGAACGGCGGCTCGACGGTCGCGAACGGCGTGCGCACGTGGTCGAGCAGCTCGGACACGCTGTTCAACACCGTGATCAACCAGGGTTTCTCGAGCGCGAAGTCGATCCAGATCGTGCGCGTGGCCGGCCAGTACGTGGCCGGGCCGGCGACCTTCGGCCTCGCGTATTCGAACACGCAATACGGCGCGGACACGCTGTCGGCCTTCACGCAGAACGCGAAGTTCAACAACGGCTCGGCGTTCTTCAACTGGCAGTTCTCGCCGGCGCTGCGCGCGGGCGTCGGCTACAACTACACGTCGCTGACGGGCCCGGCTTCCGCACACTACAACCAGGTGAACCTCGGCGCGGACTACGCGCTGTCGAAGCGCACCGACCTGTATGCGCTGTTCGGCTATCAGAAGGCGAGCGGCAATACGCTCAACGCGAGCGGTGCGACCGTGAAGGCCGCCGCGTCGGTCGGCTCGTACGGCGTGAACTCCGGCACCGATACGCAGGAACTCGCGGTCGTCGGGATTCGCCACAAGTTCTGATCGCGACATCGCATCGCGCGAACCACGCAGGCGCGCACCATGGTGCGCGCCTGCGCCGTTTACGCTGTCGCGTTCCCACTCGAGACGTTCAGATCGACCTGGCGTTCGAACCGGGCGACGCGGTTGCCGTACGTCGAAACGCCGGCCTAATGCCGCCGCAATCCGCCACCCCCGCTCATGCCACCGAATGAATGCATGCCGCCGAACCCGTGGCCCCCGCCGCCGATGAACGGGCCGCGGTGAAAGCCCGACCCCATCGGCATGCCGAAGTGGCGATGATCCATCCGGTTGAAGTGATCGAAGTGGTGGAAATGACGGAACCGATCGACGAAGATGAAGCTCACGCCCGCGCCGATGAAAAGCGGCGGCCCCCAGTACCACGGGTCGGGATACGGATAGGCCGCCGCCGGGTACCACAGCACGCTGCCGTCGTCGCTTTGCACGATCTGCCATGTGCCATCGCGTTGCAGGCACGCTCGCCCCACGATTTGCTGCTCCGTGCCGTCGATGTTCGCGTGCGCGACGACCGCGCGGCAGTTTGTGCCGTAGTCCGGCAATTCGTCGTCCATTTGCGCAAGGACAGGCGCGGAAAGGCAAAGACAGACGATGCCTATTCCGAATCGAAACACGGTGCACATGATCGGCTCCCGCATTGTTGCCCCCGACCACTCCACCACCGGTGTCACTGGCGGCGCCCGGCACGCCGGTTTGCTTGCGCAAGATTCATCGCGCGGCGGTAACGGGCCGCCGCTTCGTATCGGGTCTCCTGACAGCAGAACGAAGCAGCACGCCCGGTTATTCCAGGGGTCGGGATGCGAATGAAGGAAGCGGGAACCGTCGGCAATCGTTGCCGCGGTGAGCGTCAACCCGGGCGTTTGACGACGTGGTAGACAGCCGCTGCCGTGACCCCGAATACCAGATGGGCCACCAGCGTGATCGCGCCGCGAACCGCGATGAACCACGGAAAGATCGCCGTGAAGGCGTGAAGGTTGACGCCGTACAGGATGAGTCCGAACACGCCGCCTGCGAGAAGCGCCGCCCCGAGCGACATGTTCCGCACCACCATCGCCAGCACGGCCGCATAGGCAAGCGAGAGCGCGGCATGCACGAGTGTCGCGACACCCATGACGATCGGATCGAAGCCAGTGGACGTTCCGAGCACGCTGCGCCCCAACACGATGGCTGCCGTCAGGCGCGCATCGCGAAACAGATTCCGGACGGCATCATCGCCGGCGATCGACCAGAGCAGCAGCTCGATGACGGTCGACCCGACCGCCGCGCCAAACGCCGCCCAGAGAATCGGGACCGGACTGATTCGTTTCAATTGGCGCCCCCATGGCGACCGGCTGATGTATCGCCGCGGCGTGCGGCCCATCCGCTGCGACTACGATCGGGCAACTCGTGCGTGCGATACCGACCCGGGCCGCCACGCAACGTTACGACGCCCCTTCGCAGTCCGTCCAGTACGCAAACGGATCGCGATGCTTGGGATAGTTCTCGTCAAGCCATTTCAGCAACGTCGCACGGGCATTGTCCATATCGGCCTTCAGCGACGATGTCGTCAATTCGTGCACTTCGATGGACTTTTCCCGATCGATCACGAAGCAGTTCCAGTCGGGGCCATCGAGATCCGGATCGTCGGACGCCTTCGATGACTTGCCCCAGCCGAACCCCTTGCGGGCGTCGATGTAGTACCGCGGGTTCACTTTCAGATACGACATCTCGCCGCCCTGCAGGCTGCTCTCCGCGCGCAGCACGTCGTGTCCGTCGACGATCTGCGTAACTTCCGGAAGCCGGCGCGATCGCCATCCGGCAGGCAGCTTCGCGATGGCCTGAACGCTATCGTACGTCCCCCACTCGAGGCCCCACGCTTCGGCCATGCGCTTCATGAACGCGTCCGCACCCGGATAGCCGCGCAACTGGATTCTGGTCGATAGCGTCACTTCCACCCGGCCGTCGGCGTCGGTAGACACATCGTCCCCCGCCGCATCGAACGGATTGCCCGGGCGTGACGCGCTCTTCGCATCCGCCGGCGCAATGCCGGAGAACAACTGATCGAGCGCCGCACGCGCTTTCGACGACTTGTCTGGTCTGTTCATCGTGTACCTCCGGTGCATCCGAACGACTGCAAAATTACTCGATTTACGTTCATCTCTCCAACCTCATCATTTTCCGCGGTCGCATTGTCGACGATCCCGCGGCCCATCTGTATGTATCCACGCACAGGCCTCGGGCGCGCCGCCGAAGCAGGCCCCCACGCCCACACAACCTAACTCTGTTCCCCCAGCGCCGCCCGCATCCGCTCCATCAACGCGAGCACCTCCGGCCGATTCTCCCCCTTCGCATGCACGAAGTGATAACGGAGCGGCGAATCGACCTCACGACGGCTCACCCGAACGAGCTCGCTGCGCTTCAGATATGCGTCCGCGAGCGGCGTTCGCGCCAGCGCCACGCCGAGCCCGGCTTCGGCTGCCGCCAGCACCAGGTTGTAATCCTCGAAACGGCGATCCTGCGCCCGCGGCTTGAACGGAATGCCCAGCGACTCGAACCAGGTGCGCCATCCGGTCACGTCGGAATCGTGCAGCAGCGGCATCTCGAACAGCGCGGCATCGCCGCGCCGGCGGCGCATCTTTGCCAGTTGCGCGGCGAGCCGCGGATGCGCGACCGGATAAAGCCGTTCCGGCATGAACGCGCGGGTTTCGAGCTGACGCCAGTTGCCGCGCCCATACCGGATCGACAGATCCGCTTCGCCGCCGGCGATATCGACGTTGCGAAGCTCGATGCCGAGTTCGATGCGCAACGCGGGTGCCTCGCTCTCGAGCGCCTGCTGCCGCTCGAGCAGCCAGAGCTGCGCGAATGCCGGCACCACACTCATCCTGACCAGTCGCGGTGTGCGCGGCGAGCGCCACTGATCGGCCGCGCTGTCGATGATCGCAAACGCCTGTTCGATCCGCCCGACGAAGCGCTGCCCGTCCGGCGTCAGGCGCACGCCGCGTGCATGACGTTCGAACAGTGCCATGCCCAGCCAGTTTTCCACGGCGGCCACCCGCCGGCTGATCGCGCCGTGCGTCACGCCGGAGACGTCGGCGGCCGCCAGGAACGAACCCTGACGCGCAACCGTACACACGGTCTCCAGGCTGGCGAGCGGCGGCCGCGGGCCAGGTGCCGGCGCTGCAATCGGCAGCGCATCCGTCACCTGACTTGCGCGCGCCGGACTCGCGGCTCGCCGCCGAACCGAGCTGTGAGTCATGGTCATATCTGGATGTTGATCTGTGCGCTAGCTTAACATCTCGCGACATCGCACCATTGCCGCATGAATACCCTTTCCTCACCGTCGTCGCGCGGCGCGCGACAACCGCTCGTCGCGGCAGGCGCGGTCGCGTTCACGATCATGTCGTGGGCCTCCGCATTCCCGTTCATCCGGATCGGCCTGCACGGCCTGGCGCCCCTGCAACTCGCGGCGGCGCGCTTTGCTACCGCCGCGTTGCTCGTGATCGCGTGGCTTGCATGGCGACGGCCTCCAAGGCCCACGAAACGCGATGCGTTGCGCTTCCTGGCCTGCGGTTTCCTCGGCATCGCACTCTATAACGCACTGCTCAATACCGGCGAGCAAACCGTATCGGCCGGCGCGGCGAGTTTCATCGTGAACACGCTGCCGATCTTCACCGCGGTGCTTGCCGCGATGTTTCTCGGCGAACGATTCAATCGGTGGGGATGGCTCGGTTCGCTGGTCAGCCTCGCCGGCATCGGCGTAATTGCGCACGGGCAGCCGGGCGGGCTTGTGCTCGGCTCGGGGAGCACGCTGATTCTCGGTGCGGCCCTGTGTTCGGCGAGCTATTTCGTGTTGCAGCGGCGGCTGATTCCCGTATACGGCGCGCTGCCCTGCGCCGCGTACACGCTGCTGGCCGGTGCGCTGCTGCTCACGCCCTGGTTGCCCGGCGCGCTCGACTCGCTCGGCGGCGCGTCGCACGACACGACGCTGGCGGTATTGATCCTCGGCGTATTTCCCGCGGCACTCGGTTACGCGACCTGGACCTTCGCACTCGGCTATTTCGGTGCGGCGCGCGCAGCCAACTTTCTCTATCTTACGCCAGCGGTGGCGACAGCTCTGTCGATGATGCTGACGGGCGAGCGGCCCGGCATCGAGACGGTATGCGGCGGCCTGCTGGCGATTGCAGGCGTGATCCTGGTCGCCTTGCGCGGGCGATCGCAGGGTCGGGATCGCAACGCATAACCTCACCTGCCCGTCGAGCCGGAAGCGGGCAGGCCCAGGCGAACTCCGGTATCTGCGGAGCCGAGTGCAATGTGCGGGCCGTCGGCCTGCGCCAATTCGTCGATGCCGACGGGCTTGACCGTTAGTTGCACTCGAGGAAGCTTTTCCATGAACCCGGCTGCGCGAAGGCGAGTGTCCAAACTGTGCAGACAAATCGACCGAACAGTTCCCGACTGACCGCACATCAGTGTCCATGGCTTCGCCCCTGCGACCGGCCGAATAATGGATACCGTCGTAAGGCCATCGACAGCGAATCACAGCCTTTGGCTCGCTGCGGCGCACGATTTCCAGCATCCGGCACCCTGGCAGTCCGGGCGCCGAACCGTGCCGCGCCGCCCACTACGCGATTCGCCGCAGCGCGCAAAATCGGCTTCGGATATATTCATACGAATTGCATGGCGTCAGGCGCGGGGCAGTCGCTCGCCCGGGCGGCATGCAAGCGAAGCCCATGATGGGTACGGAGACTCGTCCGATCGCCCCGGCCCGCAGCCGGCCGGTCGAGACGTCAATAGAAAGACATTCAATTCGGAGATGGCAGATGGAACGAAGCACTGTCGGCATGCGCTGCAAACCCCTGATCACCGTCGCACTGGCCGCCGCCGCGTTCGCGGCCGCGTCGACCGCGATGGCCGACCAGGTCGTGAAGATCGGCAGCGTGGAACCGACGACGGGCGGCATCTCGCACCTCGGCAAGGACAACGAGAACGGCGCGCGCCTCGCGGTCGAGGAAATCAACGCGAAGGGGCTGACGATCGGTGGCAAGAAGGTCACGCTGCAGCTCGACGCACAGGATGACGCGGCCGACCCGCGCCAGGCCACCCAGGTCGCGCAGAAGCTCGTCGACGACAAGGTCGTCGCCGTCATCGGCCACCTGAACTCGGGCACGTCGATCCCGGCGTCGAAGATCTACAGCGACGCGGGCATCGTGCAGATCTCGCCGTCGGCCACGAACCCCACCTACACGCAGCAAGGCTTCAAGACGACCTACCGCGTCGTCGCGACCGACGCGCAGCAGGGCCCGGCGCTCGCGAGCTACGCGCAGTCGAAGGGCGTGAAGAGCGTGGCGGTGATCGACGATTCGACCGCCTATGGCCAGGGTCTCGCAAACGAGTTCGAGAAGAAGGCGAAAGCGCTCGGCCTGAAGGTGCTGTCGCACGACGCGACCAACGACAAGGCGGTCGACTTCCGCGCGATTCTGACGAAGGTCAAGGGCGAGAACCCGGACGCGATCATGTACGGCGGCATGGACGCCACCGGCGGCCCGCTCGCGAAGCAGGCGAAGCAGCTCGGCCTGCGCGCGAAGATCCTGTCCGGCGACGGCGTGTGCACCGACTCGCTCGCCGAACTGGCCGGCCCGGCGGCAGACAACGTGCTGTGCTCGCAGGCCGGCGCCGCGCTCGAGAAGATGCCGGGCGGCGCGGCGTTCCTCGCCAAGTATCAGAAGCGCTTCAACCAGGGTATCAAGTTCGATGCGCCGTTCGCGTACGACGCGGTCTACATCGCGGTTGACGCGATGAAGCGCGCGAACTCGACGGACCCGGCGAAGATCCTCGCGGCGATGCCGTCGACGAAGTATGACGGCGTGATCGGCACGACGACGTTCGACGCGAAGGGCGACCTGACGCACGGGATCATCTCGATCTACGGCTACAAGAGCGGCAAGAAGACCTTCCTCGACCAGGTGAAGATGTAACGCCCCGCGACGCCGGCACGACGGGAACGCCATCCGTCGGCGCCGGCGCCGTGCGGTGCCGATTCAAGTTTTGCGGAGATGAAGCGACATGTGTGCAATGGCGTATGCGGAATTTCAACAGGAGTTGAAGAAAGCGCAGTTGACGGCTCGGGAATTCGCCCGCCTGATCCGGATGAACGAAAGTTCCATCACGAACTATTCGAGCAAGGGCACCGTCCCTTCCCACCTCGCGGTCATCGCGACCCTGATCGGTGCGCTCGCCGCGCACGAGATCGATTTCCGGCACGTCATCGGTAAAACGGGTATCGAGCCGAAACGGCCGCGCGGCGTCGGTGCGTTTCCGGCAGCGCGCAAGCCGCGCGTGCGGAAGACCGCGAAAGCCGGCTCGTGAGCCGGGACGGGCGTCAGTCGCGGCATCGCACGTGTCGTTCGATCCGGCGCGCGCCCGATACCTTCACGCCTGCTGCCGCGCCACACGCGCGGCCCGCCCGTCACACCGCCGCACGCACGTGATCGAGCAGCGCCTGCAGCGGATGACGCACCTGCCGCGCGGACATGCGCTTCACCTGGCTGCGGCACGAATACCCGGTCGCCAGCGCTTCGCCCTCCTCTTCCGGCGCATCGACATGCGCGGCCCACGATTGCGCATAGATCGCCTGCGACGTCTGCAGGTTGCGCGCCTCGTGCCCGTAGGTCCCCGACATCCCGCAGCAGCCGGCCGCCTGAACCGCCAGGCGCAGCCCGCGACGCGCGAACACCTGTGCCCACTGCTTGCCGCTGTCCGGCGCGTTGGTCTTCTCGGTGCAATGCGGCAGCAGCCGATACGGTGCTGATACGCTGTCCGAACACGCGCCCGCCGCTGCCTCCGGCAGCGCGTGCAGCAGCCACTCCTGCGGCAGCGCGACCTTCGGCACGTCGGCGAGCCCCGTCACCTTCAGGTATTCCTGCCGATACGTGAGCGTCATCGCCGGATCGAGGCCGACCAGCGCGACGCCTGAGCGCGCGAGCGCGGCCAGTTGGGTCGCGTTGCGAATCGCCGCCTGCTCGAACGCGCGAAGGAAGCCCTGCACGTGCAGCGCCTTGCCGTTCGGCGCGAGCGGCGCGAGCCACACCTGGAAGCCGACGCGCGCGGCCAGCTCGATCAGCGTCGCCAGTTGCTCGGTATCGAAATAGCGCGTGAACGTGTCCTGCACGATCACGACGCTGCGCGCGCGCTGCGCATCGCTCAGCGCGGCGAGCGCCCGCGGATCGGCCGGCCGCACGTTCCACTGCCGGATCACGGCCGCGAGGTCAAAGCGGCTCAGGAGCGGGCTGTCGACCATACCGAGGTGCCGCTCGAGCAGCATGCGCACCCAGCCGGCGCGCATCAGGCCGTTGTACAGCGCGGGCACGCGCGCCATCCACGGCATCGTGAATTCGAGCGAGCCGATCAGGTAGTCGCGCAGCGGCCGCAGGTAGCGCTGGTGATACAGCTCGAGAAAACGCGAGCGAAACTCGGGCACGTTGACCTTGACCGGGCACTGCCCCGCACACGACTTGCACGCGAGACAGCCGGCCATCGCGTCGTACACCTCGTGCGAGAAGTCGGCTTCCCCGCTGCGCGCGGCGCGGCTGTTGCGCCAGCGGGCAACGAGGCCACGCATGAACGGCTGCCGCGCACGCGCCGCCGCGACGACGTCGATGCCGGCCTGTCCTTGCAGACGCAACCATTCGCGCATCAACGACGCGCGCCCCTTCGGCGACTGCACGCGTTCGCGCGTCACCTTCCACGACGGGCACATCGCGTCGTCCGGATCGAAGTTGTAGCACGCGCCGTTGCCGTTGCAGTGCATCGCCGTGCCGTAGCTCTGCCACACGCGCTCGTCGATCTGCCGGTCATGGTCGCCGCGCGTCGGCACTTCGTCGATCTTCAGCAGCCGCAGCGTGTTGTCCGGCGGCGTCGCGATCTTGCCCGGGTTGAACTGGTTGTGCGGATCGAACGCGGCCTTCAACTGCTGCAGCGACGGATACAGCTCGCCGAAGAACGCCGGCGCATATTCGGAGCGCACGCCCTTGCCGTGTTCGCCCCATAACAGGCCACCGTGCCGCCGCGTGAGTTCGGCCACAGCGTCCGACACCGGCCGCACTAGCGCGGCCTGCCGCGGGTCCTTCATGTCCAGCGCCGGGCGCACGTGCAGCACGCCCGCGTCGACGTGACCGAACATCCCGTACTGCAGCCCGTGGCCGTCGAGCAGCGCGCGGAATTCGGCGATATACGCGGCGAGATTCTCGGGCGGCACCGCCGTGTCCTCGACGAACGGTTGCGGACGCGCCTCGCCCTGCACATTGCCGAGCAGGCCGACCGCGCGCTTGCGCATCGCGTACACGCGCTTCACCGCATCGTCGCCGGTTGCGAGCGTGTGCCCCAGCCGCTCGACGCTCGTGTCGGTGCGCAAATGCTCGACGAACGCGCGCACGCGCGCATCGACGTCGTCGGCATCGTCGCCGCTGAATTCGATCAGATTGATGCCGAGCGTCGGACGCGCGTCGTCCTGCGGAAAATACTCGGCCACGCTGCTCCACACGAAATCCTTCATCGCGAGCATCAGCACCTTCGAGTCGACCGTCTCGATCGACAACGGCTTGAGTTCGAGCAGCGCACGCGCATCGCGCAGCGCGTCCATGAAGCCGGCGTAGCGCACGTTGACCAGCACCGAATACTTCGGGATCGGCAGCACGTTCAGCTTCGCCTCGACGACGAAGCCGAGCGAGCCTTCGGCGCCGCACAGCACGCTGTTCAGGTTGAAGCGGCCGTCCGGTTCGCGCAGGTGCGCGAGGTCATAGCCGGTCAGGCAGCGATTGAGCTTCGGAAACTTCGCTTCGATCAGCGCGGCCTTGTCGTCGCTGATGCGGCGCGCGGTGCGATAGACCTTGCCGATGCGGTCCTGCCGCGCGCAGCGGCGCTCCAGTTCGTCGGCCGTGAGCGCGTCGCTGTGCAGGTGCTCGCCGCCCATCAGCACGAAGTCGAGCGCGAGCACGTGGTCGCGTGTCTTGCCGTACGTGCAGCTGCCCTGCCCGCTCGCGTCGGTGTTGATCATCCCGCCGACCGTCGCACGGTTCGACGTCGACAGCTCGGGCGCGAAAAAGAGGCCATGCGGCTTCAGCGCGGCGTTCAGCTGGTCCTTGACGACGCCCGCCTGCACGCGCACCCAGCGCTCGTCCGCGTTGATTTGCAGAATCCGGTTCATGTTGCGCGACAGATCCACGACCACACCGTCGGTCAGCGACTGCCCGTTGGTGCCCGTGCCGCCGCCGCGCGCCGCCACCGCGACGTCGCGGTGCGCGGGCTCGGCGAGCAGCCGGGCCACCAGCCGGACGTCGTCCGCATGCGCGGGACAGATCACCGCTTGCGGCAGGCGCTGGTAGATCGAGTTGTCGGTGGCCTGAACCGTCCGGTTCGCATGGTCCGCGCGGATTTCCCCGGCGAATCCGGCCGCCTGGAGGGCGGCGAGAAAGTCACGGTACGCGTTGGCGGGCGGGCTGGCGGGACGAGGCAACGGGGCGATCGACATGGGGTAAAGGCGCAAGGTGGACGTACCGGTGTGCTCGCGTGCTCGGAAACATGAGTTTTGAGCAAGTTTCCACGCGGCCGGGAATTCCAGTATCTTTGTAAATTCCGCGAGAAACAAACGAATTCTCATCCGGCGAATATTGCATAAAACTCATGAATTACCGTCGCCTCACCCCATCGATGTCGCTGCTGCTCGTGTTCGAGGCAGCCGCGCGACACGAAAGCTACACGCGTGCAGCCGAGGAACTGTCGCTGAGCCAGAGCGCGATCAGCCGGCAGGTCCAGACGCTCGAGGATCAACTCGGCGTGCCGCTGTTCCGGCGCGAGGGCCGTTCCGTGAAGCTGACCGAAGTCGGGCGCCGCTACTTCGTCGAGCTGAGCGGCGCACTGGGGCGCATCCGCGGCGCGACGCTGCAGGCGATGTCCCACCAGGCCGGCGCCGGCACGCTGCGGCTCGCGACGTTGCCGACGTTCGGCTCGAAATGGCTGCTGCCGCACCTGCACGACTTCTACGCCGCGCATCCGGGCGTGACCGTGCACCTTCATTCGCGGATCGGCGCGATCGATTTCCTCAACGACGACCTCGACGCAGCCATCACCGTCGGCGCGGACGACTGGCCCGGCCTGCACGCGCATCGGCTGTACAACGAGTTCCTGATCGCGATCGCGAGCCCCGACGCGGGCAGGCGCCGCAAGGCCGAAGCACGCACGCCTGCCTGGGCCGCGCAGCAGACGCTGCTGGGCGTAACGAGCAACCAGCAGGCGTGGGCCGAATGGTTCTCGCACTATCGGCTCGACCATCGCCAGATGCGTATCGGCCCGAGCTTCGAGCTGACGTCGCACCTGATCCAGGCCGTGCGGGCCGGGATGGGGATCGGGCTGGTGCCGAAGGTGCTGGTGGAAGACGAACTGAGCCGCAACGAGCTCGTGTCGATCGGTGACGCGATTACCAGCCAGCGCAGCTATTACCTCGTCTATCCGCCGGGGAACGAAACGCTGCCGTCGCTCGTCGCGTTCCGCGAATGGTTGCTGAAGTCGTGCTGAAACACCGCGGGTCAGGCCGCGATCCGATGATCGCCGGTCACGCGCGCCATTCGTCGAGAATCTGCTCGGCGAGGTAGTCGCACGGCGCACGCGCGGACTGCGCACTGCGCGCCAGCACGACCTCGAGCTCCCCCAGCGGCGGCAGCCCGTGGGCCTCCGAAAGCTGAACGAGATGATCGGGAATGCAGCAACGCGCCAGCGGCGCGACGGCGAGCCCGGCCTCGACCATGCTGAGCAGTCCGAGGTAGCTCGGGCTTTCATACGACATCCGGAACGGGATGTGCTGCCGGTTCAGCGCCTTGATCGCGTGATCGCGCGCCATGCTGCCGCCGTGCGTGAAAAAGGCCACCGGCAGCGGCCGCTCTTCCCAGACGTTCCGTTTCGGCGACCCGGTCCAGACGATCGGCTCCATCCGGATCAGCTCGCCGGTCACGCCCTTGATCCGCGTGAGACACGCGAGGTCGACCGTGTTGTCCTTCAGCATTGGCACGAGTGCGCTGCTCGGCTGGCCGATCACGCGCACTTCCACGCGCGGGTGCATCGCGGCGAATTTGCCGAGCACCTGCGGCAGCAGCGACGAGATGTAGTCGTCGGGCACGCCGATCGTCACGCGGCCGCGGATCTCCGGACGCACCACCGACGCCCACGCCTCGTCGCGCATCGCCAGCATCCGGCGCCCGTATTCGGCGAGCGTCCTGCCGTCGTCGGTGGCCGTCACGTTGCGCGTATCGCGGATGAAGAGCGGCTTGCCGAGTGCATCTTCCAGCGCCTTGATCTGCATGCTCACCGCCGACGGCGACCGATGCACGGCCTGCGCGCCCTGCGCGAACGATCCGGATTCCGCAACTGCCACCACCATCGCCAGCACATCGAGGTCGAGCTTCTTCATTTCATTCAGAAAATCTGATCAATCGATTCAGTTTATCCCGTTTTACTGTTCACCTCCACGGTCGGACAATGAATCCCGTCAGCACTCGTTGCAGGAAGCGGAAAACATGCATACGTCCGGATCGCTCTACGGATTTCTCGCCATCGGCGGCATGCTAGCGGTCACGCCGGGGCCGAACATGGTCTACGTGATGTCGCGCTCGATCGCGCAAGGGCGCGCGGCCGGGCTCATTTCGCTGGCCGGCGTGATGATCGGTTACCTGTTCTACATGTTCGGCGCGGCGTTCGGTATCACGACGCTGTTCATGAGCGTGCCTTATGCGGGCAGCGTGCTGGGCGCGATCGGTGCGGCCTACCTGCTGTACCTCGCTTGGCAGGCGGTCAGGCCCGGCGGTCGTTCGCCGTTCGAGGTGCGGACACTGCCGAACGAGCAGCCGCTGCGGCTGCTGGCGATGGGCGCGACGACCAGCGTGCTGAATCCGAAGCTCGCGATGCTGTTCGTGTCGCTGCTGCCGCAATTCATCGACTACCGGCAAGGTAGTGTGTTCGGCCAGTCGCTATTTCTCGGTTCACTGCTGATCGCCGCGTTCGCGTCGGCAAACGGGCTGGTGGCGATCTGCTCGAGCAGCATCGCGAAGTTCCTGCACGGGCGCCCGATGCTGCTGCTCGCGCAGCGCTGGGCGATGGGTCTTATTCTCGGCGGCCTCGGTGTGCAGATGGTTGTCGACGCATCGAAGATGGCGGGTGTGGCGTAATGGCCGCGAGTATGGCTGAAATGAAATCGGCCAGCAGACGCCACACTGCCGGCTGTCACGCACATCAAGCTTTGAACGCGCCGTCGATGCAGCGCATTCACTTCGTCAGCAGTTCGGCTTCCAGCTCGCGCAACCGTTCCGGAAACCGGACGCGCAGCACCAGAAACCACCCGAGCCCGATCGCCAGCAGCGCGACGAACACATAAGGCAGCCATGCGTAGACGCCTTCCGGCACCGGATACACGCTGCCGGCGAGCGGAATCGCGAGCAGCACGACCGCAACGATGCTGATCGCCACGTGCCGCGCGCGAAGCTTGCGCTGCCGGTGCAGATAAAGCGGCGCGCCGATCGCGACCAGCACGTAGGCGAGCAGCCAGCCATACGTCGCGATCGAGCTGAGATAGCCGTACGAATCGAGCAGCGCCGTGCCCCGCGCCGTCAACACCAGCGCGGCCGCCAGCGCCAGCGCCGCAATCAACGCGACTGCGACGTGCGGCGTCGCATTCGTCGCGTGCGCACGCCCGGTCGACGCATGCAGCACACCCTGCCGCCCGAACGTGTAGACGATCCGCGCCGCCGCATTGATCGACGAGAAGAACGCCGCGAAGAAGCTCAACGCCACCCCCGCGTCGATCAGCACGCCGATCCACCCGGCCCCCAGTCGATGCGCCAGCACCGCGAGCGGGCCGTCAACGCGGTCGAGCGGCGGCGTCTGGCCGTGGAACGCGCTCACCATTCCGTATGCGCCGATCACGAACAGGATCGCGGGCCCGACCACGCTGATCAGCACCGCGCGCGGAATCGCGCGAAACGGATCGCGCGCCTCGGCGCCGAGCACGGTCGCGCTCTCGAAACCCGTGAAGCTGAAGAACGCGAGCACCATCCCGAGCTGAAGCTGCGTCGGCTTCACGCCTTCGAGCGTCAGCTGTGCGCGATCGACCGGATGCGTGCCGAACGCGATCGTCGCGATCACGACGCCGGCGATCAGCAGCAACGTCGCGAGTTCGACCAGCAGCGTGAAGCGCGTGGAAAGCCGGATGTCGCGAAACGCGATATACCACGCGGCGAACGCGGTAACGATCGTGAGGCCCAGCACCGTGCCGACCGGCGTCGCGCTACCGAGCAGCCCCGTTTCGCGGCCGAGCACGAGAAACGTGTTGATCGTTCCCTCCAGGATGCCTGCTGCTGCCACCGCATAGGCGATCAGCAGCGACCAGCCGCAGATGGCGCCCCAGACCGGTCCGATGCCGGCCGACACGTACGCGTACAGCGCGCCCGGCGACGCCGCATCCCGCGCGAACACCGAGATGCTCCACGACGAGAACAGCAGCGCGACGATGGCGAACACGTATGCAAGCCACGTGCCGTTACCGGCCGTCGCGAATACGGCAGGGATCAGCACGCCGATCCCGCCCGACACGCCGACGAGCCCGATCGACTGCGCGATCAGTTCGGGCAGGCTCAGGTAGTTGCGCCGCAGGCCGCCCGCCTGCGGCGCGGCGTCTTGCGCAGGCAGCGCCTGCGCGGATGTTGCTGGATAACTCATCGATTTGCCTCGTCAGGGATGAACCGGTGCGGCGTGCGCCGCGTCGGCGTCGGCGGCCGCCCGTCAATTCCAGGAATGGCGCGCAGGCTTCACGCCGTTGAGGTAGTAGTTGCCGATCGCGTGGTACTTCCAGCGCACCGGGTCGTGCAGTGTGTGCACGCGCGCGTTGCGCCAGTGGCGGTCGAAGTTGTATTTCGCCAGCGTCGATTTGCTGCCGCCGAGTTCGAACAGCTTGCTCGCGGCAAGCAGCGACACTTCGGTCGTCGCGATCTTCGCCTCGCCGACCGCGATAGCGGCCTGCGCGACCGCCTCCTCACCCGGCTCGCGCTTCGCCGCGTCGACGAAGCGCCCCGAGCGCGCGAGCAGCGCTTCGGCCGCATGCACGCGGTACGCGATATCGCCGATCTGCGCGACCGTCAGCGGGTCCTCGCTCGCGCGTT
Organism: Burkholderia sp. Bp9012; assembly: GCF_003853825.1. NCBI lineage: Bacteria > Pseudomonadati > Pseudomonadota > Betaproteobacteria > Burkholderiales > Burkholderiaceae > Burkholderia > Burkholderia sp. Bp9012. The sequence continues at coordinate 56,388 of NZ_QTQA01000031.1, read as the reverse complement.
CGACGCCGCTGTCGATCCACGGGCGCGCATGCTGCCGCACGAACGCGATCGTGTCCTGCAGCGCGGCGCGCGCGATGCCGAGGTCGATCGCGGCGGTCGTGATCTGCGCAAACGGGCCCGCGAAGGTCGGGCGGTCGTACGAACGCTGCGTGTGGAAGATCTCGAACGCGCTCACGCGCACGTTCTCGACGATCACCGTGCCGCTCGCGGTCGTGCGTTGCCCGAAGCCGCTCCAGTCGTCCACCACGGTCAGCCCCGGCGCGCCCTGCCGCACGAACGCGAGCACCGCCTGGTCCGACTCGTCGAGCGCAAGCACCGGAATCCAGTGCGCGAACAGCGTGCCGGTCGAATAGAACTTGCGGCCGTTCAGCACGAACGCGTCGCCGTCGCGGCGCACGCGCGTCTGGATATCAAGCACGTTCTTGCCACCGGCCTCGGAAAACGCATTGCCGTATCGCGTGCCCTTCAGAACGAGATCGAAGAAGAAGCGCTTTTGCGCGTCGCTGCCTTCAAGGCGGATGTCTTCGATCAGGCAGTAGTGGTTCTGCGGGATCTGGCCGACTGACGGGTCCGCCTGCGACACGATCGCGATCACTTCGGCGAGCGTCACGCTCGACACCTCCGCGCCGCCGTATTCACGCGGGACGGTGATGCCCCACAGGCCGCTCGACGAGAACAGCTCGATCTCGTCGAACGGCAGTTTCCGCTCGCGGTCGCGCAGCGCGGCGTGCTCCGCCAGTCGCGCCGCGACCTGGTGTGCGACGTCGATCGCTTCGGCGTCGGAGCCGATGACGGGAACGGACGTAGCGCCCGCTTGCGATTGCGTGTTTTCTTCGATGATTTCCGTCGACATGAAATTTCCGGCAAAGCCCTTGAATCGGTTGACGACGCCGTGCAGGCAGCCGCCGACCTCCTGTTTCGATATCCGAAACGTCAAAACGGGTACGCTCACGATGGCCGCCGCCGGCGCACCCTTCGATCGTCCGGCGCGGCCCGCTTGACCGCCTGCGACTCGCTGGCCGCCTACCTCACGCGGCGACTGCCTGCCGCTGCGCCTCGAGTTCGCGCACGAGCGGCAGCACGCGCTGGCCGAAGTACTCGACTTCCTCGATGAAATGCAGGAACCCGGCGAGCACGAGATCGACGCCGATCGCCTTCAGCGCGACGATCCGCTCGGCGATCTGTTGCGGCGTGCCGATCAGGTTCGTGCGGAAACCGTCGTTGTACTGCACGAGATCCTCGAACGTGGATTTCGCCCAGTTGCCCTCGCCTTCCGGTGACGCCTTGCCGGCCTCCTTCGCCGCATCGCCAAACGCATGCACGGCCTCGACGTGTGCGTGCCGGACGATGTCGTCGAGCACGGCGCGCGCCTCTTCCTCGGTGTCGCGCGCGATCACGAACGCGTTGACGCCGATCCGCACGCGGTGGTTGTTCGCGGCCGCCTTCGCGCGGATGTCGTCGATCTGCGCCTTCAGGTTCTCCGGCGTATTGCCGTTCGTGAAATACCAGTCCGACACGCTGGCCGCGTTGTCGCGCGCCGCACGCGAACTGCCGCCCTGGAAGATCTCCGGGTGCGGTTTCTGCACGGGCTTCGGGCTCAGCGTGTAATCGTTGAAGCGGTAGAAGTCGCCCTTGAACGTGAAATTGTCCTGCGTCCAGATGCCCTTCAGCGCCTGAATGAACTCCTTCGAGCGCCGATAGCGTTCGTCGTGCTCGAGCCACGGCTCGCCGATCGCGGTGAATTCACCCTTGAACCAGCCGCTGACGACGTTGATCGCGATGCGTCCATTCGAAATGTGGTCGATCGTCGCGAGCTGCTTTGCGACCACGGCCGGATGCCACGGCCCCGGCAAGATCGCGGCGAGCACCTTCAGTTTGGTGGTCGCGTGCAGCAGCGCCTGGCTGAACGAGACCGACTCGTGCTGGTGTTCGGCGCCATAGCCGGCCGTGAAGCGGATCTGGCTCAACGCGTAGTCGAATCCGGCCGCTTCAGCCGTGCGCGCGAGCTTCTGGTTGTATTCGAGGCTCCAGTCGGTACGCTGCTCGATCGTGCTGACGACGAGTCCGCCGCTGACGTTCGGCACCCAGTACGCGAATTTGACGCCGTCGGCCGGAGATTTGTGAATGCTCATGAGAGGTCCTGATCGAAGGGTGAAACGAAAGACGGGCTATGCGGCCGCGGCGGCAAGCGTTCTCGGACACAGTTGCGGCGCCGCACGCTCCATCGCGAGCGCGATGCGTACGCGGAGTGCGGGGTTCGCGAATTCGTAGTGGTCGAAATCGCTTTCGGCTACATACAGGCCGATCGGCAGCGTGCGTGACGGACGTTGCAGGCCGCCCGACAGGGCGACCACGTCGAGGGTGTTGCTCATGCCATGCGTTCCCGTTGTCGAGCCGCGCGTTGCCGCGCCGATACGGTGTGGGGTTCGCAAGGAGCGTGCCATTCTCGACGGATGCGCGATCGTGGAGATCATCTGCATCACGAAGTTTTATTCAATCGCCCATCGGGTAAGGCTTACGCGGACAAATAGACAGCCATGGAAAGCGTTTCACCAATCGCATCGCATCGATATTCCACAGCGCGATGAACCGACGGAAACAGCGTTGCTGATGCGCTGCTGCTCAATCAGCAGTTTCGCGCCCCCCGTTCGTCGGATCGCTGCGATCGGACACCGTTTCATCCTGCACAGCAATCCGGCTTTCGTTATCAGAAATCGATGTTTCCCGTTCGGCACAAAACACTGAACACTCTGATAACCAGGCAGCAACCGGACCGCGGCGTCAGTCGACGCTGGTTCGAACCGTTCGATCGACTCACGCCTTCATCGCCATGACCTCCCTGTTTGCAACACCGCGTCCGGTCAATCTTCGAGTCGTCGCCGCGCAGCCGGACGAATCGCGCGGCACGCCCGTTCTCGAGCGCTCCACCCACCATGTGCGGGCCCGCGCCCGCGCGCCCGTGTTCGTCGACCCGCGTTCGCTCGCGCTGCTCGAACGCGTACGGCTCGTCGCGCCGAGCGACGCAAACGTGCTGATCGTCGGCGAGACCGGCACCGGCAAGGAGTTGATCGCGCGCCAGGTGCACGACGGCAGTCATCGTTGCGACGGCCCGTTCGTCGCCGTGAACTGTGGCGCGCTGTCCGACACGCTCGTCGACAGCGAACTGTTCGGTCATGAGAAAGGCGCATTCACGGGCGCGGTCGGCGCGAAGCCAGGCTGGTTCGAAGCCGCGAACGGCGGCACGCTGTTTCTCGACGAAATCGGCGACCTGCCGCTGTCGATGCAGGTCAAGCTGCTGCGCGTGCTGCAGGAGCGCGAGGTCGTGCGGCTCGGCTCGCGCACGGGCATTTCGATCGACGTGCGCGTGGTGGCCGCGACCAACGTCGACCTGCAGCAGGCGGTGATGGACGGACGGTTTCGCGGCGACCTGTTCTACCGGCTCAACGTCGTGCGGCTCGACGTGCCGAGGTTGCGCGAACGGCCGGGCGACATCCTGCCGCTCGCGCGCCACTTCTTCGACGAATACCGCAGCCGCCTCGGCCATGGGTCGCGCAGCATCGACCCGCGCGCGGCGCGCCGGCTCGAAGCACATTCGTGGCCCGGCAATATCCGCGAACTGGAGAACGTGATCCATCACGCGCTGCTGGTGAGCCGCCACGATGCGCTGCAGGACACCGACCTGAACCTGTCGTCGTCATGCGTGCCGGCCGTGGCTGCCGGCGTGCGGGAAGCGGCGGGCCGCGTGCCCGCTCAGGATGCGCTCGAACTGGCACTGTGCGCGCTGTTCGACGAGGCGCACGCGAACCTGTTCGAACGCATCGAGGATACCGTGATGCGGGTCGCGTTCGATTTCAGTCACCGCAACCAGATCCAGGCCGCGCGACTGCTCGGCATCAGCCGGAACGTGTTGCGTGCGCGGCTGATTCGCGCGAAGGTGATCGCGGCAGTCAAGTAAGCGCGATCGCGCGGCTGCATGCGGTGCCGCGAGTCAGCAATGCGGGCGGCGGACGCTTCGGCACGTCGCAATTCATCGCCGGCATGAGCTGGCGAAGCCGATGCGCGACTCGCCTCCGCAACGGCGAGCAGCGCGTGGTCCAGCCGCTCGCCGTGCGGTACGCCACTATTTCCCGACGCCGCCCGTCACGCCGCCGAGCAACGATGTAACGGGGGCGAGCGGATTCGCCGAGGAACCGGCTCCGCCCGCCGCGCCACCGAGCGTGCCGGTGACCGTCGACACGAGACTCGTCACCGGCGCCAGCGGGCTCGCCGCACCGGCACCGTTCGTGCCGCCGAGCGCACCGGTCAGCGACCCGAGCGGCGTCGAGCCGAGCCCCGACAGCAAGCCGCCGAGCGGGCCGGACGGGCTCGAACCGTTCGACGGACCGTTCTGCACGGTGGCGACGGAAGCGCCCGCAAGACTCACGATCAGCCCGGGAATCGGTGCGACGCCGTTCGGACCGTTGTAGTTCACGAGTCCACCCGCGTTCGTGACGGTATTGCCGATCGCGCCGACGAGCGCCCCCACCGAGCCGACGGCTGGCTGTGACGAAACGGATCCCATCCGCGAGCCCGTCGTCGCCAGCGCGCTGCCGACCTGCCCGAGCAAGCCGGCCACCGGCTGCCCGAGGCCCGTGGTCGCGCCAATCTGCTGCGTCGCCTGACCGGCCGTGATGACCAGCGGTGTGACGGCCGAACTGAGCGGCTGCGTGACCTGCTGCACGGCACCCGATGCCAGCGTCGCGCCGACCGTGTTGCCCGCCGTGCCGAGTCCGCCGGCCACGGTGTCGAGCACCGCGCCGACGGGTGTCGTCACCGGCGCGAGCGGCGCCAGCGGCCCCGAGCCGAGCGCGCGGACGGTCTGCGCGAGGCCCGCAACCGGATTCGCCGTTGCGCCGACGACGTCGCCGAGGCCGGCGACCGTCGTACCGACCGGGTTGGGCGTCGAACCGATCTTGCCGAGCCCGTCGCTGAGCGCATCGGCCGCGGCACGCGAAATCGTGCTGACGCTCGAGATCGTGTCGCCTGCGCTGCGCGTCACGGTATTCCCGAGTACCGGTAACGACATCGCGCTGACGGTCGAGCCGACGCCGGCCGCGAGCGCGCCCGCGGTACTCACGACGCCGCGCGTGCCGGGGGCGCCGCTGGTGCCCCAACCCCCGTCGGGGGTGTTGCTGCCGGGCGTATTGCCGCCGATGGTTGCGCCGCCGGTGCTCGCGGCCGCGCTCGACGGCGCGGCGACGTCGGTGCCGCCACAGGCGGCCAGCATGCCGGCGGCGGCGAGCAACGCCGTGGACGTGACAATGCGGGTTCGATACATGGTGGTCTCCTCGCGGTCCGGGCGATGGAATGTTCGATTGAGGACCGGAGGAGAAACAGCATTTTCCATGCCATTGGCGCCAATCGAACGGGCCGTCCCGCCGCCACGCCAGCATCCGCGCGCCCGTGCAAGCGCCTGCCCGCGATCACGATCGATACATTTCTGGCCCATGAGCGGCTCTGTTTTCGTTACATTCGTGCTACGAATGCTTCGATGTTACGTAACGCCGGCCGCGGCACGCCGCATTCGGCGCGGCGCCTACCATTCACAGTACGAAAACCGACGGCACCGCATGCGTGCCGCCGGGCCTCGGCCCACCGTCAGGAACCCGTTGCCATGAAAAAGCTCGTGAACCACCCGTCCGCTGTCGTGCGCGAAATGCTCGAAGGCATCGCGCGGCAATCGCCGCATGTCGCGATCCTCGGCGACGAGCAAGTGCTCGTGCGCCAGCCGCTGCCCGAGCCGTCGCAGCGCCCCGTCGCGATCGTATCCGGCGGCGGTAGCGGTCACGAGCCCGCGCACGGCGGCTATGTCGGCGAAGGGATGCTGAGCGCGGCCGTCTGCGGCGAAGTGTTTACGTCGCCCCCGACCGACGCCGTGCTCGCCGCGATCCGCGCGTGCGCCGGCCCGAACGGCGCGCTGCTCGTCGTGAAGAACTACACGGGCGATCGCCTCAATTTCGGGCTGGCCGCCGAACTCGCGCGAGCCGAGGGCATTCCGGTGGAGACCGTGATCGTCGCCGACGACGTGTCGCTGCGCGGCCGCGTCGAGCGCGGGCAGCGACGCGGAATCGCGGGCACCGTGCTGATCCACAAGCTGGCCGGCGCGGCCGCCGCGCGCGGGTTGCCGCTTGCCCGCGTCGCGGCAATCGCGCGCGACGCGGCGGCCGAACTCGGCACGATGGGCGTCGCGCTCGACGGCTGCACGATCCCCGGCGCCGACAAGTCGGGGTTCAGCCTCGCCGATCACGAGATCGAACTCGGCCTCGGCATCCACGGCGAGAAAGGCGTCGAACGCACCGCGCCACAGGCGGCCGACGCGTTGGTCGAGACGCTGCTGTCGAGCATCGTCGCCGACCTCGTGCTCGATCGCGGCGAACGCGTCGCGCTGCTCGTCAACGGTCTCGGCGCGACGCCGGACATGGAACTGGCGATCGTGCTGCGCGCCGCGTACGACAACCTGAGCCGGCGCGGCATCACCGTCGCGCGGGCATGGGGCGGCACGTTCCTGTCGGCGCTGAACATGCCCGGTTGCTCGATCTCGCTGCTGCGGCTGAACGACGAACGCGTGGCCCTGCTCGACGCGCCGACGCACGCGCGCGCATGGCCCGGCGGCGGCGCCGTCAACGCGCAGATCCGGGTGGCCGCGGCTGCAGCGCCCGACCAGCCGCTGCCGCAGCTCGATGCGGCCGGCCACGCGTGGGCGGCGCGGCTGCAGCCGGCGCTGCACGCGATCGCGCAAGCGTTGATCGACAACGAAGCCACGCTGACGGAACTCGACACGGCCGCCGGCGACGGCGATCTCGGCGCGAGCATGCATCGCGCCGCGCAGGCGATCCTCGCGTTGCCGGAAGCCGCATTCGGCACGCCGGCCGGCACGCTCGCGGCGCTGGGCACCGCGTTGCGCCGCGCGATCGCGGGCAGTTCGGGGCCGTTCTATGCGACCGCGCTGCTGCGCGCGTCGCGGCGGCTCGCCGATGCCGCGGATACCGCCGCACCGTCGGCACGCGACTGGGCTGCGGCATTGCGCAGCGCGGTGGATGCGATCTCCGAACTGGGCGGCGCACGTGCCGGCGATCGGACGATGCTCGATGCGCTGGTGCCTGCCGCCGATGCGTTCGATCGCGCGCTCGATCATGATCGCGACCCAGCTGGCGCATTGGCGCAAGCCATCGAGGCGGCGGAACACGGCGCGCAACGAACGGCCGGCATGACGCCGCGCGCGGGGCGTGCGAGCTATCTCGGCGAACGCGCGATCGGCACGCCGGATGGCGGCGCGGTGGCGGTCGCATGCTGGCTGCGCGCGTTGTTACCGCACGTGCGCTAAACAGCGGTCGAGGGCTGCGCGAGCCAACGCGCGCAGGCCCTCGTGCGAGATATACACACGAGCCGCTTGTATTTCGACTCGATGCCGTGCACCGTGCCGATCGTGTCGTGCCAGCGCGCCGATACCTCGGTCCGTCCCATCTCGATGTCTCCGTCGTTGCTTCCACATGGTCGCTCAGAAAGAGTGCAATCGTGTGCGGAACCGGGACGGTGCGGCGCGCGTGGCGCGATCCGGTTGGTTGGCGTGGCCGGTGCGCGGTCATCCAGGATCGCATCGGGCTTACAACGTCCCTACAACCCTGAGCTGACCGCCAACCCGCCACGTGCGATCGCCGCGTTCGAGCCGGATTGCAGGCGATGCATAAGAATCCGCAGCACGCTTGCAATCTGACAACTTGACCATCCCCGGATCGACCGCCTAAATTGCTCGTTGCAGATCGGCGCCCCGGCGTGCGGCATGACATGCGGATGACACAAACGATAGTTTGCTATCGAATGTTTTTGCCCCTATCATCTCGCCCATGACCAACCTGCACGACCTCCGCCTCGCAGTCAGCAGCCTGCTGGTGCTCACCGCGCGCAAATGGCGCCGCACGAGCGACACCGTGTTGACGGCGTACAACGTGTCCGAAGCGTGCGCGACGCCGTTGCTGATTGCCGGCCGCCTCGGCGAAGGCGTGCGTCAGGGCACGCTCGCCGAACACGTCGGCATCGAGGGGCCGTCGCTCGTGCGCCTGCTCGACCAGCTGTGCGCGGCCGGCCTCGCTCGCCGCGACGAGGATCCGCACGACCGCCGCGCGAAGACGATCTCGCTGACGGCCGCCGGCCGCGCGGTCACCGCGAAGATGGAGGAAGACCTGCGCATGCTGCGCGCCCAGGTTCTCAAGGGCGTCACGCGTGCCGATCTCGAAGCGACGCTGCGCGTGCTGAATGCGTTCAACGCGGCCGATGCGCAGCATCCGGCATCGCGTCCGTCTCACCCCGCCGATTCCGCGTCATGACCTATCCGAGCCTTCGCGACTGGCTGTTCTCGGGCAAGACGTTCGCCGCGTCGATGCTGGCGTTGTACCTCGGCCTGTATTTCCAGCTGCCGCGCCCTTACTGGGCAATGGCGAGCGTCTACATCGTGTCGAACCCGTTCGTCGGCGCCACGCGCTCGAAGGCGCTGTATCGCGCGCTCGGCACCGCGCTCGGCGCGGCCGCCGCGATCCTGTTCGTGCCGCCGTTCGTCGAGACGCCGTTCCTGTTCAGCATCATCGTCGCGACCTGGTGCGGCACGCTGCTCTACCTGGCGATCTCCGACCGCACCGCGCGCAGCTACGTGTTCATGCTCGCCGGCTATACGATGCCGCTGGTCGCGCTGCCGACGGTGACCGATCCGTCGACGATCTTCGACGTCGCGATCGCGCGGACCGAGGAAATCGTGCTCGGCATCGTGTGCGCGAGCGTGGTCGGCAGCGCCGTGTTCCCGAACCGGCTCGCGCCCACGCTGATCGAGCGCACCGACGCATGGTTCAAGGACGCCGCGTTCTACGGCCGCGAGACGCTGTCGGGGCATATCGCGGGCAAGGCGCTGTCGGCATGCCGGCAACGCCTCGCCGCGACCATCACCGGCCTCGAATTCCTCTTGAGCCAGCTGAGCTACGACCATGCGCACCCGCGCGTGCTCGCTCGTGCGCAGGCGCTCGCGGGCCGCATGCAGCTGTTCCTGCCGCTGATGTCCTCGCTCGCCGATCCGCTGATCGCACTGATGCGCGACCTGCACGTGCGACCGCCGGCACTCGACGCGCTGCTCGCCGACGCGGCAAAGTGGTTCGACGCGCCGTTGCCGGCCGTGAAGGCCGGCACCGACGGCGATGTGGCCCACGATCCGGTCGCGGACAATCTGCGCGAGCGCATCGCGTCGCTGCAGCCGTCCGACAGCGCGCTCGCGAGCTGGGACGGTGCGCTGCTGTCGAACGCGCTGTGGCGGCTGCATCAGGTCATCGACATCTGGCAGGACTGCCGCTCGCTGCGCGCGCTGATCGCGAATGAGTCGGGTGTCTGGCAGCCGCGTTACCGACACTGGCGGCTCGGCGGCACCGAGCGCTTCTTCGATCGCGGGATGATGCTGTTCTCGACGCTCACCGTCGTGCTCGCGATCGTGTTCGCATGCTCGCTTTGGATCTCGTCAGGCTGGCACGACGGTGCCGCGGCCGTCACGCTCGTGGCCGTGTCGTGCAGCTTCTTCGCCGCGCTCGACGAACCCGCGCCGCTGGTTTTCAAGTTCTTTCTGTCGACGGCCGCGAGCGTGGTGTTCGCCGGGTTGTACCTGTTCGTCGTGCTGCCGCACGTGCACGACTTCCCGATGCTCGTGCTGATGTTCGCGGGGCCGTTCATCCTGATCGGCACGCTACTGCCGCGCCCGCAGTTCAACATGGTGACGATGCTCGTCGCGGTGAACACCGCCACCTTCATCAGCATCCAGAGCGCGTACGATGCCGATTTCTTCGTGTTCCTGAACAGCAACCTCGCGGGCGTCGCCGGGCTGCTGTTCGCGTACGTGTGGACGCGCGCGACCCGTCCGTTCGGCGCGGAACTCGCGGTGCGGCGCCTGCTGCGTTCGGGCTGGGAAGACGTCGCGCGCTCCGCGTCGACGCAGCCGCTCGACGACCAGCGCAACCACGCATCGCGCATGCTCGATCGCGTCACGCAGCTGCTGCCGCGCCTCGGTGCGTCGGACGACCACCGCCATCCGTCGATCGAGAGCTTCCGCGACCTGCGCATCGCGCTGAACGCGCTCGACCTGCGCCGCTCGCGCCGCAAGCTGACAGGCGACGTGCCCGACGTAATCGACCGCGTGCTGGCCGGCGTCACCGATCACTACGCGCGCTGCGCGGCCGCGAATGCGCGACAGCCTGCACCGCCGGCGCTGCTCGCCTTGATCGACGACGCGCTGCAGCGCGTGGCCGGCCGCAACCTGCCCGGCACGTCGGCCGCATCGGCGGGCGACGGCACGACGCACGACGCTCCCGCGGCGGCGCCCACGCCCGCGACACACCGCCGGCTGCGCGATACGCTTCACGCGCTCGTCGGCTTGCGCCTGTCGCTGTACCCGGCCGCGTCCGCGCAGCCGCCGCATGCCGCAACGGACGGAGCGCGCGCATGATCCCGCTTTCCATGATCCCGCTTTCCAACCTGTCTTTCCGACCGCGACCATGATCGGCGAAATCGACATCTTCGGCGTATTCGTGCCGGCTCCGCTCGTGCTGATGCTGATCGCCTACCTGATCAACATCGTCGTGCGCGCGCTGCTCGAACGCGTCGGCTTTTACCGCCTCGTCTGGCACCGTTCGATCTTCGACCTCGGCATCTACGTGTTCGTGATTGCCGCAGTCGTCATCGTGTCTCACCATCTCGTGGCTAGCTAACCATGAAAAAAACCTGGCTCTCGGCAGGGCAGATCCTGCTCACCCTGATCGTCGTCGTCGTGGCCGCCCTCGTACTGTGGCGGATCATCAACTACTACATGTTCTCGCCGTGGACACGCGATGGCCACGTGCGCGCCGACGTGATCCAGGTCGCGCCCGACGTGTCGGGGCTCATCACCGCGGTGCAGGTCGCCGACAACCAGGAGGTGAAGCGCGGCCAGGTGCTGTTCGTGATCGACCAGGCCCGCTACACGCTCGCGGAGCGGCTGGCCGAGGCGACGCTCGCGCAACGCCGTGCGACGCTCGCTCAGGCAAAGCGCGAATATGCGCGCAACCTGCAGCTCGGCAACCTGGTCGCCAGCGAGCAGGTCGAGGAAAGCCGCACGCGCGTCGAGCAGGGCGAAGCCGCCGCCGCCGATGCACAGGTGTCGCTCGACACCGCGAAGCTCAATCTGCAGCGCACGACGATCGTGAGCCCCGTCGACGGCTACCTGAACGACCGTGCGCCGCGCGTCGGCGAATACGTGCCGGCCGGCCGCGCGGTGCTGTCCGTTGTCGACCGCAACTCGTTCCGCGTCGACGGCTACTTCGAGGAAACCAAGCTGCGCGGCATCCAAATCGGCCAGCCGGTCGACATCGTCGTGATGGGCGAGCCGCATCCGCTGCGTGGCCATGTACAGAGCATCGTCGCCGCGATCGAGGATCGCGACCGCACGCAAGGCGCGAACCTGCTGCCGAACGTGAACCCCGCATTCAGCTGGGTGCGGCTCGCGCAGCGCGTGCCGGTGCGCGTCGTGCTCGACGAGGTGCCAGACGACTTCCGGATGATCGCCGGTCGTACCGCGACCGTCGCGGTGCGCACCCACACGCGCCGCGACGACAATGCGAAGCCGGCCGCCGGCGCCTCCGCGGCAGCCGTGCCGCCTGCGGCATCCGCACACGCGGCCGTCAGCGCGACGGGAGCATCGCAATGAAGCGGCACGGCTTGCGCCTCGCGGCGGCACTCGCGCCGCTCGCGCTCGCACTCGGCGCGTGCAAATCCGTCGGCCCCGACTACAAACTGCCGCAGCAGGCATACGTGAATGCGCCGCTCGCGAACCACGCGCTCGACGACGCGAACGGCACGCTCGTGTCGCGCGATGCGGTGCCCGGCAACTGGTGGCAGCTGTACGACGATCCCGTGCTCGATGAACTCGTGCGCAGTGCGCTGAAATCGAACACCGACCTGCGCGTCGCCGCGGCCAACCTCGCGCGTTCGCGCGCAGCGCTGGAAGTCGCGAACGAGCAAGGCGGCTTCTCCGGCAGCGCGGAAGCAGCCGTGCAGCGTGCGCAGGAATCGGCCGAGCAATATCTGCTCGAAAACAAGCTGCCGGTCGTGAACGAAGGCGCGGTCGGCATCAGCGTGTCATACGAGCTCGATCTGTTCGGCAAGCTGCGGCGCGGCGTCGAGGCCGCGCGCGCGGACAGCGAAGCCGTGCAAGCGGCCGCCGACCTCGCGCGCATCACCGTCGTCGCGGACGTCGTGCGTGCGTACGTCGAATCGTGCTCCGCCGGCGACGAACTCGCGATCGCGAAGCAGTCGCTCGCACTGCAGCAGCAGCGCGTGAAGCTGTCGCAGCGCCTGCGCGATGCGGGACGCGGCAACCAGACCGACGTCACGCGCGGCGTCACGCAGGTGCGCACGCTCGCGGCCGACATCCCGCGCTTCGAAGGCCGCCGCAAGATCGCGCAATACCAGCTCGCCGCGCTGCTCGCGCGTTCGCCCGCCGACCTGCCGAAGCGGGTCGCCGAATGCGAGCGCTTGCCGAAGCTGCGCCAGCCGATTCCGATCGGTGACGGTGCCGCGCTGCTGCGCCGCCGTCCCGACGTTCGCGAAGCCGAGCGTCAGCTCGCCGCCTCGACCGCGCGGATCGGCGTCGCGACCGCCGCGCTGTATCCGTCGATCAGCATCGGCGCGTCCGCCGGTTCGGTCGGCGTCGCCGCCGACCTGTTCTCTTCCACCACGAATCGCTGGTCGTTCGGACCGCTGATCAGCTGGTCGTTCCCGATCAACGGCCAGCGCGCGCGCGTGCGCGAAGCGGAAGCGGCGACCGGCGGCGCGCTCGCGCACTTCGACGGCGTCGTGCTGAACGCGCTGCGCGAAACGCAGTCGAGCCTCGCGGCCTATGCCGCCGACGTGCAACGCACCGATGCGCTGCGCACGGCCTACGAATCGGCGCGTAGTTCCGCTGACGAAACGCACCGGCTGTATACCGCCGGCCGCGAGTCGTTCATTTCGGATCTCGATGCGACGCGCACGCTGACGAGCGTGCGTGCACAGGTCGCCGCAGCCGAAGGCCAGGTCGCCGCCGACCAGGTGAAGTTGTTCCTCGCGCTCGGCGGCGGATGGGAAGGCGATGGAACGGCCGCTGCGGCGCAGCAGACCTCGGCGGCAAGCGCGCCGGCTGCCGCGTCGGCCGCTGTAAAGTAAGCGCGCGCGGGGCGGCACGGCGTACACGAAATGCCTGTTGTCGCGCAGCATCGTGCGCGGTTTCGCATGTCCAGTATGCCGATGCCGACGTCGCGCTTCACCTGCATTGCCGGTAAACTCGTCCGCGGTTTCCGCCATTCGCTCGCCGCCCGCCGGGCGGCCCTTTCCCGGAGAGTCATCATGCGCACCAGCGCCCGCAATCAATTCGCCGGCCAGATCAGCGCCGTCAAGCCCGGTGCCGTCAACGACGAAATCACGCTGCGTACCGAGGACGGCCTCGACATCGTCGCCGTGATCACGCACGGAAGCGTAGCATCGCTCGGTCTCGCGGCCGGCGCGAAGGCCTTCGCGCTCGTCAAGGCATCGTCGGTGATCGTGATGGTCGACGTCGACAGCAGCAAGGTGTCGGCGCGAAACTGTGTCGCGGGCACCGTGTCGTCGATCGCGAAGGGCGCGGTCAATTCGGAAGTCGTGATCAAGGCCGCAGGTGGTGCGGAGATCGTCGCGATCGTCACCAACGACAGCGTCGATCGTCTCGGCCTCGCAAGCGGCAAGGCCGCGTCCGCGCTCTTCAAGGCGTCGAGCGTGATCGTCGGGGTCGAGTGATCGCCCGGTCGATCGTGCAACGACGTCCCGCCATTCGCCGCGCCCGGGGGGCGAGCAACGCGCGGCCGGCTTGCAGGCGCATACGATGACGTCTGCGCTCGAGCATGCGCATCGGCGCATATTGCAAGCGCTGCTGTCCGGCGCGGCCGACGCCGATTCCCCGGATGCAAGTCTGTTCGGTGAGCTCATTGCGGCACGTGCATGCCGCAATGAGCTCGCGCTGCTCGGCCTGTCTCCCGCCCGGTTGAGCGGCCTGCTTGAGCGCCAGTTTCCGCACCTGAATTCCACCGATGCGGCCGCGTTCGGGCCGGTGCTCACCATCGCACCGCTGCCGGCCGTGCACGCGCGGTTCGTCGCGACGCTGCACGCGCTGCTGATGCGGGATGCGCATCCCGCCGCCGCGCACGACGATGCCGACTGCGTCGCTGCAATCGTCGCGCATGCGTGCCTGCGCCCCGATCACCTGTGGCGCGATCTTGGTCTTGACGGACGCGACGCGGTCACCGCGATGCTCGATCGCTATTTCCCCGCGTTTGCCGCACGCAATGTCGCGCAGCTGCGCTGGAAGAAATTCCTCGCCCAGGAAGTGGCCGCATCGCTTGGCCTCCAGCCCGGGCCCGCGCCCGGATGCCCGGGCTGCGAGGATTTCGAATTCTGCTTTCCCCCGGGACGATAATCGCGACCGCGGCCTGCACGGCTTGCCGGAGCGCATCGTTTGACCGATGATGCGCGCCATCCGTCGGCACGTTGTCCCGCGCGTTCGTTCGACCGCAACGCTCATTGGAGAAACCGCCTTGACCGACTTTGCGAGTCCCAATCTGCCGTCGCGCGATTTCGAAGCCACGTCGCTGTTCTACGCGAAGCTCGGGTTCGTCGAAACCTGGCGCGACGATGGCTGGATGATCCTCAGACGCGGCGATCTGCTGCTGGAATTCTTCCCGCATCCCGGTCTCGATCCGGCCACGAGCTGGTTCAGTTGCTGTTTCCGGCTCGCTGACGTCGGTGCGTCTTTCGACGAGGTACTCGCCGCCGGCATTCCGGAGCAGACGACCGGCTGGCCACGCGCGCATCGACCGAAGCGCGAAGGATGGGGCGGTACCGTCGGCGCGTTGATCGACCCGGACGGGTCGTTGATCAGATTGATTCAGACGGAAGACTGAGTCGCGACCGGCCGGCCGCATCGAGCAACGCCGACGCGGCGCCGCGAGCACCCAATAACGTCCCCATAAACTGGTACCTTTGCGATGCGCATTGCACGCAGCGCGCGTCATTCTCCTTTGCCGCGCAAATCAGTGCCGATGGCGGTGGTGAATGTCCGGGAAATGCGCGTGACTGTGCGTGATCGGCAGGTGCACGTGCGGATGCGTGTGCGGTGCATCGCCATCGTACGGAAAATCGTGCGTGTGCTGATGATGTTCGTCGTGCTGATGCCGGTGCGTATGCTCGAGTCGTTCATGCGCGTGCTCGTGTTCGTGCCGTTCACGCACGTGCAGCCAGATGCCGAGCGCCATCAGCGCGGCCGCGATCCAGAACGTGACGGACGGCAGAGCCGGCCAGATCAGCAACGACAGCACGACGCCGAACAGCGGCGCCACCGAAAAATACGCACCCGTGCGCGCGCTGCCGAGATGGCGCAGCGCCACGACGAACAACACGAGACTGATCCCGTAGCCGCCGAGGCCGGTCAGCATCGCGGCGGCCGCGGCCGGAATGGCGGGCAGCGCCGCGCCGGTCGCGAGCGCGATGCCGATGTTCACGGGCCCGGCGACCAGGCCTTTCGCGCACGCGATGACCATCGCATCATTCGCGGCGACCTTGCGGGTCAGGTTGTTGTCGATCGCCCAGCACAGGCATGCGCCGGCAATCAGCAACGCGCCAATCGGCACGCCCGCGCGCCCCGGGCCCCACGACAGCAGCGTGCCGCCGGCGACGATCGCTACCATGCCGAGAAACACCTGAAGATCCACGTTCTCGCGAAACACGACCCACGCGATGACCGCCGTCAGCACGCCTTCGAGATTGAGCAGTAACGAACTCGTCGCAGCCGGTGTGCTCGACAGCCCGAGCATCAGCAGCGCCGGGCCCGCGACGCCTCCGGCCGCGATCGCGCCGGCGAGCCACGGCAGATCCGAGCGTTGCAGCGGCGCGGCGTTCTCGGCCGGCGCGCGGCGGCGGTGCAACCCGCGCAGCAGGATCCCGACGCCGAGACCGATCCCGCTGCCGAGATAGAACAGGCCGGCGACCATGAACGGCGACATCGCGCCGATCAGTGCCTTGGCTAGCGGCGTCGCGGCGCCGAACAGCGCGGCGGCGGTGAGTGCGACGAGGATCGCGGAATGTCTCGGGTTCATGATGCGGTCTTTGCGTGGAGCGTTGTGCGTATGGAATCGGCAAGCTTCGTGTGATGCAGTGGCGCGTACGGTTCGCCAGGTGCCATTCAATTTCGGGGAATGTCGGGCGAGTTGCGCTGGCTTTGATGTATCTGTCGCGTCATGCGTTGCCGGTAACGTGTCGGCCCGACGATTCGCGCTGGGGAGATTATCGCGCGTGTGTCACGGGTCGCCAACTGACGGACGGGCGACCGTGCGGTGCGTCCGGACATCACCCCGTGGTCTGTCGAATACGGCCGCACTTCACGTTTGACAGCGGCTCACGTGTGGGAAATTCGCGTAGGGGCGAATCCGGTTTTCACCTGGAATCCATTTACATTAGGAAAACGAATTATTGTGATGAAACACGAGTGGATGGGCGTGGGTCACCAACACGATGACACACGCGTCGGCCGTCTGTCCGCAAGCATCGATGCGCAGCCGCGCGCGACGCCCGTCTACGCAACGTTCGCCGGGTTGCGGCGCCACCGCGTATTCATGATGCACGCCGCCCCTGATCGATATCCCGTCGCCTCGCCATGCTTGCCCGGTGTGACAGATAGCTTGCGCACACGGCGTCCGCCGACACGCTTTCGTCGTCGGGTCACTTGGCAGTTCGATGAGGATTGGGTGAGGCTGACTGGCTGTGCCGCCAGCGGCGGCAGTCCCGACCTGCCCCGGAGGACAGGTCGGTCTGTCATGTGATGCGCTGCATGCGCGGCGCAGGCAGGCCGTCACCGCGCGGTCGCGCGGCGACACATCGCGCGTTACTCGCTCGCGGCCGTTTGCTGCTCGGGCTGCGGTGCTGCGTCTTCCGGTGCTTCCGCGGTCGCCTGCTGCGGCGCGGCGGCGGCCTGCGCATCCACCTTCGGCTGCTGCGGTGCGCCCTTCGCCGCTTGAGCGCCACCCTTGTTGCCCGGACGGCGCGACTTCAGCCGGCGCGCACGCGCCGCGTCGTCGTGCGTCACGCGCCCCGCTTCGTTACCTTGCAGATCGACCCGCACCGCGTCTTCGACGAGACACGACCAGTAACGATTGCCGCGGCACCACGTGGACATCGCCTCGCGCAGCTCGGCCTCGCTCAGGCCGACGGCTTGCGCCTCGCGAGCGAGGTCGTCCCAGATACCGACCTTCAGCGGCACCTTCGGAGCCGGATTCTTCGGGAACGCGCGCGGGAACCGGCGCTGCAGTTTGCCGATCGCGACGATGACCGGATCGACCGGCGTCGACGGCTTCGCCGAAGCGGGCTTCGCGCCGGACGACGCTTTCGCCCCGGCACCCGATTTGGCCCCCCGAGCTGGCCGGTCGCCGGATTTCGGCTTCGCGCCTGCGTCCGGTTGCGTAGCCGGTCGCTTCGCGTTGCGCTCCTGCTTGGCCTTTGCTGCGAGCTGCGCCCGCAATTCGGCAAGTTGTTCAAAACCCATAAATTCAATCCACCAGGAATATAAGGTGTGGTTCGTGCAGCCATTCCGCACATCGGCGTTCGCCGCATCGCCTGCGGCGCGTCTGCCACCGACGCGGATCATTGCGGGGCCGCATCGCCACCACCACTGTTTCAGGCACCCGGCCACGATGCCGGACAAAGGCAGGAGTGGAAGTATACCGGTACCCGCGGCCGCCGGTTGACTCACCGGTTCGCATTTGACGGATCCGGGGGAACGAGAATGCGTCCGCGCGGTCGTGTTGCGCATTATGGCGGCGTTTTCTCGGTAGATCGACACTCGCGTTACGTAGTGTCGTTTCCGGTACTCTCGGCTTCAGTGCGCCGGTCACGCGACTCATCGGTTACTCCACAGTCCGAAATGGCGAGCGATGGTACGGATAGCGAAGACGCCAAATTCTGCCGACTCGCATCGTCCAGAAGACCGGGCTTTCGCATACGATCCGTGCGGCGTGGCGAGTGTGCATCGATCTCTGCCGCCACGCCATTAGTTGCGCCCGCATCGATCGTCGAGCGTACGACGGCATCGGAAAGTGAGCAGTATGGGCTGGCTCGACAGTTGCCATGCGTATGGCGCTTCACGCGATCTCGTGAAAAGCCTGTGGCCCGAATACCATCAGCCGCCAGTGTCGACAAAGGCCAACTAGGGCATCGACATTCCATGGTGCCGCTGCCGCAAACGAGGATGCAATTCGCACGAGCGGTGTCTCGCGAAAATCGCGCGTCGCCGGAATTCGCTGCAATCGGGCGCAGCAGGGCAGGCGTCGCGCTCCGGTCGTTGCGCGCGGCCGCGGCTCCGCTTCGGCTGGCTTGATCGCCGGTAATCAGAACACGCCGAGTGCAAGACCCGCAGCGAGCCCCGCGCCGACCTCCGCGCAGCGCGCGAGATCCTCGCTGCCAATCGTCTTCGGCGCGAGGATCCGCTCCGGCGTTTGCGCATGGGTGCAGACGATCAGGCCCGGCACCACATTCCTGAGCCGCCATCCGGTCGCGATCCGGTCGATCTGGCGCAGCGCGTTCTGACCGTCGCTGCCAGCACAGATCATCGCCGCATAGGGGCGGCCGTTCACGCGATCGAGCGCAGCGTAGTAACAGCGATCGAAGAAGTCCTTCATCAGCCCGGACATCGCGGCGAGATTTTCCGGCGTAGCGAACAGATAAGCGTCGGCGGCGAGTACGTCGTCCGCTCTGGTCGCATCCGCACGCTGCAATCTGACGTCGACGCCGGGTTGCTCGCGCGCGGCATCCGCGGCCGCTTCGGCCATCTGCTGCGTGCCTCCGGTCATCGTGTGATAGACGATCAACAGCGTCTTCATCGGTTTTCGCTCACGTTCGGTTTCATTTGCGCCTGCCGCACGCGCCGGTACGGCTCAATCCGGCTACGTCGACGTCCGTATCAGTGCCTGCGTCCGCTGGTTGTCGAATGGCGCTTTCCTCGAGGCAGAGGATGAGACTCGCCTTGCATATATCGACGCAATTGCTCCGCTTCGCGCTCCGCACGACGCGCGGTCAATCCCGCCCGGTACCTTACACACCGGCGTGGTCTGCGCGCGAGTAGTACGCAAGAAACATGTCGGCAGCCGTTTCCGCGACCTTCTGTTGTTCCTGCGCGCCGAGCGGCGGCTGGCCCATCGTCACTTGCGGCCAGAACGCGAACGCTTTCACGATCCCGTGCAGTTGATGCGCGGCGAAAACGGCATCGGTCACCGACAACCGGCCAGCCGCCGCGGCTGCACGAATCCAGACCGTCACGTCTTCTTCGCGCTCGCCCATGCGTTCGACCATGTCGCGCGCGCGTTCCGGCGAATGGATAGCCGCACCGATCGCGACGCGGGCAAGTGCAAGAAATGCTTCGTCATTCAGCAACCGCAACTTGCGGCCCAGCAGCGCGAGCAGTTGATCGCGCAGTGGGACGTCGGCGCAGTAGGCCGGCGCGCCGGCGCTCAGCGTCGCGTCCCACAGCTGATTCAGGATCGCCGCGAACAATGCTTCCTTGCCCGGGAAATGGTTGTAGACGGTGCGCTTCGACACGTCCGCGCGCGCTGCGATGCGATCCATGCTGGTCCCGTCATAGCCAGCCGCAAGGAATTCCTCGATCGCCGCGGCGAGTATTGCCGCACGCTTTCGGTCGGTCAGCCGTTGAGGAGAAGTGCTCGTATCCATTCAAAAAATTTTACACCCCTGAGTTTACTTTTCCCAGGGATAAACTACACTGCTCGGTGTACTTTATTTTCCGGACGAATCGACATGGCTTCGCCTCTCGTATTTCTTCATCGCGTACTGGGTTTCGCCGCCGCCAGGCGTGGCCGCACACTGTCCGGCGAGTCGCCGCAGCACAACGGCGAACGCTTCAGCAACGTTGCACCGGCCGAAGGCTTCGGCAAAACACTTGGCATCGCATGGAACATGCTGGTCAACAAGCCACGCAACACGGTTCCGACAGGCGCATTGCCCATCGATTCACTGACTCGCGAACAACTCGGCGCGGCCCCCGACCGCAGCCTGTATCGGCTAGGGCATTCAACACTGCTGTTGAAACTGCGCGGCGAATTCTGGCTGACCGATCCTGTATTTGCCGAACGCGCATCGCCGTTCCGGCGCATCGGCCCCAAGCGCTTTCATGCGCCGCCGATCGCGCTCGTGGACCTCCCGCCGTTGCGTGGCGTGCTCCTGTCGCATGATCACTACGATCACCTCGACCGTGAAACGGTGCTCGCACTGGCAGCCACCACTGGCGTGTTCGTTACCACGTTGGGCGTCGGCGACCGGCTGATCGAATGGGGTATCGACGCGAAAAAGGTACGCCAGATCGACTGGTGGCAAAGTGTCGACGTCGATGGTCTGACGCTGACCGCGACACCGGCACAGCACTTCTCCGGACGCAGCCTGTTTGACGGCAACAGCACGCTGTGGGCGTCGTGGGTCATCGTCGACGACGATTTGCGGGTGTTCTTCAGCGGCGACACCGGCTACTTCGACGGTTTCCGGACTATCGGCGAACGGCTTGGGCCCTTCGACGTGACGCTGATCGAGACCGGGGCATACGACCCACAATGGCCCTACGTGCACATGCAGCCGGAAGAAACCGTGCAAGCGCACATCGACCTGCGCGGTCGCACGCTGATGCCGATTCACAACGGCACGTTCGATCTCGCGATGCACCGTTGGCAAGAGCCGTTTGAGCGCGTCACCGCGTTGGCCATGGTACGCGGGGTCGAGTTGTCGACACCCAAGATGGGCGAGCGACTCGATTTGAATGCGCCGCATCGCGGCGAACGTTGGTGGCGAACGGTCGATGAGCCAGCAAAGACTCCAGCAACGAAGACGCGCTGGTGGCAGCAGCTGTGCGTATGGCAGGCGACGAAGTAGGTTCGCTGGGCGCGGCGGTTTCTGGACGAGAACGCCGCGGCGGTGAATTTTCCTGGTGATATACGGCTTGGCAACGGACTCTTTGGTCGATCGTCGGCGACGATGAACATTCGCCCCCGACAGCAGACATCCGGCGAAGGCCGAGATATACACGGTCGAACCAATTGTGGCGATGTGCTTCACCTTCTTGACGCAAAGTCTGCAAATGCCCGCTCCATCTGCACAGTGATAGATACAGGCCAAGCCCATCGGAATCTGCCATCCGAGGCCGTCTGTAGAATCCGTCTTCGCTCAACGCCGCCGTTGGGACGAGGCGCCCGCTTCGATTTCTCCCGTCACATACAGGTTTGCAATGCGGCGCCGACGGCGCCGCGCGTTGTCACGTGACAACTAGCGATGACGAACTCACTCCACCTATTGAATCCCCTGCTGGCCTGTTCCGCGCGATGTCTTAGATCCCCGCAGATCGATCGAACGGCGCGTCCTTCCGAGAAACGTATCATTTATCACAAAACACGTTTCAATTGATACGTCATTGCTTCAGCCGTCATTATCTAGACCCAATAGCGCGCCCCGGGTTCATGCGCCCCCATTTCAACCGTCGTCGATGCTCATTTTGCGTGAAACAACATGAAGAAAGTAGCGCAACCCATTGCTAGGCAAGGGTTTCCACACAGACACCCATTTAGAAGAATTGTTTCACGCCCTGCTGATTTCCGCCATTTCCCCTCGGCGACGCGCAGGAATTCGCGCTCAAAAAGCCCATCAAGAATGTGTGACGCGACGCCGATACTCTCGATCATCGGATCGATGGCCCCACACGATAAGACTCTGCCCTACCCCTCCACTATCTCATCATCGTTGCCTGTAGATGCTGATCGGCTCCGTTTATTGGGGACACATCATGCGTGTGGAATTAGTGTGCCATCGTGGGCTGAAAGCTTGCGCGCTCGGGCGTGTCTAGAGAAGACATCAACTGGCCCGACCAACATAGATCACTCACTTATCCCCGGCTAGCCAATCACCTCCTCGTACTTCGTCACTGACGATGCCGCGTCGATGTCGAGTCGATCCTTTCGGCGCCCATCCGCAACGGTTGTCACGTGACAACAACCCGATCGCTTTCGCGTCAGTGACGTGGCCCAATCGAACACGACCAACCCATATATCCCATGAACTTCTTCACGCCCGCGACTTCTACAGTGGGTGCGCCGAGACTGACGATATGTGTCCAGAAGCAACGCCTTGCCGGGTTGTCACGTAACAACACGCAGCAGTCACCAGCACCAGCACCAGCACCAGCACCAGCACCAGCCGTCATATCTGAACACAGACCGCCGTAATGAGGAGCGAGGAAAAAAACACCGGAATTATCAGCGCGCGTCGCATCGGCATGCCTGCCGTCGAGCACCATTTGAGATCCGAGCCAGCCAAATTCGACTTGTCACGTGACAACTTTGGATCCCGACGCCGCCGAGGGCCACAAGTTGAATGCCAAACTACGGCAGAATTCCCACCGGTCGCGAGACACATTCGGGAATCAGCACTGTGACCTCTGGTTGCCACCAGCACTCAAGTCCTCAGCACTTCATCAGCACCTTCCGTCTCGAATGCAATGCCATCTATTTTTATTTTTCACCCACTTTCAAATCACAAATACTTGCTTGCCATTTGACGTACTTGTCACGTGACAACAACATCTATAAGAAAATTTCCCTTTTCATATGGCACTTTCTGGACTTTCCAACAATAAGTGCATATATTACGAAAAACTCCTAGGAGGGAATTTAATGGCTTTCAAGATCGCCGTCAGTAATCAAAAAGGTGGTACTGGAAAGACCACCATCTCCGTCAATATCGCTGCTGCCTTCGAGGCGGGTGGCAACAAGGTCGCCTTGATCGATGCCGACCCTCAAGGCACATCAGTCAGATGGGTGACGAGCGGCGAAAATACGCTCCCGATGACGGTTCTGTCGTTGGCCCCCGCCGGCCGGGGCATCGGCGGCGAGATCAAGAAGCAGGATGCAAATTTCGATGTGATCGTCGTCGACTGCCCGGGCAACCTCGAAGACCCACGCATTGCGTCCGTGCTCGAGGTCGCCGATTTCTGCCTCGTGCCGCTGTCTCCGTCGCCGGCCGACCTGTATAGCACCGTCGCGATGATTCGCATGATCGAATCGATGCGTGCCGTTCGTAACCCGAATTTGTCTTCCGCATTGATGCTGAATAGCGTCAATGGAAAAACTAAAATGCGAGAAGAAATTTTAAAAATTCTAAGGGCTGAAGAAATAGGGGAGCATCTGCTCGACAGCCAGATCGCGCAGCGCGAGGTCTACCGGCAGACGTTCGCCCTCGGCACCACAATCCATCATCACAATCGATACCTGAAGGGGCTGAAGGAAGCCCGCGCGGAAATCGAGAGACTGGTCACCGAAATGGCCCAATACATCGCGTCGACGCGCGCTACCGGAGCCGCTCATGGCTAAGGACACATCGAAAGAGAAGAAACCGACCGGCAACCTGCATCTCGCAGCCGGCTTGCTGCGTGGGCTCGCACAGGAAAACGCGGCACTGGAAACGCGCCTGCCGGAGCCGACGCCCGCGTCGAATCCCGCCGCCGAAGCCACACCCCCCGTCGCCCCGACCGCCGCCGCCTCCGACGCGCTCGACCTGGGCGCGCCGCAGAAGGTCGCGGTCAAGGACTGCATCCCGAACCCGTTCAACCCGCGCGTGTTCTATTCCGAGTCGAGCCTGCACGAGCTCGCTTTGACGTTGAAGCGGGAAGGACAGATCGAGCCGATCAAGGTCACGCGTCTCCCGGAGTTTCCCGGCAAGCTCGTCGTGATCGACGGGCAACGCCGCTTGCGCGCGACGAGCATCAACGGCGACGAAACGATCAACGCGACGTTTCGCACGGACCACACACCCGAGCAGTTGTACACGATCGCGTATCGCGCCAACCATGACCACGAACGCCAGACCATCTTCGACGATGCAGTCGCATGGAAGCGTCTCCTCGACGAAAAGGTCTTCCCCGACCAGAACACGCTCGCGGAGAAGATCGGCAAGGACAAGGCATCGATCAGCAAGACACTATCGCTGAACGCACTGCCGAACACGCTGCTCGAACGGATGGCCAGCGCGAACGATGTGGTCGGGTTGCAGGCCGCGTACTTCCTGAAACTGATTTTCGAGCGCCTGGGCGAACCCGCTGCCGATCGTCTGCTCACGGCGGTGATCGACCGTAAAAAGTCGGTGCGCGACCTCGAGAATTTCCTGCGCGCACAGAGCGACGGCAACAAGAAGACGGGGCGCACGCGTTACAGCGTTCGACACGATTTCGCGCTCGAATCACGCGCGATCGGTCAGCTGAAAACCTATCCGGACGGGCGTCTGGATCTGCAACTGAAGGGAGTCGATGCGTCCCATCAGGAAGCGCTGGCCGACCGGCTCAAGACCGTGATCGATGCATACGTCGCCGAACTGGCGGTAGCCGCGCAAAAGTAAAAGAAGGCGCCCAAAGCAAAGGCCTCGCACCTGCATGGCGCCGCGCGCCGGATGAAGCCCGGTGCACGGTGCATGCCAGGCTGCGAGGCCTTGATCAGTTGGTCGCGAGGCTGCTTTTCAGCAGGAATTCCAGCAAATCGTCCGAGGTCGGTTCGCCCCAGGTGTCGAGCGCCAGCCACCGGAAGAAGCTGGTTTGCGCCAGCTTGCTCGCCTTCTTCTTCGGCGACAGCGTGAGATCCTTCGAGCCGGCCACCGTTTCGTTGTAGCGCTCGATCAGCTTGGTCTGGTCGTCGATCTCCAGCTCGCGGAAATACGCGCCGGCTTCGTCGACCTTCGCGGCCAGGTACTTGTCGCGAATCTGTTCCTGCTTGCTCTGCCCGGATTCCTTTGCCGGCGCGGCCGTCTCGGTCCCCTGTCCATCGGCCAGCGTATAGCCGTGCGTCAGCGCCTTGCGGAAATACGCGGCCACGTTGTCGACCGGCGCTGCATTCTTTTTCGTAGTCCGATTGAGCGTATAGGCGATCGCCGCCTTGATGCGCTGCACACCGTACTGCGTAATCAACCGACGCGCTTCCGAACGCGGGATGCCGAACTTGGCGACCTCGTCGACGAGTGCTTCGTTCTTGACGTCGCCTTCCTCGACCGTATCCGCGCTCTGCTTGCGCGTCACCTTGAACTGGACGGCCTCCACGCTGCGACCTGACTTGTGTTCGATCAGCTCGAGCGTGTGGTCGGAAACTTCGTTCACCTCCTGAATGCACGGCACCAGGACCTTGCTCTTGAAGAGCTTGTACTCCTTATAAGACTGCGACGCCTTGTCCTGACCGAGAATGAGATCACGGAATTTCGGCAGTGGAATTTTTGCCGTGATGCCGATCCCCTCGTAGCGCACCGTGTTTTCCCAAAGGGCAAGCGAGTGCGAGCGCCGAAACTCGCGCGCGATCCGCATATCGATGAGCGCGTAGATTTCCGGATTGAGCAGCTCGCTGCGAATCTGGTCGGAGAAGCTGTACTTCAGCACCGATTGCTCGAGCTCGGCGCCGGCGAGCAGGCCTGACGCCTTCCACACCGTCGAGCGGTCGGCGGCAAGGTAGTCCCAGTTGACGACGGTACTGATCAGCGAGTTGACCGTGTCCTTCACATACTTCGTGTTGTTGCTGTTCAACCCGCTCTCGTGCGACAGCGCGGCGATCGAGATCGAAAAGCTCGTCCGGCCGGGCTCGAACGCTTCCTGACGAAGGGCGTTTTTGATCAGCGAGCTGAACATCTTGCGCTGCTGCAGACCGATTTTTCCGGACTTCGGAGCGATATGAATTGCCTGGACCGCCTTGCGCAGCAGATCGGGGGGCTCGGGCGTCTGAAATAGCGAAACCTGCTTGTCGGAGCCTTTGATTGCGGGCTTGCGCGGCATCGTGATGTCCGGAGAAGGTGACCGTATTGATGGCGGACTTTATACCTTTTCGAGCCATCGAGCAACGCCTTCATCTCCAGTATCACTTTCACTATCGCCGATAAAGCATTGTCTCAAAATGAAAAATTCCATTTTCACGATTTGTGCGAAACCCCATATCCATATACCTTTCCACCAAAAACAGCTCCCAAAACCTGCTACCTGTGTTGGCTGTCGCCAGAATCCGGCACGGGACTTGCCCTACTGAAGGTACCCATTCATGGGAAATAATCCGGTGGAACTGGATGTGCGGACCCGATTCGTGGTGCCCTGCAACACGGTCTGCGATCTCCCATAAAACGCTACCTTTAGCACGTCCCATGGATAGGTACCTATCAAGATCCGCCAGCTTGGCGTTTTGTCTTCATCTGTGGCGGGCAGGCGGAAATACCTCCCATAAATGACTACCTTAAGATTTCCCCACAGATGGTGACCTATCCGCGGGCCTGATCCTGTTTATGGGACCCCGGTTCCTCAGGAACAAGCAGAACGAGATCACTCTGTCCACGCCGGCACCCATAACCTGCTACCTGGAATCCATCCCATAACCGGCAACCCAATATGAAATGCTGTGCGCGGCACCCTAGACGAACAAGCAAGAGGGCACCATAAACGGGCACCTATAGATTCCCCCATAGATGGCTACCTGAGGCGTTTTTGGGCCCGATTCCCATAGCTGACTACGCGTGCCCCATATCCACAACCCCCATTTCCCACAGCGCGGTACCCGATTCCCCAAATCCACAGACCTGAAACCCCATATTCTTCCGCCTGTGCCCCCATAAATGGGTACCGAACCCCTGTCAAACCCTTACCAGACAAGGCTGTGAGCCGTCTAAAAGTAGTTAAAGATGTAAACGTTGTTTATCAAAGATGTAAACACACGTGCGCCTGTGCAGAAAAACAACCCCCATAAACCGCTACCCAAGCGAACCCGTGAGGCTCGACAAGCACAGCAATCCTGACGCAAGGCCTGTGGATCCCTCGATATCTGCCTCATTTTGCAAGCGTTCCAGGCCCTGACAAGGCTTCCAATGAAGGTGAGTACCTACTAACAAATGCTCAAACGTAGAAACTTATGGGAGGGAATTGGTGTTTTCGGGACATAGGTTCCCACCTATGGGATTGAAAAATGCAGGCAGCGGTCCGTTTTCCGTCAGGGATTACCCGCAGACGACGGCAGCCCCGCTCGACACAGAAGCACCGCGAGTTTCCGTCACGGCGGTGAAAAATCGCCGGAATTCATTCTCAGGCCGTTTTTTTTTCGTCAGCGCCGAGGCTTCCGCAGAAAAGTCTTCGGCTGTCACGTGTTGACCTGCCTGTCACTTTCCAGTCGATCGCGCGCGCACAGACGAAATTGGCTGGCTCTCGTCCCATTCATTCTGCATCGCGGTTTTCTACCTTTGGGTCAGTATCGGAATTGGTACAGCGTTCCGATCGACGCGACCAGAATCGCATCGCTGTGCCGAGCGAGACGCTGACCGCAGCCGCTTGATCACGACGATCCTGGCAACTGCCTCGAACGTGAGGCTGGCGCCATCAACATGGCTCATCTTCATCGGATCCGCACTCGAATCCCGAAAATTCTCACCGCTGGAAGTTGCCCCGTCCTGTAAAAGCTCACCTTCAAGATGTCCGTCGGATTAACAAACCGTGCGCGCGACGCCTCCGCACCAGATGCGGCCGCACAATGGAAAAGCTGTGACGAATGCGCCTCGCGCTGGACGTGTCGCCGTCCTTGCCGTACAAGCTCGAGACGCTTCGTGACGTCAGTACGATGCCAAGCGCCACGCATTCGCACAGGCGACCGCTCGCGTGATGCTCGTGCGCAATCGTGAACGAATGCCGATCGAAGAGTTCACCTTGCGCGGCGAAGGTCGCCTCTACCTGCAAACGTCATCTCCCACATCTGGTGACGAATAGAATCGAACAGGTAGCCATGCGTGCGACATGCGGGGGAATGCGACAGGCTCGGTGCAGAATGAATCGTGGTCGTTTATGGGAGGAACCGTCGTTCGCGCGGGAGCGAGTCACAACATGGCGCACAGGTTCGCGATTTCGTCGTCTATCCCGCTCATGGGGCGACGATCGCATTGCACGAGCAGCAGATTCCACAGGTGAAACAGTCGGCGTCGTGCGAGTGCATGCATCACCGAAATCGATCTCATCCTCATCGGCAATCTGCACCGTATCGGTGGAACGATCCGCTTCGCCACGCGGTTGCCGCGGTCGTGCATGCTGAGTGATTCCCGAGCGCGATGCGTCGTCGTGGCCCCTGCAAAACGCGGATCGGGCGGGCGCGGGATACGTGCCGATACGACGTCTCCCATACGTGTATCCCCAAGAATGCACGCATGATGGCGCCACATTTTTTGCAACGCGGTTATGATGCAAAGGCCCTGACCGCGACATTAAGACCGACCAGGGGCAGGGGCGGTATCTCGATGTGCTTTCACTCCGTGACCAATCAGAAAAGAGAGTTCAGCGATGCGAATCCAGATCAAAAAACTGACGCTGGCTGCTACAGCAGCAGCGTTCCTCTTCGGCTCGGCCGCTCCGGTGTTCGCGCAGACCGACGCCAGCGCACCGGCCGCATCCGCCGCATCGGATGCGAAAGCCGCGAAGCGTGAAGCACGCAAGGCAGCTCGGGCAAAACGCAAAGCCGAACACAAGGCAGCGCGCGCGAAGAACAACGCCGAGCTGAAGAAACTCGAAGACGCTGGTTACAAGCCGGCGGCCAACGATCCGAACTATCCGCAGAATCTGCAGAACGCTGAGAAGAAGGCGGGCGAAGCCGCTGGCGCAAGCCAATAAGCGTTCCCCCCCACGAGACAAACCCCGGTGCGAAC
This sequence comes from Burkholderia sp. Bp9012, assembly GCF_003853825.1. NCBI lineage: Bacteria > Pseudomonadati > Pseudomonadota > Betaproteobacteria > Burkholderiales > Burkholderiaceae > Burkholderia > Burkholderia sp. Bp9012. The sequence goes on along the minus strand of NZ_QTQA01000031.1, from coordinate 27,555 downwards.
CGGGGTTTGTCGTTTATGCTGCTGAAACGCGATGCGCGACCGGTCATCGTGAAGGTGTGACATCCGAGTCAATTGATTCGGTATCCTTCGTTTCTCGGTGAGATGAATGCCATCTCGATGCGTTGAATCTTCCTGCTCTCCGTGAACGACACGCGCCATTCTGCTTGTTCAGTCTAAGAGGAATCCTACGGAATACAACAGATCGCTGGATGAATAACGAGACGAAAAGCGAACATGCACAAGCAATACGGCTCCGCGCAAAGGCACACGAAACCCGCACCAATTGAGACGGTGCGCGTGGCGCAACGACTGGTCGCCGACATATCGACTTGGTCAGCGCCGCGCTTCCACCGTCGCGTTCCCAGTCGCTTTTAACCAGTCCTTGAAGGCCCGCACGGCTTCGTCTTCCGCGCGCGCAGTCGCCACGTAAGTGAAATAGCGCCACGGCGGCAATGCCGGTTCGCTGAACGGCCGCACCAGCCGGCCTTCGGCGATGTCGTCCGCGACAAGCGCGATCGGCCCCATTGCGACACCGAGGCCGTCGAGCGCGCCCTGCAGCGTCAGATAGAAATGCTCGAGCGTGAGCGAATGCCGCGGCACCAGATTCGCGTGCCCGGCCGCCGCGAGCCACTCGGGCCACATACCGGGGTACGTCGCCGCGTGCAGCAGCGTGAAGCCGGCGAGATCGGCCGGCGTACGCAACGGCCGGCCCTCGAGCAGCTTCGGCGCGCATACGGGCAGCCGGATTTCGGACAGAAACTCCTCGGCAACATATCCGTCGATCGCCTGCGGGCCGCCGCGGACGATCAGGTCGACCTTGTCACGCAACTTCTCGATCGGCTCGTTTGACGTTGACAGCCGCACCTCGATGGCCGGATGCGCAACCTGGAACGACGACAGCTTGGGCACGAGCCAGCGCAGCGAAAACGTCGCGGGCGCGCTGACGCGCAGCACGCGCTGCTGCCCCTGGCCGAAATGCTGCGCGGTGGCGAGCGCGATCCGGTCGAACGATGCACCGACCTCGGCAAGGTATACGCGACCGGCGTCAGTCAGTTCGACGCGCCGGTTGTGCCGCTCGAACAGCGGTCGGCCAAGCCATGCCTCGAGTTGCTGAACATGCCGGCTGATCGCGCCATGCGTCACGCACAGCTCGTCGGCGGCGAGCGTGAAACTGCCGAGGCGGGCCGCGGCTTCGAAGGCGCGCAGCGAATTCAATGGAGGGAGTCGTCGGGCCATGCATCGTTTCGCGTGAAATTTACTCACACGACTGCTCAGATTTAATCGTTTGATCGGGTGATCCTAGTCCGCCAATATGGCACATGAACGGCCGATGCGGCCGAAACGGATGTCTGGATTTCTCACATGGAGTATGGTGCATGCCGAACGTGGTGGTGGTGGGCGCCCAATGGGGTGACGAAGGCAAGGGGCGCGTCGTGGACTGGCTGGCGGCGCAGGCCGATCTCGTCGCACGCTACAACGGCGGCCACAACGCGGGCCATACGCTGGTCGTCGGCAACAAGACCTACAAGCTCGCGCTGCTGCCGAGCGGGATTGTGCGTGGCAAGCGCGGCGTGATCGGCAACGGCGTGGCGCTCGATCCGGAAGCGCTGCTGGACGAGATCGGGCGGATGGCCCAACTCGGGCTGTCGGTGACGCCGGACAATCTGTCGATCGCGGAGAACGCCACGCTGGTCCTGCCGATTCACCGTGCGATCGACCAGGCGCAGGAGCGTCTGCGGCGCGAACCCATTGGCACCACGCTGCGCGGGATCGGGCCAGCTTACGAGGACAAGGTTGGGCGCCGCGGGCTGCGGGTCGCGGATCTGGCCGAGCCGGGCCGGCTTGCCGACAAGCTCGACGTGCTGGTCGATCACCACAATGCATGGTTCCGCGGCCTGGGGATCGAGCCGTGCTCGCGCGACGCGATGCTGGCAACGCTGGTCGACATCGCGCCGAAGATCCTCCCGTTCGTGCGTCCCGTGTGGGCCGACCTCAACGACGCGAACGACCGCGGCGAACGCATCTTGTTCGAGGGCTCGCAGGCCGTGATGCTCGACATCGACTGGGGCACCTATCCGTTCGTGACGTCGTCGGGCACCGTTGCATCGGCCGCGGCGGCCGGCACAGGGCTCGGCGCGTCGAAACTCGGCCACGTGCTGGGCGTAACCAAGGCGTACGCGACGCGCGTCGGCGGCGGCCCGTTCCTCACCGAACTGACCGACGCCACCGGCGAAACGCTGCGCGCGCGCGGGCAGGAGTTCGGCGTCAACACCGGCCGGCCGCGCCGCTGCGGATGGCTCGATGCCGCGCAGTTGCGGCAGGCCGTCCGGATTTCGGGTATCGATTCGCTCGCGCTCACCAAGCTCGACGTACTCGACGGCGTCAGGTCGATCCAGCTGTGCGTCGGCTACGAACTTGACGGCGCACGTGTCGACCATCTGCCCGCGAGCCTCGATGCGCAGGCGCGCGCAACGCCCGTCTACGAAACGTTCGCCGGGTGGGACGGCACCGTGAAGGGGGTACGCGAACGCGCGGTGTTGCCGCATGCCGCACAGGATTTCATCGCGCGCGTCGAGGCGATCGCAGGCGTGCCCGTGTCGATGATCACGACCGGCGCCGAGCGAGACGACACGATCGTGCTGAGCAACCCCTTCGAGCAGGGCTGAGCGCGACGCGCACGTGCAATGCGTGCGCGGCAGGCCGCCGCCGTGCGGCCTGCATCGATCCGATGCCGGCAGCGGTTGCCGCGTGAGCGAGGGCCCGCCGGAGCGGCGCACGGCAAACTGGACACGCCTGCACCGCTGCGGTACTGTTCCGCACAATTCGCGCCAGACCGGGCTGTGCCGGGGCGGGCGCCGCCGCGAAGCGATTTCAATCCCGGGGACATGTCGATGGACACGTTACAGATGATGCGCATTTTCGTCCGGGTGGCGGAGGAGGGCAGCTTCACGAGCGCGGCCCAGCGCCTGGACATCACCACCGCCTATGCTTCTCGTTCGGTCGCGCAACTCGAAACGCATCTGCGCACGCGTCTGCTCAACCGGAGCACGCGTCGCATCGCATTGACCGACGCCGGACAGCGCTATCTCGACCGCTGCCAGCGCATCCTCGGCTATATCGACGAAGCGGAAGCCGAGGCGGCCGACGCGCAGGCGAAGCCGTCGGGGCGCCTGCATGTGCACGCGACCACAAGTTTCGGCCAGGCCTACGTGGTGCCCGCGGTGGTGCGATACCGGCAGCGCTATCCGTCGGTGGCGGTCGAACTTACGCTGTCGCAGCACGTGCCAGACATCATCGACGAAGGTTACGACGTGTCGCTGCAGCTGAGCGCGACGGAGCTGCCCGACTCGGGCCTGGTGTCGCAGCGGCTCGGCGATGTTCACAGCGTGCTGTGCGCGTCGCCCGCGTACCTGAAGGAGCGCGGCACGCCGCGCACCGTGCGCGATCTCGAAGCGCATTCGTGCCTGCAGATCGTCACGCCGATCTTTCCACGCGACCGCTGGCACCTCGACGGCCCCGACGGTCGCGAGACATTCGAGCTGCCGCTGCCGGACTTCCAGGTGAACATCGCCGATGCGCTCGGCGCCGCGCTGCGCGCCGGCCTCGGGATCGGCTCATTGCCGATGTCGAGTGCGGTGCCCGCCCTGGCGAGCGGCGCGCTGGTTCGCGTGTTGCCCGAGTACCGGCTGCAGAAGCTGACGGTCTACACGCTGTATGCGTCGCGCCAGTACCTCGACGCGAAGATCCGGACGTTCGTCGATTTCCTGCGGGAATGCGTGCCCGAAATGCTGGCCGCCGACGAGGCCGCGCTGCGCGGTTCCTGCGAGTCGTGAGCGGAGGCGAACAACGAGTTTCGGGTCGAATGACTCGGCACTTGCAACGTCGTCCGTGAATCGACGTTCAGCCGTGCAGGATATTTTGCATACCGAACTTGATGATGACGGCACTGCGGCATGACGTCTTCGATTGGATGCGTCGATCGACTCGCGCGTTTATGAGAACCCCAGTCCGGAGCCGGCCGTGCCACTCGCATTCCGTCGTGCGTGCTTCGGTGTCGAACCCGTGATGCGCGAGACGGTCGCATAAGAAATTCATCCCATAAAACGACAACGCCACGGCTGCAAGTCCGTGGCGTTTCGCTTCATGAGGATCGTTACCCGTCAGCGGCAGGTGCCTGCTGCGGTATTACTGCTGCTGGCCCCAGAGCGTGCGCCCGAAGAACGTCAGCGTGCGGTCCCACGCGATCTGCGACCACACCGGATCGAACTGCGTGCCGCCGATGCGGCCGGGGCCGACGGCCGTTTCGTTCGCGAACGCGTGATGGGCGAGATAGCGGTGGAATTCGATACCGACCTTCGCGTCGGTCAGCTTCTTCTCCAGCGCATCGACCTGGTCGATCGCGAAGAACGCATCCTGGGTACCCCAGTGACCCATCAGCGGCACCTTGATCTTCGACGGATCGAGGTAGTCAAGCGGAGGGAAGCCGTACCACGTGACGCCGGCATCGACATCGGCGAACTGCAGCGACAGCAGTGTGAGTGCGCCGCCCATGCAGAAGCCGGTGACCGCCACGCGTGACGCGCGCGTCTTCAGGTATTGCACTGCGCCGGGAATGTCCTGCGACGCGGCGTCGCCGAAATCGAGGCCGGTCATAAGGTGGTGCGCTTCTTCCTCCTCGACCGTCGACTTGCCGCGATACAGGTCGGGCACGAGCGCGAAGTAGCCGCAGCGCGCGAGGCGATCGGCAACGCCGCGGATCTGGTCGTTCAGGCCCCACCACTCCTGGATGACGACGACCGCGGGTGCGCCTTCGGTCTTTTCCGGCGTCGCGAGGTAGCCCTGCAGTTCCTGGCCGTCGGGGCGGCGAAACGTGATCATGGAACCGGATGTTTGAGACATGAAACCGCTCCTTTTCGAAAAATGCGATGAGTGCGGCATCGGGTCGGCCAGCGAGTGAGGTATGCCCGGGTGACTCGAGGCTTCGCTCGCGTTCGCTTAGGCCGGCGCCGACCACGCGGCCATTCTATGCGCAAACGCCAGCCGTCTGCGTGAACGGTTCGGGGCTGCAACCGATCCACGCTGCGCATCGATCGTGCGTCGCGGAGCGCGTAAGTCGGAGCCACCGAAAACGCAACACCCCGCCCCGATGAACGGGAGCGGGGTGTTGCGTCGACAGCGCGCGTATCGAGGTACGCGCTGCGTACGTCGGTCTTACTGACCGAAATAGACCGAGTCTCGAGCGGTTTGCTTGACCGCGATCACGCGGCCGGCACGCACGCCGGCGGCGGCTTGTGCGCCGTAACCCGTTGCGTCGCTGTTCGTCACGCGGGCCTGCGCGGTTTGCAGCGCATTCGGATAGTGGGCGTCGGACACTTCCGGCTTGTAACCGGCTTGCTCGAGTTGCACGAGTTCTGCGCGGACCTGGGCGCGCGTCAGCTCGCCCGACGAGTTCGACTGGGCGAATGCGCCAACGGATGCGGTAAGGGCGGCGGCAGCGGCAACTGCGTAGATGAACGACTTCATGGTGACCTCCGGTTTTCGTAGATTTCGCGCTTCGCTTATTGCGTTCAGCGGTTGATTGCATCGTAGCGATTGCGATACCGGTCGGAAATAGGCGTTCCAGCGAATAATTATTGCAACTGAGTAAACGATTCGCGGGGAAAGCGGGATTTTGTCTGATGATTATGGGTATGCCGGCACGCATTCGATGAGTGTGATTGTGGGCGCCGAACCAGGAGCTGGCGCGATCCGGGACAGAGGTGTATTGCAACCGCACGCCGACTTCGGCCGATGGAAAGATCAATTAAATCGGATAACGAATCATTGGTCGCGAACGAGGGAGTGTGTTCGCCCCTCGCGGTGCAATCCGGGCCGACTCCGCCTTCTCGCACATCGACGTGAGTATTAGCGGCCGCATCGTCGTGCGTACCGCGTCACTCATTCCTCGACGACCGACTGTCGTTTCCGGTATTCCGCGGGCGTGACCCCGACGTGCCTCGCGAACGACCGTCTGAGCGTATCGACATTCGCGAAGCCGCATTTCGCGGCGACCTGCTTCGGCGTGTCATGTCCGTTTTCGAGCAGTTGCCGGGCAGCGGAGATGCGGGTCGCTTCGACCCACGCGGCCGGCGTCATGCCGACCTCCGCGCGAAAGAGCCGCGCGAAGTGGCGCGGGCTCATGCCCGCATGCTTCGCGAGTGCCGCCACCGAGTGTTCGAGTTCAGGATGGCTGGCGATCCAGCGCTGGACTTCCTGCAGCACGGAGCGCCCGGCCGGCCGTGCCTCGCCGCTGCGGCTGAACTGGAGCTGTCCGCCCGGGCGCTTGAAGAACATGACCAGTTGCGCGGCGACGCGCCGTGCGATTTCCCGGCCGAGATCTTCCTCGACCAGCGCGAGCGCGAGATCGAGCCCGGCCGTGACGCCCGCTCCGGTGCGCAGCTTGCCGTCGCGTACATACAGCGCGTCCGCTTCGACCGTGAGCGACGGATACGCATCGGCGAGCGCGTCGGCGGCGGCCCAGTGCGTCGTCAGGTGTCGTCCTTTCAGCAGGCCGGTCGCCGCGAGGATGAACGCGCCGGTGCAGATCGAGCCATACCGCTTGCTTTGCACGGCGGCCGAGCGCAGCCACGCGAGGACGTCGGTTCGCAGCGCGACCGCGGCGGCACCCGGCGCACCGGCGACGAGCAGCGTGTCGAGGCGATCGGGAATGTCGGGAGCGATCCAGTCGGCCAGCAATTGCGCGCCCGATGACGCGCGGATCGGCCCGGACTCGCTCGCGATGATCCGCAGCGTATAGAACGGCTTGCCGCATTCGGCGTTAGCCTGGGCGAATACGTCGAGCGGCGCGGAAACGTCGAGCAGTTGTACGCCCGGTACCGCGAAAATTCCCACGACCTTCGGCATGTTCGGTTGCGTGTGGTATCAATGTGTCGAACGTGACGCGTAGCAGTATAGACGCGCAACGCGAGGCGACGATGGAGCATCGGCGCACTTCGCGGGCGCAATTCGAGGGTTGCGGCCGCGATGGCCGTCGATCGCGCGAAATGGCAGAATTCGTCGTAATACGCCGATTGATGCCAAACCCTGGCCTCCGGAGAATGGGTGCTGTCTTCAATGGAGGTCGATCATGACTGTGAACGTCGCCGGCATCACCGTTCCCGATAGCCAACTCGCTCGCGAGATCACCGAACTCGTACGGGATACCGAGTCCGAGTTGCTGTTTCACCATTCCAGCCGCGTCTACTACTTCGCCGCGCTTGCGGGGCAGCACCGTGGGCTCCGCTACGATCCCGAACTGCTCTATTGCGGCTGCATGTTTCATGACATGGGGCTCACGCATCGGCACAGCAGCGCGTGCGAACGATTCGAAGTGGATGGCGCCAATGCCGCCCGCGATTTTCTGAAGAGCAAGGGCATTTCGCAGCAGGACATCGAGGTCGTATGGACTGCGATCGCGCTGCACACTACGCCAGGCATTCCGAAGCACATGCATCCGGTCGTCGCGCTCGTCACCGCAGGGGTCGAGATGGACGTCCTGGGCCTCGCGTATCCGGAGTACAGCGACGTCGAACGAGATGCCGTCGTCCGTGCACATCCGCGCACGCTGCATTTCAAGGAAGACATCATCCAGGCGTTCTACGACGGCATTCGGCACAAGCCGGACACGACGTTCGGCAACGTGAAGGCCGATGTGCTGGCCGACAAGGATCCGCATTTCCATGCAGGCAATTTCTGCAGCGTGATCCGATCGTCGGCATGGGCCGGCTGATCGGCATCGGCGCCGGGCAGGGCGTGGGAGGGAGGGCGCCCTGGGCCGCGCACGTCGCGCCTGCCGATCACTATTCCTTAGAAAAGTTGTTACGTGACAACCACATGACGTCGATGCAGGCCTTCATATCCTGAATTTCACCGCCTTGGCTTCCGCAGGGAATCGTCGATTCGCGCGATCCGGGCGACGGATAATGGGGCCGGAGTCGGGTGCCGAAAGCCCGGTCCGACGCCCGGTGAACCCCTGACGACAAGAATCCGCCCGCCTTCGGCAAAACGCCTATAATGATTGGGCAAATTGCCGGAGAAAAATCATGAGCACGATCGCGTTTCACCCTTCGGGCGTCGCGCACCCGCGCCAGGCCGAATTCACGATACTCGAGCAACTGCTCGCGATTCGCGTGCGCTCGGGCGCCGATCTCGCCGAGCTGGCGAGTGCGCGCGTCGACGTCGCGGTAATCGATCGCCTGTCGGAGCGCGGCCTGAAGTCGGATGAACTCGCCTTCATCATCCCGCGGCGCACGTTGAGCCATCGTCGCCAGGCGCACGAGCGCCTGTCGCCGGAGGAATCCGACAAGGCGATCCGGCTTGCACGCATCGTCGCGCAGGCGACGGCCACGTTCGGCGACCAGGACAAGGCAATGGCGTGGCTGCGCAACGGGCTCCAGCGCTTCGGCGGCCGCACGTCGCTCGACATGTCGAGCACCGAGCACGGCGCCCGACTCGTCGAAGAGGCGCTCACGCAGATCGACGAGGGGTATTTCGCTTGACGACGCTGTGGCGCATCAGCAATTACGCCGATCTGAAAGGCATCGGCGGCTTGCGGGCCGGCGGGCGCTGGCATTTTGCCGGGCAGCCCGTCGTCTATCTCGCCGAGCATCCGGCGCTCGCGCTGCTCGAGACGCTCGTCCACTTCGAAATGGCCACCGTTGCGCAATTGCCGAGCGCATACCAGTTGCTGCGTGTCGAGGTGTCCGAATCGGTGGACGTTGCCGAGATCGCGGAAGGCGATGCGCCGGCCGACTGGCGGGAAAACGTCGACTGGACCCGCAGCGCCGGCACCGAGTGGCTGCACACGCAGCCGAGCGCACTGCTGCGCGTGCCGAGCGTCGTCGTGCCGCACGCGCACAACTTCCTGTTGAATCCGCTGCACCCGGCCGCATCCGACGTCCGCGTCGCGGAAGTCATGCAGTCGCCGTACGACAGCCGGATTCTGCGGCTGGTCCAGTCGAACAAGAGCGAATAGGGCGCGTCGCGCACGACGAGCCGCAGGAACATGTCGTTCATTGCGTCGCCGCAGCGTGCCGCGGGAAACGGTAGCGCCGCCGCAGGCGCACCCGCCGACATCGACCGCCATCCCACCAGCAGCCCTTTACGCAGGAAGCGAACGTGCGGCGCAGGCCGCGGCATGGCAAATCGCCGACGCGTCGTCATGACGTGCGCAATGCCGCGACAGTCAACGCGCTGACCCTCGGATTACATTTTCGTAATCGAGCTGTCCCGCTGGTCGGCGAAGACTTTCACCTGCCGGTTTACCGGTAACATCGCCGCATATTCCAACCGAATGCGATGGAGCCGAGCATGCGCATCCTGATAGTCGAAGACGAACCGAAGACGGCCGCGTACTTGAAGAAAGGGCTCGAGGAATCCGGCTTCAGCATCGATCTCGCAAAGGACGGCGCGGAAGGGCTGATGCTCGCGCAGGAAGAGAACTACGACGTGATCGTGCTCGACGTGATGCTGCCCGTGCTCGACGGGTGGGGCGTGCTCAAGCGCCTGCGCGATACCCATACCACGCCGGTGCTGTTCCTGACCGCGCGCGACGATGTGCAGGACCGCGTGCACGGTCTCGAACTGGGCGCCGATGATTACCTCGTGAAGCCGTTCGCATTCGTCGAACTGCTCGCGCGCATCCGCACGCTTGCTCGCCGCGGCCCACCACGCGAGACCGAGCGCATCGTGGTCGGCGACCTGGAAATCGACGTCGTACGCCGCCGCGTGAAGCGCGGCACGGTGCGGATCGACCTGACGCCACGCGAGTTCTCGCTGCTGCAGTTGCTCGCGCGTCGACAAGGCGAAGTGCTGAGCCGCACGCAGATCGCGTCGTATGTCTGGGACATGAACTTCGATAGCGACACCAACGTCGTCGAAGTCGCCATCCGGCGACTGCGCGCGAAGATCGACGATGCGTTTCCGGTCAAGCTGATCCACACGGTGCGCGGCGTAGGCTACGTGCTCGAACCGAAGGACGGTGCATGACGCTCGGTCGATCGCTTGGCGCGACGCTCGCGCTCTCGTTCGGCGCGACGATGCTCGCGGTCTTCGCGCTCGTCGGCACGTACGTGTATACCGGCCTCGACCGGCAAGTGAGGACGCAGGACGATCTGGACATCGTGCTTGCCGCACGACATACGCGCCGGCTCGCGGGCGAACTCGATTCGCTCGACGCCGTGCGCGCGCACGCGGACCGGCTGACGAGCCAGGTGCTCGGGAACGCGGCACTCTCGATGGCCGTGGTCGACGATCGGGGCAATGTGCTTGCGCGGCACAACGTCAGGCGGACCGAGCGCGAGGATCTGCCCACGCCTTCGTTGGGCATGGCGTCGCCCGTACCGCCTGCGTTGCCCGATGCCGAACTGTTTCCGCCCCACGCGACGCCGGTGCCGGCGGCCGAACGGATCACCGTCGACCGGATCGCGACATGGCGCGCCGACGACGGCACGTCCGTGCGCGGTGTCGTGGCCGGCGCAATGCTGCGCGACGGTACGCAGATCCGCATCGCGATCGCGCGCGACATGAGCGATCGCGCCGAACTGCTCGACGGCTATCGCGACAAGCTGAAGCTCGCCGGCGGGCTGGGCGCGCTGTGCGCAATGCTGCTCAGCTACTGGCTGATCCGCACGGCGCTTGCACCGCTGCGCGAGATCGTCGCGAACACCGGCCGGATCACCGTCGACAAGCTCGACGCGCGGCTCGACGCCGCGCGTGCGCCGCGCGAACTGCGTGCGCTCGTCGATGCGCAGAACGCGATGCTCGGCCGCCTGCAGCAAGCTTTCGGACATTTGTCGCAATTCAGCGCCGATCTCGCGCACGACCTGCGCACGCCGCTGAACAACATGCGCGGCGCGACCGAAGTGGCACTTGCGCGGCCGCGTTCGCCCGGCGAATACCAGGCGCTGCTCGAATCGAATCTCGAGGAATACGACCGTCTCGCACGCATGATCGAGAACGTGCTGTTTCTCGCGCGCGCAGAACACCCGACCTTCGTGACGCGGCAGCGCGCGTTTGACGTGCATGACGAGCTGACGCGCATCGCCGAATACTTCGAAGGGCTCGCCGATGAAGCGGGTTCCACGCTGCGCGTCGAAGGGCACGGCCAGCTGATTGCCGATGTCGAGCTGTTTCGCCGCGCGGTCGGCAACCTGCTCGCGAATGCGCTGCGCTATACGCCTGCGGGCGGCGTCATTGCGCTGAGCGTCGACGAAACAGCGGACACGGTACGCGTCGTCGTCGAGAATCCGGGCGAGCCGATCGATCCCGCGCTGCTGCCGCGCATCTTCGACCGATTCGTGCGCGGCGACCCCGCGCGCAGCGGCGGCGTGCCGGGCGGCACGGCCGGGCTCGGGCTCGCGATCGTGCGCTCGGTGATGGAGCTGCACGGCGGCACCGCGCGCGTCGAAAGCGACGCGGCGGGCACGCGGTTCATCCTCATCTTCGTCAGGAACCCTGCGTCTTGATCGCTGTACCCGATCCGGCGGCGCGAGCGGCGATATCCGCGCCCGAGTGCCAGCCGCCGCCCAGCGCCTTCAGCAATCCGACCGATGCTTCCATCCGACGTGCGGCGATCTCGTCGGCCTGGCGCCGATTGGTCAGCGCGATCGTCTGCGCGGTCACCACGTCCAGATAGCTGACGGCGCCGGCATCGAAGCGATTCGTCGTCAGCCGCAGCGACAGGTCGGCCGCGTCGGTCGCGCGCTGCTGACTGGCGGCCTCGGACGCGAGCGCATCGAGCGCGGACAATTGATCCTCCACCTGCTGGAATGCGCCCAGCACGGTTTGCCGATAGTCGGCGACCTCGCCATCGTACTGCGCGTGCGCGCCGCGCAGCGTCGCGCTGCGCCGGCCGCCGTCGAACAGCGTGCCGACAAGTTGCGGGCCGAGCGACCAGAACAGGCTTGGCGCGGTCAGCCACGGCGCGAAGAACCCACTTTCGAGCCCCGCGCTCGCCGACAGCACGAGATCGGGGAAGAACGCGGCGCGCGCTTCGCCGATCTGCGCGTTCGCGGCCGCGACGCGGCGCTCGGCAGCTGCGATGTCCGGCCGTCGTTCGAGCAGTTGCGACGGCACGCCGGCCGGAATGGCAGGCACGTCGAACGCTTGAACGCGCGCAGGCAATGCGAACGTCGATGCGTTTTCGCCGACGAGCGTCGCGATCGCATGCTGGAGCTGCGCACGCGACGCGTCGATGTCGGTATCCTGCGTGCGCGTCGCTTCGAGTTGCGTTTCGGCTTGTGCGACGGCGGATGCATCGATCGCGCCGGCTGCGAACTGCTGTTGCAGCAGCTTCAGCGCATCCGCATAGGCTCGCACCGTGTCGTCGAGCAGCTGCTTTTGCGTGTCGAGCGAACGCAGCGCGAAATAGTCGGTCGCGAGTTCGGCCGTGACCGACAGTTTGACGGCTTGCAGATCGGCCGCACTTGCGTCCGCGTTCGCCTGCGCACCTGCCACCGCATCGCGCACACGGCCGAACACGTCGGGTTCCCAGCTTGCCGCCACGCCGACCTGATGGTCGGGTGTCGTCTTGCCGGCGAGTGACGAACCCAGCTTGTTCCGCGATATGCGCGAACGGCTTTGCGCCACGCCCGCCGTGACTGTCGGCAGAAACCCCGCATGCTGGTACTCGACCGTCGCGCGCGCTTGCTCGAGGTCGGCAACGGCTTTCTTGACGGTCTGGTTCGACACGTCGACGCGCGCTTCGAGCGCGTTCAGATCCGCGTCGTTGAACACCGTCCACCACGCGCCGCGCGACGCGGCATCGGCCGGCGCCGCGACTTGCCAGCCCGGTTGCGCGGCCGGCGCGCCGGCATAGTGCGTGGGTACCGCGACGGTCGGCGGCGAATAGGGCGGCAGCGTCGAGCAAGCGGCCAACGCGGTGACAACGCCGAGCGCGACGACGCGGCGGGCGAACGGGAGTGGGTGAGGAAGGCGCATGGCGGGAATCTCACAGGTAGGCATGGCGGGTCAGGTGCGGGCGTTCGAGGTACGCGCAACCGGCGCGGAGGCGGGCATGGGCGTCGCCGCGCGTGGCGCTGACGGCACACCGCTTGCCGTGGCCGGTTGCGCTGCCGGCGAAGCGGCCGGCACCGCGCTGTGCTCGACCGACACGATCTTCACGGTTTCGCCGCTTGCGATCGAATCGCCCGGGTTGTCGATCACGCGATCGGTCGCGCCGAGCCCGGCGACGATCTCGACATGCGTGCCGAAATCGCGTCCGATCTGCACGGTCTTCAGCGCCGTGCGTCCATTCGCGTCGACCGTTGCAACCGTCACGCCGTTCGGCCGGTACAGCAGTGCACTGACCGGCAGCTCGAACGCCGGCGCCGCGCTCGGTACGAGCAGGTGCGCCTGCGCATACGCGCCGGGCAGCAACGCGCCATCGCGATTGTCGACGTCGATCTCGACACGCAGCGTGCGCGTGACCGGGTCGATCGCGCCCGCGCTGCGGGCGACGTGCGCGGCGAAGCGCCGCCCCGGATACTGCTGCGTGGTCAGGTAGACGGCCGTGCCGGTGGAGACGCCGGCCGCGCTGTCCTGCGGCACGTCGACGAACACGCGCAGCGTGTCCGTCTGCTCCAGATGGAACAGTTCGCCCGACAGTCCGGGGCTGCCCGGCGTGCCGCCCGCCGTCACGAGCGTGCCGACGTCGACGTTGCGCGCGGTAATCACGCCGTCGAATGGCGCGCTCACCGATTCGAACGATACGAGCTCGTTGAGATGGGCGGTATTGGCCTGCGCGGATGAGAGCATCGCGCGCTTCGCGTTCATGTCGGCCACCTTCGTGTCGGTGTCCTGCTGCGACACCGATTGCGTCTTCAGCATGTCCTGCCAGCGCTGCGCGGTCGATTTCGCATAGTCGTAGTTCGCTTGCGCGGTCGCCGCGTCCGCGCGCGCCTGGCGCAGCTGCGCGTCGAGGTCGGGCGCGGTGATCTGCGCGAGCGTTTGCCCGGCCTTCACATGCGTGCCGATGTCCGCGCTCCAGTGGGCGATGTAGCCGCTGGTACGCGCGTAGATCGACGCTTCCGCATACGGCGTCACGGCACCCGGCAGCGTGAGCGTCTGGTCGGCCGGCGCGGCGCCGGGCTGGATCACGGTCACCGGCAGCGCCTGCTGCGCCGCCACCTGGTGGCGCTGCGCGGCGCGCGCGGCGATGCGCGGCACGATGCCGATCGCGAGCAGCGTGGCGGCGAAGGCAATCGCGGCAAGCGGGACGGCCAGCTTGCGGCCGCGCCGGGACGGCGGCGTTTCTGGCGTTGCGTCGCGCGCGGTAGGCGGCATCGTTGCCGGTTCGGCAGCCGGCGGCGGGGTCAGCGGTTCGATCGTGTCGTTCATGATGAGTTCGATGTCGGGCGAGTCGTAGGGAATCGGGATGCGTTCTTGATCAGCGCACCACCGGCATGTCCTGCACGCGGCGGGCGGCGGCCGCTTCGCGGCGTCGGTCGAGCCACGCGTGGATGAAGCCGAACAGCACGGGTACGAACAGCAGTGTCGACAGCGTGCCGAACGCCAGCCCGCCGATCGCCGCACGGCCAAGCGGGGCATTTTGTTCACCGCCGTCGCCGAGGCCGAGCGCCATCGGCAGCATGCCGATCAGCATCGCGAGCGCGGTCATCACGACCGGACGGAAGCGGCTGAATCCGGCCTCGAGCGCGGCCTGCCACGGTGATGCGCCGCTTGCGATCAGCTCGCGCGCCGCGTTGACGACGAGGATGCTGTTCGCGGTCGCGATGCCGATGCACAGGATCGTGCCGGTCAGCGCGGGCACCGACAGCGTGGTGCGCGTGACGAACAGCATCCACGCGATGCCCGCCAGCGACGCGGGCAGGCCGCCAACGATCACGAGTGGGTCGAGCCACGACTGGAAGTTGACGACCATCAGCAAGTAGACGAGCGCGATCGCGATCGCGAGGCCGCCGAGCAGTCCGGTAAACGATTCGTGCATCGCCTGAACCTGGCCGCGCAGCACGATCGACGAACCGGGCGGCAGTTGGGCGCGCGCATCGTCGACGAGCTTCGTCACGTCGGCCGTGACGCCGCCCAGATCGCGTCCCTGCACCGATGCGAAGATGTCGAGCACGGGCTGCACGTTGTAGTGCGACACCACGGCCTGCTGCGTCGCGCGGGAGAACGCACCCATTGCGCCGAGCAGGTTCTGTGCGGGCGCGCCTGCGGCCGGACCGCCGGCGGGCGTTTGCGGCGGGCGCGCGGTACCCGCAGGCAGCGGTATGTTCGCCAGCGCCTGCAGCGAATCGACCGAATACTGCGGGGCCTGCACGATCAACGGGTAGCTGACGCCGTTGCGCGGATCGAGCCAGAAGTTCGGCGTCGTCTGCGAACTGCCCGACAGCGCGATCAGCAAGTTCTGCGCGACGTCGCGTTGTTCGAGGCCGGCCTGAATCGCCTTCGTGCGGTCCACGTCGACGTTGATCGCCGGCTCGTCGCCGGGCTGCTGGATGCGCGTATCGACGAGGCCGCGCACGCCGCGCAGCTTCGCAAGCAGCGCGTTCGCCACCGCGCGGTTCTGGTCCAGCTTGTTGCCGACGATCTGGATGTCGACCGGCGCGGGCAGTCCGAAATTGAGAATCTGGCTGACGATGTCGGCCGGCAGGAATGCGAACGTTACGCCCGGGAACGATTGGGCCAGCAGGTTGCGCAGCTTCGCGACATACGCCGCCGTCGGCGCATGGTTCGGCTTCAGCGTGATGTTCACGTCCGCATCTTCGGTGCCGATCGGGTCGGACGAGTCGTACGTGAGGTTGATCCCGCTCACCGGCACGCCGATGTTGTCGAGCATGCCGGCCAGCTGGTTCGCCGGAATCACGGTACGGATGCGCGCTTCCACTTCGTCGGTGAGGCGCGCGGTTTCCTCGATCCGCGTGCCGGTCGGTGCGCGCAGATGCAGACGGATCTCGCCCGTGTCGACCGACGGGAAGAAGTCCTGGCCGGCGAATGCGAACAGGCCGGTCGATGCGGCGCACGCAAGAAGAAACGCGGCCGCGAAACGGCGGCGATTCGAGATCGCTGCCGACAGCAGCGCGCGATAGCGCAGCCGGACCGCCTCGAAGCGACGTTCGAACGCGGCCTGGAATCGTGCGATGCGCGCGAATATGCCACGCGGCGGGCGGCCTTGTCCCTTTGCGCGCATCAGGACCATGGCGAGCGTCGGCACCAGCGTACGCGAGAAGAAATACGACGCGACCATCGCGAAGATCACCGCTTCGGCCAACGGCACGAACAGGTAGCGCGCGACGCCCGTGAGCATGAACATCGGCACGAACACGATGCAGATCGACAGCGTCGATACGAAGGTCGGCACGGCAATTTCGCCCGAGCCGGTCAGAATGGCGTCTTCCAGCGGCGCGCCGCGTTCGAGATGGTGCGTGATGTTCTCGATCGCGACGGTCGCGTCGTCGACGAGTATCCCGACCGCGAGCGCGAGCCCACCGAGCGTCATGATGTTGATGGTCTGGCCGAGCGCGCCCAGCGCGAGCAGCGATGTGAGCACGGCGAGCGGAATCGATACGGCGATGATCAACGTCGCGCGCCAGCTGCCGAGGAACAACAGGATCATCAGCGCGGTCAGGCAGGCGGCGATCAGCGCTTCGCGCACGACGCCATGCACCGCCGCCTTCACGAACACCGACTGATCGCCGAGCGCGGAGATGTGCAGCGCTTTCGGCAAACCGGCCGCGATCTTCGGCAGCATCGCCTTGACCTGGTCGATGATCGTCAGTGTCGACGCGCTGCCGGTCTTCTCGACGGTCAGCAGCGCCGCGCGCTTGCCGTCGACGCGCACGATGTTGGTCTGCGGTGCGTAGCCGTCGCGAACGTGCGCGACGTCGTGCACATAGACCACGTTGCCGTCGATCGTCTTGACGGGCAGGTTGTTCAGCGCGGCGACCGTCTGTGTGCTGCCGTTCATCTGCACGTTGTACTCGCGCGTGCCGATCTTCGCTGTGCCGCCCGGCAGGATCAGGTTCTGCGCGTTGATCGCGTTCACCACGTCGATCGGTGCGAGCCCCTTCGCCTGCAGCGCGCGCGTGTCGAGATCGACGACGATCTGGCGAATCTTGCCGCCGAACGGCAGCGGTACCGCCGCGCCTTGCACCGTCGCGAGCTGTGTGCGGATGAAGCTGTTGCCGAGGTCGTACAGTTGCTGTTCGGCAAGCGTGTTGCTCGACAGTCCGAGCTGCAGGATCGGCACCGTCGACGCGTTGTACGTGATGATGTTCGGCGGCAGCGTGCCGGGCGGCAGGATCCGCAGGATCGACGCGGAATTGCTCGCGGCTTCTGCGATCGCGCGATTGATGTCCGCGCCGGGGTGGAAGAAGATCTTCACGACCGACACCCCGTTCAGCGACTGCGATTCGATGTGCTCGATGTCGTCGACGTCCGACGTCAGTGCGCGCTCGTAGTTGGACGTGATCCGCTTGGCCATGTCCTCGGCGGAAAAGCCGTTGTATGACCAGACGATGCTGACGACTGGAATGTCGATGTTCGGGAAGATGTCGGTCGGCATGCGCAGGATCGCGAGCGGTCCCGCGATGAAGATCAGCAGTGCGAGTACGACGAATGTATAGGGCCTGCGCAACGCCAGCCGGACGATCCACATGATTTTTTTCCTCGAAGCAGGGCATGGGTGCCGCATTCGATGCGGTGAGCATGCAGTCTGCTGGCGCGGCGTTGACCCGTTGCTGACCTGAACATTACGAAACCGTTATCCGTGCGTGGGCGACGGATTTCAAAGTTGTCATCTGCCGGTCAGCGTGGGGTGCGGGTCGATCTCCAGAATGGACGTGTCAGGCGGCGAATCGCAATTGCGGTCACGCCGGCGGCGCATCGACGATGCGTCTTCATTGAACCGTTCTCGGGAGTTTCATCATGAATCGCAAACTGATCGCAGCCGCGCTGCTCGCCGTCGTCGTCGGAATGCCGGTCGCCGCCTTCGCACAAACTTCGCCGTCCGGCGTGACCCGTGCCGAGGTAATCGCCGATCTCGTTCAGGCACAACGCGACGGCACCGTGCCCACGTCGAACTCCGACTATCCGCCGAGCGCGGCGACGGTCGCACGCAACCGCGAGCTCTACGCGATCGCGCACGGTGACCAGCGCACCGGCATGGCCGCCGCGGCAACGACCGTATCGACCGCGAGCGCGCAATGAAGCAGGGGAACGCGACGAAGCTCCGTTCCCGGATGGTGGTCGCCGCGCTGCTCGCGGCGACGGCCATGCCGGCCTTTGCGCGCGGGCAGCCGGAATTGCCGAGCGACGACGGCAGCCGTGCGAGTGTGCTGCGCGAGCTCGATCCGACGCAGGCGTCGGATGATGCGCGATCGCGCACGGCATTCGCCTCCTCGCATGGCGTCGGCAGTGCACACGGGACTGCCGCGACCTGGCGGGTCCGAGCCTCGTCGAGCCCACAGGGGTGATCCGGGGTGCCGCCTCGAGATCCTTTTCACGCACGTACGTCGAAGTCGGCGCGACAGTGAGCCGCGACGGTGTAACCCTGTCGCGCGTCGGCCATCACTCAGGCGATCGGCTGGTTCGCATCGCCAGTTTCGCCCACCGTGTCTGAAGTCCCGATACCGAATCCGTACGCACGGCCACGCATGCGGAGCCCGCATGCCGGCCCGGACGACGGTGTCAAAAAGGTGTCGTGCGGATTGGCACGGGAGAGCAGCGGGGTAACCGCCGGCGTCGTCAAGCAAGCCTTTGGGATGCCTACAGGAATGGTCGCTTTCCCTGCTAGCCGGTGCGTCGTGCCCGGCGCACCGAAGCATGCCATCGGACGGCGCCAATCACGAGCCGGTTCCGATGATTGTCAAACAGTGTGAGTCAATCGTCAGCATTTGCAACGGAAGTAACAGTCCCCGCAATTCGACGGTTTTGGGCGGCGGCGCCGCTACATTAGCTCCACCTGCCGCACGTCGCGGTGAGGCATGCGACCAGCCGCGGAACGCGGCCCGCAGCAACAACGTCTTTGGGGAGAATGACCATGAACAAGATTCGCACGATTCTGCTTGGCGCCGCGCTGACGGCAATCGCATCGGCGGCTTTCGCACAAACGGCCCAGACGGGCGCTGAGGGTTCCGCCGGCGTCGGCGCACAAGTCCAGACGCCGCTGCTCGGCGGCGGCGTGGGCGTGCAGGCAGGTGCCGGCGCGAATGCCGCGGGCTCGGGTTCGGGCGCAGGCAACGTCGTCGGCGGCGCGCTGAACGGCGTGGGCAAGACGGTTGGCGGCGTCGGCTCGGCGGCCGGTAACGCGGTCGGTGGCGCGACGCAGGCAGTCGGCTCGGCCGCCGGTTCGGCGAAGGACGCGGCGGTATCGGCCACGCACGCGGCGAAGTCGCACGTGAAGCACGTCGCGAGCTCGGCGAAGAACCATGCGCAAGGCGCGGTGTCGACGGCGGGCGATGTCGCCGGCGGCGCGAAGGCGAAGGCTGGCGAAGCGCTCGAAGGCGCGGCGAACTCGGTGCAGGGCGGCGCATCGGTCGGCTTGAAGGGTTCGGCGTCGGCGCAAGGCGGCGCGCTGTAAGCAACCTGCGTCCCGCACAGGCCCGGCCCGCTTCGATGCGGGCCGGGCTTTTTTTATTGATGCGCCGTGCATCGTGACAGGAAGCGTGGGCCGCAGACCGAAACAGGCGGTCCGTATACTCTCTGCCCATTGCCTGCACGCCATGCTTAAATAGCGGGGCTCCCGGTCACCGAGGCTCCCGGCATGGTCCGGTAACATGCCGAGGCATCACGAATTCGAAGTACGGCGAGACGGCGAACGCCGGTGTCATCGGCGTCGCATTGTTCGCGCGGAAGGAAAGCGCCGAGGAAGCGCTGCGTCGCAACGCGAATCCGCCCCGGACAACGACAACGGCTTTGCACTGCCGCCCGTGACGCGCGGCGAGTGACGCGGCGCGACGAACTTCGCCGTCGTCGGGATGCTGGGCCGTGGTCTGCGCGGTACCCGCTTTCAGGTACCATCCCGACCCGCTGGCGACGGGCGGCCGTGCCCGGCGTTCGATCGCGCACGATGCCGGTCGACACCGCCCCTTCGTCATGAAACAGAGGAATCTTCGTGAAGTTCATCCACGCGGCAGACATTCACCTTGACAGTCCGTTGCACGGCCTGAGCGCGTATCCCGACGCGCCGGCCGCGCAGTTGCGCAACGCGTCGCGCGAGGCGCTGCGGCAGCTCGTGGATCGTGCGATCGAAGAGGAAATTGCGTTCCTCGTGATCGCCGGCGACCTGTACGACGGCGACTGGAAGGACCACAACACCGGCATTTTCTTCGGCCAGCAAATGGGCCGCCTGCGCAAGGCCGGGATTCGCGCATTCGTGCTCGGCGGCAATCACGATGCCGAAAGCGAGATGACGAAGAAGCTCACGTTGCCCGACAACGTCACCGTGTTCGGCCATCGCAAGCCGGAAACCCACCGGCTGCCGGAATTCGACGTGGCGCTGCACGGGCAGAGCTTCAAGGACAAGGCTGTCGTCGACAATCTCGCGATCGGCTATCCGGACCCGGTGCCGGGTTACTACAACATCGGCGTGCTGCACACCGCGCTCGAAGGCTATGCGGCGCATGCGAACTATGCGCCGTGCACGCTGGCGGAACTGCACGCGAAGGGCTACGACTACTGGGCGCTCGGCCACGTGCACGAGTTCCAGCAATGGTCGGGGCCGTCGACCGTCGTGTTTCCCGGCAACCTGCAGGGTCGCCATATCCGCGAGACGGGCCGCCGCGGCGCGGTGCTCGTGACGATCGAGCAGGGGCGCACGCACATCGAACGTCTGTATCTCGACGTATTGCGCTGGGAAGCCGTGTCGGTCGACGCGTCCGACTGCCTCACGGTCGCCGACTTGTCGAGAAAGATCGGCCAGTCGCTGGAGGCGCTGCTGAACGTCGATGGCCATGTGCCGCGCGCGGTGCGCGTGACGGTCACGGGGCGTACGCCCGCGCACGGCCTCTTTTTCGGGCGCGCCCCGCAACTGCGCGCGGAGGTGCTGAACCAGATCGGCATCATCGGCAACGAACGGCTGTGGCTGGAGAAGGTTCGGCTCGCGACATCCGCGCCCGAGCAGCCGCAGGGCGAGAGCGAGCAACTCGAGGCGCTGGAGGATCTCAAGCAGATCCTGGCCGATGCCGCGCACGATCCGGATTTCCTCGCGCTGCTTGAGCGCGACCTGAAGCCGTTCATCGGCAAGGTGCGCAGCGACGTGAAGGAGGAGGTGCCGCTGCTGACGATGGCGCGCGCTGGCGAACTCACGGCGCTGGTCGAGCAGGTCGGGCCCGCGTTGCTCGCGCGGCTGGCGAGGGGGGAATAAGCGATGCGCATCAGCCAGCTCGATCTGATCAAATACGGCAAGTTCACCGACGAGACGCTGCGCTTTCCGTCGGCCGGCCAGGATTTCCACGTGATCGTGGGGCCGAACGAGGCCGGCAAGTCGACGATCCGGACAGCCGTGTCGGAACTGCTGTTCGGGATGAAGCTGCAGACGCCGCTCGACTTCCTGCATGCGACGCCCGAACTGCGGATCGGCGGCGTGCTGGAGAGCGGCACCGGCGCGCTCGCATTTCATCGCGCCCGCGGGCGCAGCCCGCTGCGTACACCCGCCGACGACAAGCTACCGGACGACTATCTGAACGCCATCATCGACGGCGCGACGCGCGAGTTCTTCGAGCAGATGTTCGGGCTCGACCACGGTCGGCTCGTCGACGGCGGCCGGAGCATACTCGATGCGTCCGACAAACTCGGCCAGGTGCTGTTCGAATCGGCGGCGGGCGTCGGCACGCTCGGGTCTGTGCGCGAGGAACTCGACGCGCGAGCGGGCGAGCTGTGGGCGCCGCGACGCAGCGGCAGCGCATTCGCGCAGGCCGAGGCATTGTTCAACGAAGCAGTCGGCGAACTGAAGGCAGTCCAGGTGCGCACGCGCGACTGGGTCGATCGCAAGGAAGCGCGCGATGCGGTCGAGCAGGAGGTCGAGCAGGCGCGCGCGGAGCAGCGCCAGCTTGAAGCGCTGCGCTCGAAGCTCGAGCGCGTGCGGCGGCTGGCGCCGTACCTGAAGGAATTGACGATCAAGGAAGCGGCGCTGGCCGAACTGGGCGCCGTCGTCGAATTGCCGCCGACCGCGTACGCAGACCTGCTGAAAGCGCAAGGCGATCTCGCGGCCGAACAGAAGGTGCTCGAGGAGCGCCGCGCGGACCTGCTCGCGAAACGGCAAGCGCGCGACGCGATCGATCCGGATGTCGACGCGCTGGCTCTCGAAGGCGACATCGAAGCACTCGACCGGTTGCGCGGCGCCTGCATGAATCACGCACAGGATCTGCTGTTGCTCGGCGCGGACGTCGAGCGGCATCTGTCCGCTGCCGGTTCCGCCGCGGCTCAGCTCGGCTGGCCGACCGACGAGGCGTCACTGCGCGCGGCACTGCCGAGCGCGCTGTCGCTGAAGACGGTCGCGAACCTGTTGCGCGATCACGGCGCGCTGCATCAGGCGCTGGCCGGCGCGCGCGAATCGCTCGACGAACGCACGCAGGAACTCGCGCAGGCGCACGAACAACTGGCGCGCCTGTCGACGGTCGATGTGCCGGAAGTGCTTCGAGCGGCGCTTGCCGACGCGCAGGGCTTTCGCAGCAGCGGCCAGCGCGAACAGGCGCTCGAACGCGACATTGCCGCCGCAGAGCGCGCGCTCGCCGATGCGGTCGATGCGCTCGGCCAGTGGCGCAAGCCGGTCGACGCGCTGCGGGTGCTCGATGTGCCGTCGGCGGCGCGGCTCGGCGCGCTGCTCAACGAAGCAAGCGAGCGCGCGAGCGCGGCGGCTGCCGCACGCGATGCGCGGGACGGCGCGCAGGAGGAACTCGAGCGGCTCGAACTGCAGGAGAAGCATTTCGCCGAGACTCACAAGGTCGTCACGACCGCCGAGGTGCTGGCGGCGCGCGCACGCCGCGACGATGCGTGGGGCGATATCCGCAGCGGCGCGGTCGATCTCGCAACGGGTGCGCCGGCCGTCGACGATGCGATACGCCTCGCCGACGAACTGGTCGATGCGCAGCTCGGTGCCACGCAAGCGGCGGCGACGTTGCAATCGCTGCGTCAGCAGGTCGAGTCCGCCCGCGCGGTATTGACGCGCCGGCAGGCGGCAGTCGACGAGCGCGAGCGCGAGCTGGCCGCGCACCGCGACGCATGGTCCGACCTCGCGACGACGGCCGGCGTGCCCGGCATGCCGCTGGCAGCGATGGGCGACTGGCTCGCGAAGCGCGACGTGGTGTTTGCCGCGCAGCTCGAGCTTGACCGCCAGCGCCGCGAATTCGAGACGATCCGCGAAGCACGGGCCGGCGCGGAGGCTACGTTGCGTACGGCGCTGCGCCTGGTTTCGCGCGGCAGCGACGCCGACGGGCTGGCGGCGCTCATCGCGATCGCCGAGACGTTCGTGCAATCGGCTGAAAAGACGCTCGCGCAGAAGGACAGCCTGGAGGACCGCGCGCGCGAAGCCGAACGCGGCTGCGCGACGGCCCGTTCACGCGCCGGCCAGGCCCAGGCGGCCTACGATGCGTGGCAAGCGCAATGGCGCGATGCGCTCGCCGACGCGAAGCTGTCAGCGAATGCGGTGACGCTGGCCGCAGCGGAAGGGGCGCTCGGGCTCGCGAATGCGGTGACGGCCGAACTGGCCGGCGCCGATGCGCCGCGCAACCGGATGGCCGCGATCCGTGCGGAGCTGGCCGCGCTCGAGGCCGGCGCACGGCGGCTCGCTGATGCGCTGGAGCCAGCATGGCTGGCGAGCGGCGACTGGCTGGACGTTGCGCGCCGGTTGACGATGCGCGTGGCGGCCGCACGGGAAACCGCGCGCGCGATCGATCGTGCCGACGAGGCGGTGCGGCAGGCCGACGGCAAGGTCGCCGATGCGGCCGCCGCGGTGGCGGGTGCGGATGCACGCATTCAGCCGTTGCTGCAACTGGCCGGCGTTGCGTCGATCGATGCGGCGCTGCCGCTGGCCGAGCGATCGGATCGGCAGCGCCAGCTTCGGCAGGCTGTCGATGCCGCGAAGGAGGCGCTGGTGCGCGATGGCGACGGGTTGTCCCAGGCGGCCGTCGAGGCCGAGGTCGCGGAACAGGACATCGCAGACGTGCCCGCGCATCTCGAAGCAGTGAAGCAGTCGCTCGGCGACGTCGGCAAGCGCCTGAACACGCTCGCGCAGCAACAGGTCGTCGCCCAGCAGGCGTTCGGTGCGATCGACGGCCAGGCGAGCGCGGCCGTGGCCGAGGCGAAGCGGCAGGAAGCGCTGGCCGCGATGGGTGACGCGGCCGAACAGTATCTGGAAGCGGCGACGGCGAGCCGTCTGCTGAAGTGGGCGACTGATCGCTATCGCGACCAGAAGCAGGGGCCGATGCTGCGCCGGGCGGGCGAGATTTTCGCGGGGCTCACGCTCGGCGAATTCTCGCGGCTGACCGTCGACACCGAACGGACGCCGCCCGCGCTGTACGCGCGGCGCACGAAGGGCACGTCGGTCGAGGTGGCGGGCCTGAGCGAAGGCACGCGCGACCAGTTATTCCTCGCGCTGCGGATCGCGGCGCTCGAACTGCAGCTCGCCAGCCGGACCGCTCTGCCGTTCGTTGCCGACGATCTGTTCATCAACTTCGACGATGCGCGTGCGAAGGCGGGGCTCGAGGCGCTGCGCGATCTGTCGACGCGAACCCAGGTGCTGTTCCTGACGCACCACGATCACCTGCTGCCGCTCGTGCGGGACGTGTTCGGCGCGCAGGTCAACGTGGTCGCGCTGCAGCGCGAGGTAGCCGGCGCATGACACGGGGCGGCCCGATGGTCCCGATACTTGGGAATGGTCATCGCGTGCAGGTAGTATGTGCGGTTCCGAAACGGACGTGACCGGTTCTGCCGGCCGCAGTCCGGCCATACGAGGGATCAATATGAACAAGCTGGTAGCTGCCATCGCATTCGCGGCGGACAAGCATCGCAATCAGCGGCGCAAGGATGACGAGGCATCGCCGTACATCAACCATCCGATCGCGCTGGCCGATGTGCTGGCCAACGAAGCCGGCATCGAGGACGAGCGCGTGATCGTCGCGGCCGTGTTGCACGACACGATCGAGGATACGGAGACAACCGAGCAGGAACTGCTGCGGCTGTTCGGCAAGGACGTCGCGGACATCGTGATGGAAGTCACCGACGACAAGTCGTTGCCGAAGGACGAGCGCAAGCGCCTTCAGGTCGAGCATGCGGCGAACATCAGCCGGCGCGCGAAGCTCGTGAAGCTGGCCGACAAGATCTGCAACCTGCGCGACATCACGCGGCATCCGCCCGCGGACTGGCCGCTCGAGCGCAAGCAGGCGTACTTCGACTGGGCGAAGTCGGTCGTCGACCGGATGCGCGGCGTGCATCCCGGCCTGGAAGGAATCTTCGATGCCGCGTACGACGCGCGGCCGGCGGACTGACGCGCAGCCATGCAGGCGGCCCGATCCCGATCCGTCGCGTGGTCATCGCCTGCGGTGGCGGGCGTCGACGTCGGCGGCGACAAGAAGCAATGCGATCTCGTGATCCTGCGCGGCTCGACGATCGTCTGCCGCGAGGCGCGGATCGCGCCCGAAGCGCTGCCTGCGCTGTGTATCGAGCATGACGTGGTGGCCGTCGGCGTCGATGCGCCGAGCCTGTGGTGGACGGGAAGCGGACGCCGCGCGGCCGAGCAGGCGCTCGCGCTTGAACGGATCTCATGTTTCCCGACGCCATCGCGCGAGCAGGCCGTGACCAGCACGTCGGGCTTCTTCGACTGGATGTTCATGGGAGAGCGCGTCTACCGCGCGCTGGCTGAGGCCTATCCGCTGCTGACCGACGCACGCTATGCCGGCGGGCGCGTGAGCTTCGAGACTTATCCGTACGCGATTACCCGCGCGATGCTTGGCAAGGCGATCGCGTCGGCGAAGCAGAAACGCAACCAGCGCAGGCAATTGCTGACCAAACTCGGGATCGACGTGTCGACACTGCGATCGGTCGACGCGCGGGACGCGACGTTGTGCGCATTGACCGCGCAATACGTGATCGACGGAAATGCGCACGAGTATGGCGATGCGGCGGGCGGGTACATCCGTGTGCCGATCGTCGGCGAGACGATCGTGCTCGATGCGCTCTAGTCACTCACGGGCCGCGGTTGGCTGCTACCCGTGAATCCGTGACGGCAAGGTGAGCTTTTGCGGGGGACGTATCTGATCGTCGACGTCAAGGTGCCGAGCAGTGACAGCCGGTCGGCATGTGCGAAGCCGGTGGCATGCGCAATCTGTTTAGTCGATGCGCCGTGCGCCTCCCGGCCGTGCTGCTCAGTCTTCGAGAATGGACTTCGGCACGCTGGAGAGATCGCAGGCAGCCGCGTGCTCGAAATAGCCTTGCGCATCGTCGATCATCACGACCGCGACGTCGATCAGCTCGTCGAGTCGCTGCAGCAGCGATTCGCGCCACTCGATGTCCTCATCGCGCTCGGGCGTCTTGTCGAGCTGCTCGATGATCGAGTCGGCCGTTTGCAGGAACGGGATCGCCTGTTGATAGTTTTCGATCGAGACCATCGCTGCGTTGCGCGCGCCGACGAGTCGTTCACGATGCTCATCCGCCAATTCGGACACGCCGCTGATGCGCGGCAGGACATCCGAGATGCGTTGCAGGAGCGGTGGGACCCGTTCTTCGAGCATGACGGCGCGCTCGCGCAGCGCGGCGTATTCATCGCGGAGATTGGCGTCGCCGGATTGAGTGGTGCTGTCCATCGTCGGTATGAGAGGGTTGTTCGATCGCGGCATGATACTCGACGGCGTGCGCCCCCTTTGTTTGATCCGCAGCCGAGTGACCGGCGTGAGGCAAATGCGGGCGTGCTCGAACA
This sequence comes from Burkholderia sp. Bp9012, assembly GCF_003853825.1. Taxonomy (NCBI): domain Bacteria; kingdom Pseudomonadati; phylum Pseudomonadota; class Betaproteobacteria; order Burkholderiales; family Burkholderiaceae; genus Burkholderia; species Burkholderia sp. Bp9012. The sequence continues at coordinate 644 of NZ_QTQA01000031.1, read as the reverse complement.
GCGGATGTTGTCGCCCCACCGGTATAGGAGTTAAGAAGGACTCGCCCTGAATCTGTCGCGGACTCTCCGCGCTGAGGTAATGTAGAGCGCCCCACCCCCAAGCCCCCGTGCGCGTTAGCGCACGGGGGCTTTTTCAAAATATTTTCACAAAGGGGGTTGCGCAGACCGGGGCTGGTGCATAGAATCACGCCTCTTTCGCGCTAACGGAAACGCAGCGCGGAGGAAGAAGGGAAGCGGTGCGATGGAGGGTCGGTTGTCGAGCCCCGGCGCACACGAAGTTGAACCCAGTCGTCGCAACGAAGTAGTTCAAAAAGTTGTTGACTGACTGAAAAAGACGGTTCATAATCTCGCTTCTCTGCTGCTGAAAACGCAGCGCTGCTGAGAAACTTCAGGTTTCTCGCAGAAATGCTCTTTAAAAATTAACAGCCGATAAGTGTGGGCGCTTGATGGAAGCGAGCTGATCTTCGGATCAGATAGCGAAAGTATCAAGAGTCTCACACTAAAGTAAGTCAGGTTTATGAAGCAATTCATATTCCTGTCAGCTTTGAGTGAGCGACCGGTTCGAAAGAACCGAAAACAGTAACAGGTTTAAACTGAAGAGTTTGATCCTGGCTCAGATTGAACGCTGGCGGCATGCCTTACAC
>NZ_QTQA01000030.1:0-82222 GCF_003853825.1 Burkholderia sp. Bp9012 | reverse complement strand
GAGATCGCGGAGTTGCCGAATCCGTGCGGGTCGAAGAGTTTCATGCGGCACCCAGCTGTTTCTGCACGAGCTGGTAATACATGCCCTTGAGGGCGACCAGCTCGTCGTGCGAGCCCTGTTCGACGATCGCGCCTTCGTACAGGACCAGGATCTTGTCCGCGCGCATGATCGTGCTGAGCCGGTGCGCGATGATCACCGCGGTGCGCCCTTGCAGGATTTCATGCATGTTCGCAAGGATGTTGCTCTCCGACTGCGTGTCGAGCGACGAGGTCGCCTCGTCGAACACGAGCAGGCGCGGGTCGTGATAGAGCGCGCGGGCGATGCAGAGCCGCTGGATCTGGCCGCCCGACAGGCCGACGCCGCGCTCGCCCACCACCTGCTCGTAGCCGAGCGGCAATTTGCTGATGAATGCATGCGCGTCGGCCATCCGGGCGACCTCCTCCATGCGGTGCCAGTCGGGGCTCGTGTCACCGCAAGCGATGTTCTCGGCAATCGATCCGGAAAAGACCAGATTGGACTGCATCACGTAACCGATCTGCGCACGGTAGTAAGCCTTGTCGATCGCGCTCATGTCGTAGCCGTCGACCACGATCTTGCCGTCCGTGGGTGCGTAGAATCCGACGAGCAGCTTCGCCAGCGTGGTTTTCCCCGAGCCGCTGCGCCCGACGATGGCCACCATCTCGCCGCGCTTGATCGTGCAGTTGATGTTCTCGAGCACGTAAGGCGTTTCGTTGCCGCCGTAGCGGAAATACACGCTGTCGAAGCTGATGTCGCCCTGCAGGTCGGGCAGCAGCACGCGTGAGGCCAGTTCGGACGGCTGCTGCTCGGGCTCGATGTCGAGGACGTCGCCGAGCCGCTCCATCGCCACCGCCGCGTCGTTCATCAGGCTCCACATGCCGACGAGTCCCATCAGCGGCGCCAGCACGCTGCCCATGAATGCATTGAAGGCGATCAGTTGCCCGATGCTGAGTTCGTGCGCGAGCACGAGGTTCGCACCGACCCACAGGATCACGATGGTGGTTGCCGCATTCAGCAACTGGCTGCACAGCGCCACCAGAATATTGAATGCCTGCGCACGGTACTGGACGTCGAGCGCCTTCGCATACTTGCGCTCCCACTTCAGCCGTACCGACCGCTCGATCCCCATGCCCTTCACGGTCTCGACGCCGCCGAGCGTCTCCATCAGCAGCGACTTCGCATCGGTGGATGCGGCAAACACCTCGCGCGCATAGCCTTTCAGCTTCGGGGTCGCGAGCGCCGCGAGCGCCATGATCGGGATCACGAAGGCGATCAGCACCAGCGTCATCTTCACGTTGTAGAGAAACATGATCGTGAAGTAGATGAAGATCATCAGGAGATTGAGCGCGGTGGTCACGGTGGACTCCGTCAGGAACGCCCGGATCGTCTGGTTCTCCTGGAAGCGCGCGAACACGTCCCCGCTCTTGCGGCGCGCGAAAAACGAATACGGCAGCGACATCGTATGTTTATAGAACTGCGACATCATCGCGAAGTCGAGACTGCGCACCATGAAGTTGGAAAGGTGGGCGCGGATCGTCGTCATCAGCTGGGTAAACACGTGCGAAATGACGAGCCCGGCAATCAGCAAGTGCAGCAGGTTGACGTTCTGGTGCACGATCACCCCGTCCAGGATGCTCTGGATGATGATCGGCGGTACGACGCCCAGCACCTGGATCACGAATGTCGCCAAGAACAGATGCGCGAGAATCTTCTTGTAAGGGCGCAGATAGCCGATGAAGCGCACCCACGGCGAACGTGTCTCGGCCGGCGCCGCGGCCGGCCCCCTCGCGGTGAACAGCAGGCACGTGCCGCTCCAGCCGCGCTCGAACGCCTCGACGCTCAGCTTCCTGAAGCCGAGCGCCGGATCGGCGATACGCACCCACGACTTCGACACACCGTATACGACGACGTAGTGGTAGCCCTCCCAGTGCACGATGAACGGCAGGTCGAACCCGAGCAGCGCCTCGTACGTGCACTGCACGCCGCGCGTCGTGAAGCCGACCGCCTCACCGGTGCGCGCGAGACTGTCGAGCGTCGCGCCCTGCGTCGTCACGTTCGCCAGATCGCGCAGCTTGCCGAGCGTCATCGCGACGCCGTAGTGACGGCAGATCATCGCGAGGCACGCCGCCCCGCAATCCATTTCCTCGGCCTGTTCGACCAGCACGAAGCGCTTGATCATGCGCTCGCCGAACGCGGCGTCGGCGCCGATATCGATCTGCAGCGGGTGGCGGCGCCGTTCGGCGAGCTTCTTCTGCCGCTTCAGCTCCTGATCGACGAAGCGGATGCGCTCCTCGAGCACCTCGCGCAATTTCGGGTTGCGCTCGAGCATGAAGTGCACGGTCTTTTCCGGAATGACGAGCAGGCGCGTGTCGGTGACGGCCGTGACCGTCGCCGCCTGCTCCTGCCGGAGCAGGCACGCGCGCTCGCCGAAGATCTCGCCCGCGCCGAGCGTCGCGAGCGGATAGTCGTTGCCGTCCTCGTGGCACGAGACGCTCACCTCGCCCTGGCGCACGACATACAGCCGGAGGTCGCCGCCCGGCCCCTGCCGGACGATCTCCTTGCCGGCCGCCACGCGCTTCACGCCGACGCTCGACACGTACTCCTCGAGTTCGGCGCGCGTCAGCTTGCCGCGCAGGTCGAACAGCCGCGTCACGAACCCGCCGGCCGAGCTGATCGCGACATAGCTCGTCACGAACGACTGCGCGGCGGGATTGTCGCGCAGGATCGGCTCGATCGCGCTGCGCGGGATGCACAGTATCTCGGTCTTTGTTGATGCGCGCACCGACACCTCGTGCCAGTAATCGCGCAGCATCGCCATTTCACCGAACACCTCGCGTTCCTTGCGCACGCCGACGCTGGTTTCCTTGCCGCGCTCGTCGGCGATCAGGCGCACGGACCCGAAGCGCAGCACATACAGGCCCTCGGCCGGCTCACCGCGATTGCAGACGGTGTCGCCGAACGCGTAGGTGCGCACCTGCGCCTGCGCGGCCAGGCGCTCGAGTTCGTCGGGCGAGAAGAGCGACAGCGGCTCCACCGACGCGAGAAACGCCGCGAGCGACGGGGGGCTGCTGGCCGGGGCGGGGGCTTGTGCGTCCATCGCGGCGGTTCTCCGTGATCAGCGTGCATCGATGATGTGTTCCTGCGCGCGCTCGGCGAGCCACTCCTCGCGCAGCAGGCGACGCACCTCCGACGCGACGTCGGCGTCGAGCGCGGCCGGGTGTTTCGCGGTCACCGAGAAGATCTCGAAGAACGCGCCGTCGGGCGCCGCGAACGGCCCGAGCAGGTCTCCCACCCGCGCGTTGAACACCTTGGCCTCGATATCCGTCTTCAGCGAGCCGCGCAGCACCTTGCCGATCACGCCGCCACGCTCGCTCGTGTCGGCGATCGAATGCTCGCGCGCCATGTCGCCGAAGCAGCCCGGGTCGTCCTCCAGAAGCGCCATCATTTCGCGTGCCTTGCCCTCCGAATCCAGCACGATGTGACTGACCTCGATGCTGTCGAACTTCGGCGAATTGAGCTTGAAGTACGCTTCGACGGCCGCATCGCTGCACACCGTGTCGAGCGTCTTTTCCTGGTACAGCGTGTCGGTGATGAATCGCTCGAACTCGTCGAGACTGACGCCGAACACGTCCAGGTAGCGGTTCATGTCCGCGGCGCGGTGCAGGCCGCGCACGCGGCGAAACTGGTCGGCACGCTCCTGGATTTCCGCCGGCGTCACCTGCATGCCCATCTTGCGCGCCGCGATCACCGTCAGCCGGTCGCGAACCTGCTGCTCGACGAGGCCCTCGAACTGCCCGGTGAGCTTCAGCACGCGGATGAAGTCGTCGGTGCCGATCACCTCGTCGTCGATACGCACTATTGCCGTCATTTCGTTCCCCTTGATCCTGTACGCGGCGATTCGCCCTGATTCGCCGCCGGTGCCTCGCATCACCACCTGCTCCACCCCACGACGCCGTGGCAGTCTCCCTCAACCCGCGATCTGCCTGAACGGGTCCAGCGCGAACCCGATCAGGCGGCGCTCGCGCACCACGATTTCCGCCGTGGCCGTCATCCCGTAGCGCAGCGGGTAGGTCGTGCCGGCAATCGTGTACGCGTTGCGCACCAGCGCCACACGGCCTTCGTAGACGGGTTCCTTCGTCTGCGCCTGCGGCTTGGTCGCCGGCGAGATGTATTCCAGCGTGCCGTCGATCACGCCATAGCGCTGATACGGAAACGCATTGAACTTGAGCTTCACGGGCAAGCCCTCATGCAGGAACGCGCGGTCCTGCTCCGCGATCGCGACCTTCACCACCGGCCGCGCATCGGACGGCGCGATGCTGCCGAGCGGCGTGTTGGCGAGTATCTTGTCGCCGGGCTGCGTCGTGGTCACGTCGGTGATCACGCCGGAGACGGGCGCCAGCACGAGCAGGAAATTGTCCTTGTCGATGTTCTCGAAGCGGATCCGAGCGGCGGCATCCGCGGCGAGGCGCGCCGTCTGCACCTGCAGACGCAGCTTCTCTTCGGTGTTCGCGATGTCGCGCACGGTCGCGTCGTACTGGATGCGCAGCCCGGTCAGCGTCTCGCCGCTGCCCTCGAGCTGCGCCTTCGCCTGCGCGAACTCGTGGCTCTGCTGCGCCTCGAGCTGCGAGAGCCGCGCCTGCGCGACGCGGTAGCTGTCCTGGGCCTGCAGGTACGCGCTGCGCTTCTGTTCCACCTGGCTCTGCGACACGCCGCCGCCGCCCGGCAGTGCGAACAGGCGCGCGTACTTGTCCTGTTCGTCCTTCGCGAGATCGAGTGCGTGGCGCGCATTGTCGATATTGCTGCGCGCTTCGTCGATCTGCGCGCGCTGCGATTGCGCGAGCTTGCTGGTGCCTTCGGCAATGCGGTTCTGGTGCAGGTGCTCTTCGACCTCGATCTGTTGCTTCAGTGCGTCGGCCTTGCGCTCCATCAGCTGCTTCTTGTCCGGGAACTGCTTCCATTCGCGCTCCGCGTCGTCGAGCTTGAGGCGTGCATCGAGCGCGTTGGTCGCCGCCTCGATCGCGCCGCGCGCGTTGATCCGGCCGATGACGTCGTTCTTTTCGACCGGCTGACCTTCCGCGATATAGATGTCCACCAGCTCGCCGTCGACGGGCGCGTAGATGCGGCGCACCTCGGACTCCGGCGCGAGCGCGCCCTGCGCGGTCACGATCACATCGGCGCGGCCGACGAACGACCACAGCAGCGCACACACGACGAGCCCGACCATTGCGATGATGGTCGCCTGCGTGAGCCGCCATGGCCGCGCCGTCAGGATCGCGATGCCTTCGACGCTGTGATCCTCCAGCGCCTCGCCCAGCGAGCGCGGCGGCTCCGGCGGCGTTGCCTGCCGTGCGCGCTTAAGGAGACTGTCGAGCTTCACCGCGCCCTCCCGAAGAAGCGAGCCGTTCCAGGGTCGGGACATGCGCGGCGAATTGCGGCGTCGCGAAGCGGAACTGCTTGAGGCGATCCAGTACGGCCGGCCCGTGCCCGGCCCGCGCGTCGCTCTCGAATTGCAGGTATTGCTGCAGATCGGCACGCACGGCGTCGAGGCCGCCGAGGCGCGGATAGCGCTGCTCGTCATCGGCGAGCAGCGCCGGGAGCGCGTCGAGCCGATCGTCGTCGAGCGCCGACGCGATCGCGCGCTGCAACCGCTCGAGCGCGGCCACATAGACGGAGTTGTCGCTCTGCAGCTTGCGCAACTGACTGAGCGCGTCGGCATACAGCGCGCCGAACGCGGGAACGTATGACGAAATCCGGTCGAGCAGCCGCTGATGCGCACCCGGGTCGTCGTTCCAGCGGCCGGTCAATGCCTTGATCGGCGCTTCGTCGCGGTAGATGCGGATCGGCGCTTCCGCCCCGCCGCGACCGGCAACGAACGCCTGCAGCTCGCCGATCCAGGCCACTTCGTCGACGAGCGGTTGTGCGTCGGCGTTATGACGGGCAAGCGCGCGCATCTCCTGCACGACGGCGCGGGCGCGGTCGAACGCGCGCGCGTTCATTGCGGCGATCCAGTCCGGTACTTTCGACCGAACGAGTGCCTCGGTACCGAGCGCGAGGAACGCCGGGTCGTCCGGATGGCTCGCGAGATGGCGGTCGGCGAGTTGCGCCGCCTGCGCGGTGTCGCCGCGCGCCAGCAACGCATGCATCTCGCGCAGCGGCGCATCGCGGAAATACAGTGTCGCGAACAGCAGGACGACCGCCGCGAGCAACCCGGCGCTCCACCAGCCGAGCCGGCGCAGGTTGACGCGCCCGCTACCGCCGAACGCCTCGCTCAGCTCCGACAGGAAGACTTCGACCCTGCCGCGCCGGTGGCGCGCGTCATGCGCGGTTTCGGCGGCGCCATGCGCGGCGTGCGGGTTGACCTCGTCGTCCTGCTGAACGGCCGGCACCGTGCAGAAGATGTCGAGGAACGAATGCGCGGTATCGACGAAGGTCGTACGGTCGGGGTCTGCGGCGACCGCATTCGCGGCAGCGCCGGGCGCTGACGTGCCCGTCACGGTCGAGTCCGGCCCCGGCTCGCGCTGCACCGCGACGCGATAGACGAAATGATCGCCGCCGAACGCGAGCATCGCGCCGTCGCCGAGCGGCACCGCATGCTCATCGAGGCGCCGGCCGTCGACGAACGTGCCGTTCGTGCTGCCGAGGTCTTCCACGAAGACGTCGCCGTCCTGCACGTAGATGTGCGCATGACGTCGCGACAGATAGTTGACCTGATGCGGATACGCGTTCCGGTAGCAGGCGAACGTGTCGTCGGTCTTGCTCACGAGGAACGGGAAGGCGGTAATGATGACCGGTTGCAGGCCGAGATCGCCGCGCTCCGGCGACAGCGTGACGACGACCGGCCGCGCCGGCTGATGCGTCGCGCGCGGCACGAACGCGACGCGATACGCCAGCGCGCCGGCGAAGCGCAGTTCGTCGCCGTCGCGCAGCAGGTGCGGCTTGTCGCCGACATCGACACCGTTGACGGCCGTGCCGTTCTTGCTGCCGAGATCGGCGACATAGGCCGCGCTGCCTTCAAAGAAAATGCGCGCATGCCGGCGCGACAGATCGGCCACCAGTTCGGGTCGCGCGGACGCGAACGGCGTGTTGGTCCGCCCGACTGCGAACAGCGCCTTGTCGATCCGGATCTCGCTCAGCTCCGGATGGGAAACCGGCTTGAGCACGATGTCGAACTGCCGGGCAAGCGCGGCTTGTTTCTCGGCAATCGAAGCGGCGTCTGGAACCATGATTCGGCCAACGATCGACATGCGCCCGCCAATGGGCATGCGGCGCAGGAAACGCGACGCGCTTTCGAACCACCCGTGTGAAGCCGCGCCGCCAAGGCACGCGGCGGCACGATCGTGAAAAAAGTTTAGGCGACGGATTGCGGTAGTCAATCGGCTGGCACCGATCGCGCGGCCGCGCAGGGCTGGCGTGTTCATTGCATCGCTTGCCGGACCGGCTCGCTGCTTGCATTCGAGATTTCGACCGCGCGCCAGCCGCCGCCGATTGCCTTGTAGAGCGTGACCGTGTCGCTCAGAATCTGCTGATGATTCGCGAGCAGCGCGAGTTCCGCGGACGCCACCGCACGTTCGGATTCGAGCACCTCGAGCTGCGACACGAGCCCTTCCTTGAGCTGCGCCTCCACCTGCGCGGCGACGGTGCGCAGACGCGCACTCTGCTGCTGCAACTGCACGCGCTGCTGCTTGTGCGCGTCGAGATCGACAAGCGCGTTTTCCACTTCCTTGAACGCGGTGAACACGGTCTGCCGGTACTGCTGCTCGGCCACCCGGGTCTGCGCCTCGGTCGTCTTGATGTGCGCGTGCACGCTCGGGTCGAACATCGGCAGGTTGATGCTAGGCAGGAAGCTGAACGTGAAGGCCTTGAAGAGATCCGATAGCGCAAACGCCGCCGTGCCGCCGCGCCCCGTCAGGCTGATCGACGGCAATTGCGCCAGCTTCGCCGCACCCACTTCGTCATACGATTCGAGCACGCGATACTGCGCGGCCACGACATCCGGCCGGCGCGCGAGCAGTTGCGCGGGCAGTCCCATCGGCACGTCCGGCAGCTTGACGCGCTGCCGGAGATGGCCGGCAGGCATCCTGAACTCGCCGGCCGGGACGCCCAGCAGCGTCGCGAGCGCGTTCTCGGCCGTGTCGCGCGATCGATGCAGTTCGATCAGCTGGTTCGCCAGGCCGTTGATCTCCGCGCTCTGTCGCAGCACTTCCGTTTGCGGCGCGACGCCGTTCGCAAACATTGACTGGTAGATCGCGAGGATCTGGCGGTTCTTGTCGAGCGTGCGCTGTTCCTGCTCGATCTGGTCGTCGAACCGGAGGATCTCGAAATAGGTGCTCGACACGTCGGCGACGAGCGTCAGGTAGCCCGCGCGCCAGTCGGCCTCGGTCGCATGGTATTCGGCCTTCTGCGCCTGCACGCCTTTCTCGACCTTGCCCCAGATGTCGATCTCCCAGTTCACCTGGCTGCCGAGGTTGTAGGTCCTCGACGGCGCTTGATGCGTGTTCTTCTCGAAGTCCACGCCCGCGCCGAGATCGACACTCGGCAGCGCGCCCGCCTGGACTTCGCCGACCTGTGCGCCGGCCACACCGATGCGCGCCGCCAGCACCTTGATGTCGACGTTGCCCGCGATAGCCTTGTCGATGAGCGCGTCGAGCGTCGGATCGTCGAAGCGCTTCCACCATTCGGCATTGACCGCGTCCGATGCGGATACCGGCCCGTGCGCGTGCGCCCAAGTGGTCTTTGCCGGCATCTCCGGGCGCTGGTAGACGGGCATGTTCAGGTCCATGCAGCCAGACAGCAACGCCGCGCATGCGCCGGCGGAACCGGCGATGCGGGCAAGCGACCGCGTGAGACCGCGGAGGTTGCGCGTGGCAGTCGGCGACAGGTGGATGTTCACGATCGACTCCTTGGGAGGAACGCGGCGACGATGCGGGATCGGGTGGATGTGTTGGTGTTGATGCTGCTGCGTGGCACGCTCGCGTCTCATACCGCATGGGGCGTGCCAGCCGTGCGCAGGATCAGCGGAAATCTCGCCGGGTGGCTTGCCGGCGCGGGTTCGAGCGACGAAGACGGGGGTTCCGGCGATCGGTGCGCGATACCCGGCTCAAGGAAGCATGGCGGGTCGCCGCCGACAGTTCCGGCCCATGATGTCGGGAATGCACAGACACATGTGCTCGCGCGATGGGCGGAAGCGTTGCCGTCCGGAGCGCGCCCGCTCGCGCACGCGCACGCGCACGCCACGCGTCCGTGGCTCGGTGCGCGCGACGTCACTTCACGTTGATCGTGATTTTCTTCGAGTAGATGGGGGGATTTTGCGGCACGTGGTTGGCGTCGCCCATCAGGAGTTGCAGCGTGTGCTTGCCCGGAGGAAGCTCCAGCGTGGTTTCGGTTTCGCCCGCGCCGAAATGCAGGTGATTCCGGTCGGACGGAATCGGCTGGTCCATCGGCGGCAGGTCCGTATCGACCAGCAGGTGATGGTGGCCCGTGTTCGGAAACGGCACATGCGACGGCGCGACACCCATGTCGCGCAAGCCGAACCACACCCGGAACGGACGTCCCGCCGGCAGAACCTGGCCATCGTTGGGCCATCCGATGTAGACGATGGCCTTCGGGGGATGCGTGCTGGTCTCCGCGGTCGTCGACCCTGTCCATAGCAGCGTCAAGGCAACGGCGAAGAGGATGAGCTTGTTCATGGCGGCAATTCCCGGTTCGTGCGGCGAGCGCGGCATGGCGCGCTACTTGACCGTGATCGTGATCTTCTTCGAGTACACCGGCGGATCGTGCGGCACGTGGTCGTGGTCGCCCATCAGCAACTGCAGCGTGTGCTTGCCGGGAGGAAGCTCGATGCGCGCCTCGGTTTGACCAGCGCCGTAATGGAGATGATTCCGGTCCGACGGTATCGGCTGGTCCAGCGGCGGGAGATCGGTATCGATGAGCAGATGATGATGGCCCACGTTGGGCCGCTCGATGCCTTTCGGGCAGATGCCCATGTTGCGCAGGCCCATGCGCACCCAGAACTTGCCGCCCGTGATCGTCGCACCGTCCGACGGCCAGATGATGTATGCCTCGGCGCCGGGCGGCGAAGACGTACGCCCGGCGGCAAACGCGATCCTCGGCGCCAGGACGGTGGCGGCCAAAGCCAACAACGTAGCCCTTCTTCGCATCGTATTGCTCCTCGCGTTGGTGGCGGCGCGCGGCGTCGGACAGTGGAGCGTGTCTAACAGCTTAGGACGTAATCGACAGGAAGACACATAACGATGTCCCGGGGTAATGGGCCGAGCGCGATGCATGTCCGCGTATGTCTGTTTTTTGCAAAACACGCGGGTGGATCCGGAGATCGCCGCCGAGCGCACGTGCTATCTTGAATGTGTCCTGCCAGTGCCCGCCGCACGTCGGCATTGCGCTCGCCGCGACAGGACACCCGGCAACGGCTGTGCTCCGCCTTCGGCACCTCGTCCGACGGCGCACCCTGGGGGGCCGAATATGTGGCGAATACTCTTGCCCGCATGCCTGTTTGCGTCGATCTCGGTGGCCTCGGGCCCCTGCTCCGGCGAGGACATGCATCCTTTTGCAGTACCGCCGGCAGCTTCCGCGCGTGCACCGTCAATTGAACCGCATCGCGTCGCGCTCGTGATCGGCAACGGCGCATATCGCGAACACCCGCTCGCCAATCCCGTCCGCGATGCCGATGCGATGGGCGATGCGCTGCAGGCGCTCGGCTTCGATGTCATCACGTTGCGCAACGCGACCCGGCAGCAAATGCTCGACGGGCTTGCCACCTTCGAGCGCCGCATCGCGGCCAGCGGCACCGGGCTGGTCTATTTCGCGGGCCACGGTGCCAGCGCGGGCGGAACGACCTGGCTCGCGCCGGTCGACGCCGACGTCGGTTCTCCGGCCGACCTGTCGCGAACGGGTATCGACCTGCAGACCGTGTTCGATGCGACGTCGCGGCCGCACGGCGACCGCATTGATCTGATCATTCTGGATTCCTGCCTGATCACGCCTCCCGGTGCCGGCAACGTGTCGGCCCGAAAGCCACCGCCGCATACGCTCGTCGCCTATGCGGCAGCGCCTGGCGAAGGCGCCGCCGACGGTGCAACGCATGGTGTCTATACGGCGGCGCTGTTGCAGGCGCTCGCGACGCCGGGACTCGGTATCGAACAGGTCCTTGACCGTGCCGGCGCGATGGTTGCAAGCGCCACCGGGCATCGGCAGATGCCCTGGATCGCGTCTTCCCTTTCCGATGCGGCAGCGACGTTTGCGTTCACCGGGTCGCGTCGTGCAGGAACCGGCGTGGTACATGCCGGCGGCGGCACGGCGCAACGATCCGACGTGTTGGCCGACATCGGCGTCGTCACGCCCGATAGCCGGGGCGTGATGCCCAAGGACAGCACCGAACAGTACGAAATTACGTTCTGGGAGTCGATCAAGGACAGCAAGGAGGCCGGCGATTATGAGGCCTATCTGAAGACTTACCCGAACGGCCGCTTCGCGCAATTGGCGCAGGCCCGTCTCGCACGACTGCGCGCGGCTGCGCCCAAGGTGCCCGCCGCGTCCGCGCCCGCACGGACGGCGAGCCCCACACCGGCCCCCGCCCCCGTTCCGGCGCCGGCATCGACGGCGGCGCAACCTGCGCACACGCCTGGATCACCGCCGAAGGCACCGCCTCCCGCTGCGGTGGCGAACCCATCGGCACCACCGCAGAAAGGTGGCGCGACGGCCGCCAATGAAATCCGGGATTGCTCTGCATGCCCCGTGATGCTGGCGGTCGGTCCAGGGACGTTCGCAATGGGTAGCAATTCTGGCGATCCGTCGGAAAAACCTGCGCATCGCGTGACGCTCGATCATTCCTTCGCAATGGCGAAGTATGTGGTGACGGTCGCGCAATGGAACGCGTGCCGTGATGCGGGCGCCTGTCCGCGCCTGCCCAGCGAAAGCAATACGGTAGCAAACGCGCCTGCGCGCGATCTGAGTTGGGACGATGCGCAACAGTACGTGAAATGGCTGTCGAAAATAAGCGGGAAGTCTTACCGATTGCCGACCGAGGCCGAATGGGAATTCGCGGCGCGCGGCGGCACCGCAACGCGCTATTGGTGGGGCAACGAGATGCGCACGGGCAACGCGAACTGCAAGGACTGCGGTCCACCGTGGCGTGCCGATGCACCGGATAACGTCGGCACGTTCGCGGCCAATCCGCTCGGCTTCTACGACATGGCCGGTGGCGTGTGGGAATGGGTCAGCGATTGCTGGCACACCTCGTACAAGAATGCGCCTGCCGACGGCCGCTCGTGGGACGAGCCGAATTGCCAGGTACGCGTCATCCGCGGCGGCTCGTGGCGTGATGGTGCGGCCTACATGCCGGTCTCGACACGCTTCAAATACGACAGCAGCGTACGTTTCTCGGCGAACGGGTTTCGCGTGGCCCGGGACGTGAAGTAGGTCGAATAGGGGGTGCGGACAAAAACTTGGACTACCTGGAGGTAGTTCATGTACTCGTACGAAGATCGCATTCGTGCGGTTGAGCTTTATCTGAAGTCGGGCAAGCAACCATCAGACTGCTGGGTTACCCGACAAAAAATTCGCTGAAGGCGCGGCATCGCGAATACCAACAGCGTCATGATTTACGAATCGGCTATGTTCGTACCGCGCCAAGGTATTCGGCCGCACAGAAACAGACTGCCGTCGATCACTATCTGAGTCATGACCGATGTGCTGCGGCGACCTTGAAGGCTTTTGGCTATCCGAGTCGCGGGACGTTTGCCAAATGGATCGAGGAATTGTGCCCCGAGATCGGACAGCGTAGGGTCGGCAGAGTGGCTGGTAGCGTTCCAAAATCGCGCGAGGCCAGGCAGGCGGCGGTCATTGAACTGTGCACCAGGGATGAAAGCGCAAGCGTAGTTGCCCAAAGAGCGGGCGTGAGCAGGCCTTTGCTGCACAACTGGAAGAACCAGCTACTCGGTCGGGAGGTTCCAGCATCTATGAGGCGCCCAAAGAAGCCAGCGTCGAACCTTGAGCATGCGGAGCTGGAGCAGCAGGTCGAATCGCTTCGACGCGACATCCGGAAGCTGGAGCTCGAGCGCGACATCCTCAAGAAGGCGAACGAACTGGTAAAAAAAGAATGGGCATCGCCCCGCATCTCCTGAGCAACCGGGAAAAGACGATGCTGGTTGATGTCCTGAAACAAACCTATCCGTTGCCAGAGCTGTTAGCCGTTCATCGAAGCGACGCGAGCGTACATCGAATGGCACGGCAAACCGGAGGCAGGTTCGCCCTGCCCGTTTCAGCGTGCGCGCGATCGCCCGCAATTGCGCCCAAACGTAGTCTGCATCCTCCACCGACAAGGTATCCGCTGCTGCTTCGAGCACAGCGATAATCGCCTCGAATTGCCGAGGTGGCGCTGGCAAGAACCGGCACGGCTCGGGCACGGGCCTGATCTTATCGATAGACGGACATCCAGCACGCGAGCGTTCTGCGCTCATCGCGGGATAGTACGTGGGCCAACTCCGCTGGTAACGGTTCGTCGATACGAAACGGCCAGACTCCCCGACGTATACCGCGACCGCCTGGCCGCGATCGCGCAACTTCAGCGGCCCCTTTCGACAGGTTCAATGCGGACCAACTTGACTAGGCGTCCCTGTTTGCGAATCAGCACGGGATGTGTCTGGCTCACACAATCACCCCAGCAGGATAGCGCAAACTTTCGTCACGATCGATGCAAATGGCGTTCAACAACAAGGTGCCGCCTAAGCGGCTGGTGCACGCGCGTCAGAGGTTGCGCCAGCGCGAATCCCGGCGGAAATGAAAGTCACCAGATGCTCGGCCTTGCGCTTCAGGGCGCCGGCCTTGATCTTGCCGCCCGAGATACGCTCGATGCGACTGTCGAACGCGCTCATCACCAACGCGCCCACCGCGAACAAGTAGGCCCAGTGCGCATAGTTGGCGCTATGGCCTGGCAGCGTTCTCCTGATTTCCTTGATGAATTCCGCCGCAAACGGATCGAAATATTGAGCAACGATGCCGCGCTCGGCCTCGCGTGGATCGGAAGCTTCGCGCGCAACGAGTTTGGCATACGCAAGTCCGGACTCGGTATTCTGGATTTGCATCACCGGGAGCACAAAGGCTCGCACGATATGCTCAAGCGGGTCTTCACCTTCGGCGACTGGTTCACGAAGCAAAGCCAACCGGGTGTCGAGCACCGTCTTGCGGCGCTCGAACAGGGCGCGGTACAGGCCCATCTTCGTCTCGAAGTGATACACGATCAGCGGCAGCCCAACCTCTGCCGCCGACGCAATATCCCGCATCGAAACGCCATCGAAACCGCCTTCGGCGAACAGTCGCTCTGCCACATCGAGCACCCGCTCGCGCTTGCTCGTCTCGACCGCCTGTTGCGCTCCCTTCCCGCGCCGGACGCCGGTCGCCCGTCCCGTGACTTCCTTCGATTGCATGGTGTCTCCGCTGTCCTGTGACTCGATTACCGCGAATGCCATTCCGTTCATTACGCGCCGCCAGTTTACACCAACACAATACTGACTGTACGATCGTCCAGTCTGCATAACATGAACGGTGCTATGCGGCGTCGGTGGTAAGTCCCCCAAATCAGGAGCAACCGCACATGACACGACGCTTCGTCGATCTTTCGATCTATCTGGAAAACGACGTCATTTCCGATCCACCGGGTTACGGCCCCAAGATCCAGTATCTGACGCACCGGAATACGGCCAAAGCCGTGACGGCCTTCTTTCCCGGCCTACAGGAAACCGACCTGCCTGACAACGAAGGCTGGGCCATCGAACACATTCAGTTGAGCACACACAACGGTACTCATCTGGATGCGCCGTACCACTTCCACAGCACGATGAACGATTCGAAGGGCGAGCGGCAGCGTTCTACAACCATCGACGAAGTCCCGCTCGATTGGTGCTTCCAACCCGGCGTGAAGCTTGATTTCACTGGCTTCGACGATGGCTACGTCGTGACCGCTACTGACGTCGAATTCGAGCTTGCGCGCATCGGCCACGATCTCAAGCCGCTTGATATCGTCGTCATCAACACGCGTGCAGGCAAGCGCTATGGACAACCCGACTATGTTTCCTCGGGTTGCGGCATGGGCTTCGACGCAACCATGTACCTGCTCGAGCGAGGGGTTCGCCTGACTGGCACCGACGCGTGGAGTTGGGACGCACCATTCGTACATACCGCAAAAAAATATGCCGAAACGCGTGATGCATCGCTGATCTGGGAAGGACATAAGGCCGGCCGCAAGATCGGCTATTGCCATCTGGAAAAACTCCACAATCTCGAGGTGCTGCCACCTCACGGCTTCTTCATCTCGTGCTTCCCGCACAAAATCCGGGGTGCCTCCGCAGGCTGGACTCGCGCAGTCGCGATCTTCGACGACGCCCTCAATGCAACAGCTTGCGACCTGCATCGAACCGTATAGGCGAGGAGCCTCAATGGAACTGAATCACACACATGACGTCACTCAACGCAGCTGGCTCGAAGCGGCCAACGTGGCGGGGACCGACTTTCCGTTGCAGAATTTGCCAATCGGCGTGTTTCGCCGCCGGGGCGGCGGCGAGACCTGGCGTGGCGGGATCGCGATCGGCGACCAGATCGTTGACCTCGCTGCGCTACAGCAGGCGGGCTGTATGGACGGTCTGGCACTCGAGGCCGTGCGAGCGGCAACGGCAACCACGCTGAATGCACTGCTCGATATGGGGCCGGCTGCCTGGCAGGCACTGCGCCACTCACTCTTCGAACTGCTTCGGGCCGGTAGTCCGCATGAGCCGGGCGTACGGAAGACGCTGGTATCACAAGCGGAAGCCGAGTACGCCGTACCCGTGCGCATCGGCGACTACACCGATTTCTACACCTCTCTCGATCATGCGGTGAACTGCAGCCGCCCGCTCGGCATGGCGATCAGCCCGAATTTCGACTGGTTACCCATCGCTTATCATGGCCGCGTGTCGTCGATTGGCGTCAGCGGTCAGCAGGTCTACCGCCCAATGGGACAATATCGCCCGAATCCGTCCGCCTCTCCCGTTCACGATGCATGTCGCCGGCTCGACTACGAGCTGGAACTGGGCGCAGTGATCGGGGTCGGCAATCCACGCGGTACTTCAATCCCGCTGCGTGAGGCTCAACGGCACATTTTCGGGCTCTGCCTGCTGAACGATTGGTCCGCGCGCGACATCCAGTCGTGGGAAATGCAGCCGCTCGGGCCATTCCTCGCGAAAAATTTCGCGACGACGATATCGCCCTGGCTAGTAACCCTCGAAGCATTGTTGCCTTACCGCACCACGTGGTCACGCGTCGCCGAACGCCCGCAGCCACTCGATTACCTGTCTTCAGGCGACAACAGCACGGCCGGGGCGTTCGACATCCAGCTCGAGGTGTCGATCCTCAGCGCGCGTCAGCTCGCGCAAGGGCTGCAACCGCGTACGTTGACGCGCACCAGTTTCCGGCACCAGTACTGGACGCTGGGACAGATGATCGCGCACCACACAATGGGGGGCTGCAACCTCCAGCCGGGTGACCTGCTAGGAAGCGGCACCATCTCCGGCCCGTCATCGGGCGAAGCCGGTGCGTTGATCGAACTCACGGCAGGCGGCGCGCAACCCGTGGATATCGGCAATGGTGAAAGCCGCACGTTCCTCGACGACGGCGATACCGTCATTTTCCGGGGCTGGTGCGAACGCGATGGTTTTACACGAATCGGTTTCGGCACCAACCACGGAACCGTGTTGCAGGTGCCAGCCGCGGAAAGCGCTCAATGACCGCAAGTCATTTCGCAACCGGTCACTGATTCAATGCGCGCGGGCCACGTTCGTGGCCCTAGCGCTTTGAAGTGCGCCGCCGGTGGACTTGCAGTGTCCGCGCACCGTGCTTGAACACCGCCCCCCAATGCCAGGAAGCATCCGTGAAATCGCCGCCAGCAAATAACGCTGACGGCGATTTCACGGCATATGTTTCTCGGGTGCGCTAGAAGAGATGACGAACGCCAACGACAATGCCCACACTGCTACCGGTTGGCTCATACAGCGCACCATTCACGGTGAACCCGGCGTGCATCAACCCGTGGTTGTTCACGCATGCCGCGGAGCCATACAAGGTCGTTCGTTTCGACAGAAAGTAGTCCAGCCCGGCAGACGCCAGCAAAGAATGATTCGCCGAATCGTTGCTGTCCCGCATGTACCAAACGCCTACGTCGGTGGACAGTGTCGGCGTGATCAGATATTCGCCGCCCGCAGCGTACACTTTCTCATTGAAGGAACCGGCGATCTTGTAGCTTGTGTACGATCCCTTGAAGGTTGCGCCTCCCCACCTATAGCTCGCGCCGATCGTTCGACCGCTGAATTCGATCGTTGACGGGAATGGCGTAGAAATGCTGGCTGACCCGCCGGGATTTCCACTGAACAGGGCCGCGTTCACGACCAGATCTTTCCATTCGTATCTCACGCGAGCCGCATATTGGCGCCCCGCCTGAAATCCCTTTGGATCGCCACCCAGTGCAAGCAATGCACTCGCCTGTATGCCGGCGATTGTCGGGCTCGTATAGGACACGGCATTGGCGACGAAAATTCCGGTCGCAAAAAAGTTGCCCATGTAAATGCCGGCCTGACTCCCGAATAACGACGCATGCCGCGCGTCCGTATCGACGATCGCAAATCCGAACGGCGAGTATTGCAGGCCGGCCTTGACGGTACCGAAGTGTCCGGAGAGACCAACGAAGGCTTGCCGCCCGAAGAGATTCCCGTTCGAGTTGCCCAGCGCCCCGTTGTTCGTAGTAAAGCCGCTTTCCAGTGTAAAGATCGCCTTTGTACCTGCTCCCAAATCCTCGGCACCGGTGATACCGAAGTGAGAACCCGAGATCCCGCCATCCGTTGCTGATACCTGATGCGGGCCGCTCGCCCCCGCTCCAGCGTCGAAGGTGCGGCTCGTGTACATCACGCCGGAGTCCACGACACCATACAGTGTGACGTTACTTTGCGCATGCACTTTTGGCGGTAAGCCCAGTACTGCGATCGAGATAGGGATCAGCAGCATCGGGCGGATTTTTTGCATCTTGCTCACGTTTTAATGTCTCCTCCAGTCATGCAGGACTACAAAATAATTGATTAAAAGTCTGCCTCTATGCGGCGCTCGACGTATGGCGATCAAATGAAACCGGACCGATGGCCGTTTTGGCTTCTGTCCTCGGAGTCTTGCCAGGCGTGCACGCCGGGGCGTTGGTTTTTCTTGAACCTCCGCCGGTCCGGGATTGATGTCCCTCGCGACATTGCCACGGGCTCGAATCGCAAATTTGAGCGCACATCGGCCGCAATCGGTCCACGGCTTCGATGACGTGGCAAAACAGTAGCGTGTTTCCGCTGCTTGACGCTCCGCACAAGCGGCCCGCGCCGCACTTGCCTGCGCGAAGTACGCGAACCGACGGGCCGGTTATGTATTCACGGAAAGCGCCAACGGCATCAAGTCGTTTGCTTGCGTCCGCGAAAGGGCATAGAGCTCGAACCAGTTGCACCACTCGACCATCAGGTGGTCCGAGTGGCCATGAATGAGTTCTTCGGGCGCGGTCGATGGCCAGAAGATCTCCAACCGTGCATCGAACCCTGGAAGCGTGTCCCTGAATTGGTGCAGCAAGTAACCAACGGTCTTGCCATCGGGCGTCTCGACGCGCCCCATCATCCGATGCGGCATATCGGGCGCCAGTTCGATCGGGATTCCACTCCAGTCATCCAGATGGCGGAGCTTCAGGAGGGCCGGCGACTTTGTATGGCCGGGTACTTCCAGAATGCCGACACGCCCGTCCGAGAGTGGTAGCGCACCGAGATGCTCAGGGTGGGCCCGGAGCATTGCCGGGCTGTTCGGCCCGCCATACCCCGCCCAGAACCAACTCACGAATTCTGCGCTGGTGCCCACCGCGACGTGCGCTTCGGCAACCGACGAACTGAAGCAACCACTCGCACGCAGCGACCAATCCTTCTCGTTCGATTCGTGCTCCGCGATCTCCTTCGCGAACAGGCTGACCATGCCGTCCGCCCCCAGTTTCTCCATGAGCAAGGCCATCATGTAGCGCGCCCTTTTAACTTCCATTCTGAGGATGTCCTCGCAAGCCACCTCTGTACCTGACTTGAAAAACGTCACTGCTTTCACTTGAACCTCCGTAGCGCGGGTGAACGAGTTGCCATGTTTCCCGACTCGCGCCACTAACGCAAGTAAACTTGCGTTAGTGTTTACCGCATGCCTGTCGACCGTCGCGTGGTCGTAGTCGCGGCCGGACTGCCGTGACGAGGCAGGCAGTCGATGAAACGATGTGTAAAATCTGCTCATGCCAAAGTCAGCCGAACAAGAATCGCCGTCGCCACGTCGCCGCCTTGGCGGCCGCAGCGCACGTGTCCGTGAAGCCGTGATCTCCGCAACGATTGCCCAATTGCAGGCAGCCGGTTTCGAGGGGCTCAACATCGGTGCCATCGCAGCGCTCGCGGGCGTGCATGAGAGTTCGATCTATCGCCGCTGGAAGAGCAAGGAAGGGCTGATGATGGAGGCCGTCTTCGAGCTTTTTGCCGAGCACATCGCGATACCGGATCGGGGTTCGCTTCACGCGGATCTCGTCGCTCTGCTGTCGGCAACCGCGCGCTACTTGCGAACGGGTGTGGGCAGGTCTGCCATTCAGTTTGTGCTGGCCACGTACAACGACGCGGCCGTGACGGGCGAACTGCGCAGGTTGTGGACGAACCGCTTTTCGGCGGTTCAGCAGATTTTCGACCGCGCCGCAAGAATGGGCGAGTGGTCGCAGGGGGCGGATCCAATGCCCCTACTTCATTGCCTGATCGGCGCCGTTTATCTACGCACGCTGATCCTGCACGAGCGCGTCACGACCGATCAGATTCGAGACCTGACGCTGTGGATGCTTCGCGAGCGAGGCTCCTGAGCATCGGGCAACATCAAAGATGAGACCATCGAGGCAAGGCAGCGCTCTATGAGATTCCGCCCAGTTTGATCGAGCGGGAATTTGCTGTCGCGACCAACGGCACACCGTCGTTGATGTAGCGATCCGTAACGAGCTTTGGAACGCACATAATGCCGTCGGGAACCAGTGCGAGCGCGAGATTCGGATGCGCACTAAGTGGCCTCCCGCGGGTAAATCCCTTCCGACGCAAGTGTCGCGCAACTCATCGGGCCTCACATGCGTGCGCGCCGCCAGCGGATAATTGCGCAGCATCGCCAGCATGACAGCCATAGGCCATTGCAAAGTTGTCACAGTTTGCGAAGTGAGAATGTCAGCCCCCCGCGATGCTGCTGCAGCGCCCCGCGGCCGCAGTCACGTGTTCTGCGACAGCCGAGTTTGAGCAGCCGATCGTGCTGAGGCTGGCCAGTGTCTGTAGGTCGACGTGAAGGGCACCCGCGTATCGTCGCCCATCCTGGGCCGCTCGATCTTGACGACATTGGCGCCGACATCGGCGAGAGGCTGGCCGGCCCACGGCCCGGCCAGCACCCGCAACAGATCGAGTACGCGAAGACCGGCCAGTACACCTTGCTGTGCGATCGTTTTCATGGCGGCTCAAAATGCGGCAATGCCGGTGATCGCCTGGCCGAGGATTAATAGGCCGTTGAAATACCCTGGTCCGTCCTGCACGATGTAGGTTCCTGAAATCAAGGAAGAGCAGGCCGATGCGAGGCGCGGACGGTTACAACGAATCGTTGTTCAGCACGGTGAGGCCAGAAGAGTTTGTTCCGCAGGCGCATCCGCTGCGCCACATCCGGACGTGGCTGAACGAAGTATTGTCGAAGATGGACGCGAAGTTCTCGGCGATGTACGAAGTCGACGCGAAGGGAGGCCGTCCGAGCATCACGCCTGAAAAACTGATGCGGGCGATGCTGCTGCAAGTGCTATACAGCATCCGCAGCGAGCGACAACTGGTCGAGCAGATCTTGTAAAACCTGCTGTTCCGGTAGTTCGTAGGCCTGTCGATCGAGGATGCGGTATGGAACCACTCGGTGTTCAGCAAGAACCAGGATCGGCTACTGGAATTCGACACGGTGACGGAGCTGTTCAACGCGACGGTGGAAACGGCGCAGAAACGAGGCTTGCTGTCGGGCGAGCATTTCAGCGTCGATGGCATACTGATTCAGGCCTGGGCTAGCCACAAGAGCATCCGTCGCAAAGATGGTAGCGACGACGACCGGCCGCCAGGCAACCGGCACGGCCAGCCGCGCAGCAACGAAACGCATAAATCGAAGCGCGACGGTGACAGCCGCCTGTACTGAAAGAGCAATGTGGCGCCGGCGCTGCCGAGCTATCTCGGTCATGTGCTGACCGACAATCGGTACGGTCTGGTGGTCAATGTACAGGCCAGCCGGGCGAATGGCCGAGCCGAACGCGACGTTGCCGCCGAGATGTTGCGGGACGTCGCGCGACCAGATCGACGCATCACGGTCGGCGCCGATAAGGGTTACGACACGCGCGGGTTCACCAAGGCGTGCCGGGACGCGAACGTGACGCTGCATGTGGCGCGGAACACGAAACGCAGCGGCGGCAGCGCGATCGATAAACGCACCACTCGGCACCTGGGCTACGCACTGAGCCAGCGCAAACGGAAATGCATTGAGCAGTGCCTCGGCTGGGGCAAGACGAGCGGCCTGCTGCGACAGGTCATGGTCCGTGGTCTCGATAAAGTGGACCAACTGCTGCCCCTGACGATGGCAGCCTACAACCTGACACGGTTGAGATCGCTGGCCGCGTTGCGCCCGCAGAGCGCCTGAGGTACCGGAGTGGGCACCGGGAAGCCCACGACGTTGATCCATTCGCATTGAAGTCGGGCGAATGAGCCAAAATCGAACGCTTCGCGGTGGTCGCCGCGAACGGCCAAAGGGAAAATACGTCCGGCCCGACAGTAATTCAACGACCTGTTAATGGTGCGAGTCTAAATTCACGGGTCGATAACTGTCGCACAAGCGTCCGTCGGCGCCGCGGCCACATGTCCCACGACCGGCACGATCTTGATCCCTGCAGACGCGATACGACACGGCGCTGCAGCCAGACCGCATCCGCCAAGCACGATGCAGCCGGCAACACAAACGGCACGGACAAACCACTTCATATACGCCTCCTGATAGCGATCAGCACACGATCCGAACGGACCTGACTTACGGACCCTGCGGTCCGTAAGACATGCTAACATACAAACCGTCTATCCGGTTTGTATGTTAGCATGTCTCGCATGTCGAATCCGTACATGCGACAACCAGCACACCTCGATCGATCGCTCGACGCGTAACGGGCGCGCCGGAACCCAATGCGCCGTTGCCTCAGCGTCAACCAACGCTCACATGACGGTATCCATCGAGCGAGCGCAGCAGACCGTACTCCCTTCCGTCTTTCATCGAACAGTGACCATGCGCCACCCGACTACAGCCACCCCGAGCCCCGGATTTTCAATCCGCACGCTGCTTTTGCTCGCAGTCCCACTTGTTGTATCGCTCGTGAGCGTCCTCATCATCGTGACGGTATTTTCAACCGAGGTTCCTTACCTGACGAACGGCTTCTAGAATGGGTCCCAGATGAAAATTTCATACTGCATACCAATCGTGTCATGCATGGCAGCGATCGGTTTCATTTCGACGGCACATGCTCAGTTTCGTGGCCTCGACGATCTGAATCGATTCGGCGAGAAGCGCACCCTCTGCCGTCAAGCGCTCAGGTCATCAGGCATGGAAGACGATATGGACCAGCGTATCCGCGATCTCGTCAGAAAATCGTACGACATCACCGGTCGCAAGCGCGGGCCGACCGGATCGTGGGACGCCAGCACCTATCGCGAGATGGTCGAAGACTCCGTCAACGATCTCAGGGATCCGGTACTCAAGCAGTTGACGGATAGCTGCGCAAGGAATTTCACGGTCAGCGAACTCCGTAGCGTCAACGATTTCTATACGAGTTCGGCCGGACAGGCATGGCTTCGCAAAGGTCGAACCACAATCATGCCGGAGATGGACAGAGCCATCTCCAGCGTTCAACCTCGGATAAATGAAAACTGAGGAAGCGTCGTTGCACGATGCTCGTGTTGCCGGCGGGATTCCATGCCCGCTGGAAGGCACTTCGCCGGCGACCCGCAGATCGCCGTGCAGGTGCCCATTCGGGCGACGACACGCGTCTTTGCCAACGCTCTTTGCTGCGCGACGATCTAACGATCAATGCAACTTCGGCGGGTTCACTGCGTCGCCTGCAGCCGACACGGTCCCGCGCGCAATCATCGAGACAGGTCCTAGATGTCGGTCTGGAAGCCCAGCACGAGTGTCAGATAGAAGAGCGACGCAAAGACACCGGCCATCGTACCGAAAATGTCCCGTGCAAGCGCCCCACGGATCATGTGAGCAGGAATCCCGATCGCCATGTAGGCGACCAGGAACACGATCGAAACCATGAGCGGAGGTGGCGTGGTAAGAATGAGATAGGCGATTTCACGCATGTTCCCGGCTCCTCGTCAATTTCGGTCAACTCATCCCGGATGTCTCGACATCGACCCGCCGTTTCGCAGCGAGCGTGACATCACTGCCGTCACCGGAGTTGGGCAACGAGCGCGTCTGCGCCCTTGTCAATGCCGGTCCGGGCCGCACTGAGGGAACCGAATGCAGCAGGCAGGTTCATGGCGTTCGGATATTGCTTTGTCACATATGCAGTCAGCAGTTGACCGCTCACGCTGTCGTAGATTTCGACAGCGTACGAAACCGAACCGCTGAACGCCCCCTTGCCACCCCGAATTGCCTGCACGCCGTTATAGAGATTGCCGGCGATATCGAAATGCATGGCTTGTCCGACAACCGCCGTGGTCTTCTCCGCGCCAGTCAGCGTGAGCCGTACGCGCAGTGTCGCAGGGGATGGCTTCGACGCGGCCTGGAAGCGCTTTGCGAGTTTGTCGACGAACACCTTCCCCATGTAATCGGCAAGCGCGCTCTTGTCCTCGGTCTTCAAGTCTCCGAACTGATTGTCCTGGCCGGCATACACGACGACCGGATCCACGATCACCTGCCGGTATTGCGACCAGTCCACTCGTGCCGCATATCGGTACGGCACCTTGGCGGCGTCACCGCCGCGGTTCTGTGTCAGCTGTGGCGAGGAAGCAATGCCCGAATAGGCAACGGGTTGCACACTGGCGCATGCGGTCAACGTCAGCACCGTGACGCCGGAAAAAATAAAAGAGGCTAATTTGGGTGTGAGCATGTCGGATTCCGTGGAAGGCGCTCGGCCGGCACCAGAGGTGAAATTGATAAAGGGTTGACGCGACGGAAGCGTAGCATCGCCCTTGCCATATGTAAACCGTCTACCCGGTTTGTTTTACAGAAGACAATCGCCAAGGTACAATGCCGGGCTTGCGGCCGAGCGCATCATCTTGAGCTCGCCTCGCCCGATCACCCTATCGCCCCATCACCGCGCCCAAGCGCGACGCCATCGCGACGACCAAATGGACAACCAGACCCGCTCGGAAATTTCCCGCAAGAAGGCCATCGATGCAGCACTCGGCATCCTCACGCGCGATGGCGTGGGAGGCTTGACGTTTGACGCGCTCTCGCGTGAAAGCGGCATCAGCAAGGGGGGGTTGCTACATCAGTTCCGCACCAAGCAGGGCGTGCTCCAGGCGTTGCTCGAATTCCAGCAGCAGCAATTCGAGCAGTTCGGCCGCGACTACCTCGTGAAGGAAGGGGTGTCGAAGGTCGAGCCGACGCTCGCGGCCCAGATCGCGATTTTCCGGGAAGCCACCAATCAACCGAACTCGGTCGCACGCGCGGTACTGGCGGCAATCATCGAAAGCCCGGAACTGCTGGAGGGCCGGGACAACGCCGATGCCGACAAGTTGAAAACCATGGACAAGGAGTCCGGCGATTTCGAACTCTCGCTGCTGCGTTACTTCGCGGCGAGCGGCATTGCGTTCAACGTGCTGCTTGGCTTGACACCACTGACCGGCGCCATGCGAAATCGACTGTTCGCCCGCTTGCTGGATGAGGAAAGCTGGCAAGCTAGGACGGCCAAGCCGAAATCGAAATGAGCGGTTGATCTGTCGCCGCTAACGGGTCTGTTTACATTAAATGATTCGGACGACGGCGTACGATATACATGCGCTTCTCCAGATGGCGTCGCAAGGGAGCATGGGAGTGCGTAATGGCCCAACTGACGCACCAACAGAATGACCCTAGCCTCAGAGACCGACAAAAAATTGAAGCGAAGACGGTCTCAAAGAGGGGGCCATGCATGCAACAGGATTCGATTGGTTGATCGATCGCGCTCGCGATTTCCTTTGCATTGCGATTCTACTTTTCCGAATTCATCATTGCCGCTTCTTCTCGAGCTTCGTCAGAAGCATTATCGGAATTAAAGGACAGCGCAAACGCGTTAGCAAAATAAACGATCATCCGAACATGCAGACGTTGTTGAAACACAACGCCTCGAAAAGTGTTCGAAACCGCCTCTGTGGCTTATTGGATGAGACCAGAGGGAATTATTACATTATCGTGATGCATGGGCTCAATTAGCAGTTTTGAAGGACTTCGACACCTGCTCGTGCTGCGGCGGGTCAAGTGCTTCTTATTAACGCCGTAGTCCGATTCGTGCCGCTCTCAAAAAATGAGATAAATTGCGATTTAGCACACAATCGACAAGCGCCTCACTGGAGACGCTCGTTGCGCGGTCAGAACCGGTGAATGATCCCCACACCGAACCCGAACTGGTTCCCGGTCGACGACGGCGCTGAGTTAAACCCATCGCCCAGCGTCGCGGTTGCGTCGACGATGCTGCCCGCACCGCTCGTACCGAGCGTCTTGCCCTTCGCGTGCTGATACGCTTCGAGCAGATACAGCCCCGTGCGCTTCGACAGCGAGTAATACTGCGACAGGTTGAACTGGTGATACTGCGCGCCGTCGGTGATGCCGTTCGCGTCGGTCGCGCGCGTGTACGCATATCCTGCGCCGAAATCCCACACTGCCGACGGTTTCCAGTGCAGCACCGCGCCGACCGTGTTGAAGATCGCGGTGTTGACGAACTTCGACGCCGCGCCCGGGATGTATTCGGTATTGGTGTACGTGGCCGTCGCATCCCACGCGTCGCTGAACCGGTAGCCCAGGCCCACCGCGAACCGCTGCTGCGCCTTCGCAGTCTGGTAGCCGTTCGTGAGCGCCGACACGCCCACCTGCGAGCCGCCGTTCGACGTCGTCGAATTCGCGCCCCACGTGCCGCCGGCCGTATTCGAATTGTTCACGCGCTCGAAAGCAATGCCGACGCCGAGCGGGCCGGCCGCGTACTGGATGCCGGTCGCCCACGTCGAGCCGGCATTGGTGCTGCCGGCCACGCCGCCGAACGAATACGAGCCGCTCAGCGTCAGCCCGTACCATTTCGGCGACGTGTATTCGAGCGTGTTGTTCGCGCGATAGATCGTGTCGAGCCCGTCGACGTCGCCCGGGTGCGCGCCGTAGTAGCCGGTGATCCACGTCGTCGGGCTGAACGCGGACATCGTCTGGTAATACGACGCGTATTGCCGCCCCGCGGTCAGTGTGCCGTAGGTCGCATTGGTCAACCCGACCCACGCCTGCCGCCCGAACATCGCATCGGTGTACTGCGTCGCGCCGGTGCCCGAGTTGAAGCCCGATTCGAGCGTGAAGACCGCCTTCGTGCCGCCGCCGAGATCCTCGGCCCCCTTCAAGCCAAAACGGCTGCCGGCCCACACGCCCTGGTTCATCCTGACCACCGATTTGCCGCCGATCGTCGAGCCTAGCGTCGTCGCGTTGCTCTGGTAGCCGATCCCGTTGTCGACGATCCCGTACAGCGTGACGCTGCTCTGCGCGAACGCCGGTGCGGCCGCCGCCATCGCGATGGCGGTCAGCGCGACCTGTGATGCCTGCTTCTTCATCGATCTGTCTCCTTCCTTGCCTTGTTGAATGCGTGAGTTGTTGTGGTCGTGGCACGCCGTCCTCAGGTCACGGACGATACGCATGCCAGCCGTTACCGCCCTTGCAGACGAGTTGCGAACCCTCGACCTGGCATTGCGCCTCGTAACCCGGCGAGTACAGCCATTCGCCGGCCCAGTGCAGGTCGACGAACGGGTCAGCCCTCGGCGCATCGGCGACGAAGTTCGCCGCATCGTCGGTGCTGCCGCTGCCCGTGTAGCGCGCGGTGGCCGGATACGGGAACACCGGACGCGTGCGGGTCGTGTTGCCGTTCGCGTCAACGATCGATGCGACGATCCTGCCCGGCGTCGCGCCCGTCTCGGTCCATGCCATCAGCGGCGACAGGATGTCGAACACGTTCGGCCCCTGCCCGCCGCCGCAGTGCGCGACGCCTGGGAACAGGTAGAAGCGCGCGAAGCGGTCGACTCGCGCGTCGCCCATGTAGCGCTTCATCGCTTCGTAGTACTCGATGCTCGAACGCGGCGAGATATGCTGGTCTTCCAGCCCGTGCCACAGCAGCAGCTTGCCGCCGTGCCCGGCAAAGCGGCTCAGGTCAGGATCGGTCGCGGCAAGGTAGTTCGATACCGGCACCGTCTTCGCGAAGCCGTCGAGCGTGAACTTCAGGTCGCCGATCGCCGCGGACGGATACGACGCGTTGTAGTAGTCGAGATAGCGCAGGAACGGCAGCACGAAGCCGATCGTGCCGCTCTGTGCGGTCGCGGTCGCCGGGACGAACAGGGTCCAGTTCAGTTCCGAGCCCCATTCGCGCGAGACGAGCGGCTCGAGCCGCGTGCCGTCCGGGGTCGTCGCACCGTCGTGAATCCGGCGGACGACGTCGGCTTCCTGCGGCATCAGGCAGGTCGCAGTGGATTGGCCTTGCGCGCAGACGATCGTCGCGGGATCGAAGTGACACGCGCGCGGGTTGTCGATCACGCCGTCCAGCCCGTCGCACGCCTTCAGCACGGCCGCGTGCAGCATCGGCAGCTTGCCTGCGAGCAGGATCGCGTTGCCCGTCTTCGGGTCGGTGTTCACCGCGTTCGGCCATGCATGGTGGAACGTGTTCTGCACGATCAGATCGTTTGCGGGCGCACCGGCGGCGATGCCGTCGAAGTCGTCGGGGAAGCGCTGCGCCTCCATCAGCGCTTCGCGTCCGCCGTCCGAGCAGCCGTCGAAGTACGCGTAGCGCGCGGGCCGTGCATAGAACTTGCCAATGATCGCCTTCGCGACCTGAGCCGTTGCGTGTTCGGCGCGATACGCGAAATCGAGCTTCGCCTTCGGGTCGAGCGCCCACGAACCGTCGTTTCCACCTTCGTGGCCCATGTCGGTCGCGGCCATCGCGATCGTGCCGTTCGTCACCGGCACGCACGTCGATGCCATCGGCGCATTGACGGACAGGTTGCCGCACAGGCCGCCACAGCCCGTTTGCAGGTAACGCTGCGTCCAGCCCTGCGTAGGCAGCTGCAGTTCGAACAGCGACGCGCCCGGACCGATCGTGCCCTTCACGTCACACACGGGCGCCGGCAGCGTGTTGTTACCGACCACCGTGCCGGCCGGCAGCAGCACCGCCGACGTGATCGTGACGGTACCGTCGGTCACGCCGCTCAGGTCGAGCGCCGCGACCGACGGGCACGACATCGCGGGCATCACCGCGGGAAGATTCGCGAGTCCGGCGGTGCTCGCCGCGTTCGCCGCATTGGGCCAGCCCGTCAGCGCCGCACACAGCCACACGATGCCGATTGCCAGCACCCTGGTCAGCGCATCGCGCCTCACGCGTGCCGCGCGATACCATGCGCGCACCGTCCACCCTGCCCCGCAGTTCATCTGCATGCCTGTCTCCTGTCTTTCTTCTGGATATGCCGCTCGCCCGAAACGGACGAAGCGGCGACGTTGTATCGATTCTTCGATGAATCGCGCAATCCGGATCGCCGCTCACCACTTCATCAGTATGACTAATCTCATCTCGGGAACCCGTTGCGAAGAACGGTGAATCCCATCCGATTCGTTTATCGATCCGGTCGCATCAGCTCTATGCGGGCTCCATCCCGTGTTCGCGCTTGATGTGCGCGACTTGCGGCGACGCAAGATACGCGAGGAACCGCGCCGCGGCCACGCGATCGTGCGCGACGGCAGAGACCGCGGCGGCGAACACCGTCACGGCCTGCACGGCGTCGGGCAACGCGCCGACGATTGCGACGCCCGGCACGTCCATCAGCTCGCTCAACTGCTGAAAGCCCAGCTCTACGTCGCCGGATGCGATCAACGCGCCGACCGGCACGCCGGGCGGGGTCTGTACGATACGCGCCGCGATCGCGTCGGCGATGCCCCAGCGGGCGAACAGGCGAGTCAGGTGCGTGCCGCTCGGCCCCGTCGAATAGCCGATCCGGCCGGCGCCCAGGATCGCATCGCGCAACGCCGTCTCGGTACCGATCTCCGGCCGCCGCGCGCCAGTCGCCACCGCGACCGCGATGCCAGAGCGCGCGACATCCACGCGGCTGCCCGGCTCGACGTGACCGTCCGCCGCGAGCCGCTCGATCGCATCGGACGCGAGCACGACGACATCAAATGGCTCGCCGTCGCGCACGCGCCGCGCAGCGTCGACGCCGCCGACCGACGTGATCGCGACGCGCGTGCCCGTGTCGCGCTCGTAAGCGGCGGCAAGCCGCGCGAGCAATGGCCGCGTCGCCATCGACGAAATGCCCGTGACCGTCACCGCTGCTTCCGGCGTCTGCATCATCGCGTCCACCTGCATCAGTCGATATAGCGCAAGCCGGCCTGACGCAGCGGCTCGCGCATGTCGTACATGTCGAGGCCAAGCACGCCGGACGCGAGCTTCGCGCGCTTCGCCGCTTCGTTCGCTTCTCGCGCCGCCGCCGTCTCGAGCACTTGCGCCGCGCGCGCGGCCGGCACCACGGCCACGCCGTCGTCGTCCGCGACGATCACGTCGCCGGGATGGACGAGCGCGCCTGCACACACGACCGGCACGTTGACCGAACCGAGCGTTGCCTTGATCGTGCCTTTCGCCGAAATCGCCTTGCTCCAGACCGGGAACTGCATCGCCTCGAGCACCGCGACATCGCGCACGCCGGCATCGATGATCAACGCATTCGCGCCGCGCGCCCTGAAGCTGGTCGCGAGCAGGTCGCCGAAATAGCCGTCGGTACAATCCGCGGTGATCGCCGCAACGACCACATCGCCCGGCCGGATCTGTTCGGCCGCCACATGCATCATCCAGTTGTCGCCCGGATGCAGCAGCACCGTGACGGCGGTGCCGGACGCCTGCGCACGCGGGTAGATCGGCCGCATGTACGGCTTCAGCAGCCCCGTGCGGCCCATTGCCTCGTGCACCGTCGCCGAGCCGAGCGCGCCGAGCCGCGCCGCCACATCCTTGTCCGCACGCTGGATCGTGCGGTACACCACACCGAGTTCAGTCATGATCAAAGCCCCTTCGCTTTCAGTTGCGCATCGAGGCGCGGATACACGCGCCGCGCATTGCCCTCGTAGATCTTATGACGCGCTTGCGCATCGAGCGACGATGCGTCGATGTAGCGCTTCGTGTCGTCGTAGTAGTGACCGGTTTCCGGGTCGATGCCGCGCACCGCGCCGATCATCTCGCTAGCGAACAGGATGTTGTCGACCGGAATCACGCCGGTCAGCAGATCGATGCCGGGCTGGTGATACACGCACGTATCGAAGAACACGTTGTTCAGCAGATGGTCCTTCAACAGCGGTTTCTTCAGCTCCTGCGCGAGCCCGCGGAACCGCCCCCAGTGATACGGCACCGCGCCGCCGCCGTGCGGGATCACGAAACGCAGCGTCGGGAAATCGCGGAAGAGGTCAGAGGTCAGGCACTGCATGAACGCGGTGGTGTCGGCGTTCAGGTAGTGCGCGCCCGTCGTGTGGAAGCACGCGTTGCAGCTCGTGCTCACGTGGATCATCGCGGGAACGTCGTACTCGACCATCTTCTCGTAGATCGGGTACCAGTAGCGGTCCGACAGCGGCGGGCTCGTCCAGTGGCCGCCAGACGGATCCGGATTCAGGTTGATCGCGACGTTGCCGTATTCCTCGACGCAGCGCACGAACTCCGGAATGCAGGTCGCGACATCGACGCCCGGGCTTTGCGGCAGCATCGCGGCAGGCACGAAGTGATCGGGAAACAGTCGATGGATGCGATGGCACAGCTCGTTGCACACGGCCGCCCACGTGCTCGACACCGCGAAGTCGCCGATGTGATGCGCCATGAAGCTCGCGCGCGGGCTGAAGATCGTCAGGTCGAGGCCGCGCTCGCGCATCAGCCGCAACTGGTTGTGTTCGATCGATTCGCGAAGTTCGTCGTCGCGGATGTTCAGCTCGGCCGCCTTCGGTTGCTCCGACGGACTGCCGAGCGCTGCGATCTGGCGATTGCGCCACGCTTCCAGCGCCTTCGGCGCGGTGGTGTAGTGGCCGTGAATATCGATGATCATTGATGCTCCTGCATTTGATGAGGTGTCCGGCACCATGCACCGGCCGCGCCGGACGGCGGTGTGCGACGTGCGTCAGTGCGCCGGATTTTCGAGTTCATGCGGTCCGGACACGGCCGCACGCTGCGTCGTCATGATCGCGATGGCCGCCAGCGTGGCCGGCACCGCGAGCATCGACAGGATCGCGTCGAACTTCCAGCCGAAGCCGAGCAGCGCACCGCCGATCGCCGAGCCGAAGATGCTGCCGAAGCGGCCCATCCCGAGCATCCAGCTCACGCCGGTTGCGCGTGCCACGGTCGGATAGCGGCCCGGCGCATACGCATTCAGCCCGGTCTGCGCGCCGCTCATGCAGAAGCCGGCCGCGAACACCAGCAGCGCGAGCGACGACGACAACGCACCAGCCCAGGCGAGCACGGCCACGCACAGCCCGCCGCCGAGATACGCGGCGCCGATCACCGGCGCCGGGCGCACGCGATCCATCAGCCAGCCCACGCCGATCGCGCCGATCGTGCCGCCGATCTGGAACATCGCGGTCACGTTCGCGGCCGTGCTGACGGACAACCCGGCATCCTTGATCAGCGTCGGCAGCCAGCCGGTCAGCAGGTAGATCACCAGCAGCCCCATGAAGTACGTGATCCACAGCGACAGCGTCACGCGGCCATAGCCTTGCGAGAACAGAACGCCGATCGGCTTGCGCGTCGGCAGCGGCGGCTCGTTCGACACGAACGTCTCGTTGCCGGTGAACCGGGCACCGCACACGCGGTTCAGCAGCGCGCCGACGCGTTGCGACGGCGCACCGCGCACGGCCAGGAGCCGCGCCGACTCGGGCAACAGCCACAGCTGCAGCGGAATCAGCAGCAGCGGCAGCGCGCCGCCGAACAGCAGCACCGCTCGCCAGCCGTGCAGCGGAATCAGCCAGCCGGCGACGAAGCCGATCAGCGCCGAGCCGAGGTTGAAGCCTGTAAACATCACGGTGATCATCAGCGCCCGCATCCGCTGCGGCGCGTACTCGGACAGCAGCGTCGTCGTGTTCGGCATCGCCGCGCCCAGGCCGATGCCCGTGAGCAGCCGCAGCACCGCCATCTCGAACGGCGAGTGCGCGTGCGCGGTCACGATGGTGAACACGCCGAACAGGAACACCGACGCGATCAGCACACGCTTGCGCCCGAACCGGTCGGCGCTCGGGCCGGCCAGCAGCGCGCCGATCACGAGCCCGATCGGCGCCGCGCTCATCACGAGCCCGAATTCGGGACGCGAGATCGCCCAGTCGCGAATCACCGACGGTGCGACGAACCCCATGATCGCGACGTCCATCCCATCGGCGATCACGACAAGGCAGCACAGCACGACCAGCAGCCACTGGTAGCGCGACACCGGCTGCTTGTCGATGAACGACTTGATGTCGATTGTCTTTCCACTTGTCATCATGACTCTCCTGTCTCCTTTGCGACGATCGACTTATCGATTCGTCATCCTATTTATATGAACTGTTTCACTTCCAGCGCTCCAGTCGAGCAGGTGCCGCGATCCCGCGTGCGCCTTCGTCTTCGTTACGTGTTGCCCGGCTGGTCCGCGCCGTCCCAGCCGAGCGGCCCGGCGCTCTTTCCGGCTACCGAGTACAGCGCGCCCGGCGCGTTGCGCGTGCGCTGGAAGTCCTCCAGCGATTCGCCTCGCATCGCCGCATAGATATGCAGGTTCGATACGCCCGTCACCGCGCCGAGCTTTTCCAGCAGGAAGAAGATCACGCCGTAGCGCAGCAGGCCGAGCCAGTCGCGCCGGCGGATCAGGTCGCGCTCCTCCGTGCTGAGGTCCGCGGCCGCGAAGCTCGCTTCGGGATCGCTCAGGAACTGCGCGCGATGGGCGGGCTCGATCATCCGGTGCAGATAGTCGTTGATCCGGTACGCGCGGACGGCCCGCTCGATCGTGAACGGATAGGTGCCCGGCAGTTGCTCGACGCCGGCGAGTTCGGCCGCGATCCGTTGCCGGTGACGCTCTGCCGCCGCCTCGTCGACTTCAGTGTCCGCCGGCTCGTAGACGGCCGTCGCGATCCCCGTCATCGACGGCAGGTAGTAACTACGGTGGCGGCACACGACGCCCGCCGGCAACGCGCCGCGCATCGTGAGCCACATCACGACCTCGGCGCCTTCGAAGCCGCCGAGCGTCGCATATTCGCCGAGCGGCATGCCGGCCAGGCGCTCCGGGTCGCGCTCGAGCAGATCGAGAAAACGTGCGTCCCATTCGGGATTGTTGAAGCCCGAACGTTCGCCATGCACCTGATGCGACAGTCCGCCGGTCGCGACGATCGCGACGCGCAGGTCCTCCGGATAGCTTTCGATCGCGCGGCGCAGCGCCTGGCCAAGCCGGTAGAAGCGGCGCGCGGACGGCACCGGCAGCTGCAGCACGCCCATCTGCAGCGGCACCAGTTGCACCGGCCAGTCGGGCCGGTGCGGACACAGCACCGACAGCGGCGAGAAGCAGCCATGGTCGAGCGGCTTGTTCTGGAAGAACGACATGTCGAACTCGTCGGCCATCAGCGACTGGCCGATATGCGCGGCGAGCGCCGGGTGGCCGGCGACCGGCGGCAGGTCGCGCGCGCCGCCGCCTTCGTCCGCTGGATGCCACTGCGGCCCGACGCCGAGCGAGAACGCCGAATAGTGATCGAAGAAGAACGACGTCACATGGTCGTTGTAGATGAACAGCAGCACGTCGGGACGCTTGTCGGCGAGCCACGCGGCCAGCGGCGCGAAGTTTTCGAAGATCGGCGCCCAGACGGGATCGTCGTGCTTGTTCTTGTCGAACGCGAACCCGATCGTGGGCGTGTGGGAGGCCGCAATGCCTCCGATAATCCGTGCCATGCCAATGCTCCTTCGTATGCTCCGACGCGGTCAGGCCGCGCCGTTCGTTACTGATTGAATGCGTGCGCGTTCGCTCGCTGCGCGCCGGTCCGGCTACGGCGCAAGGCTGCGCTTCACGACCAGCGCGAGCGGAACGGCGAACACGAAATGCGACATGAACCCGCCGATGATCACGTTCGGGTCGAAATAGTTCGGATGATTGCTCGACGCGATCATGATCAGCGCGTGCATCACGATCCACGCGACGATCGCGAAGAACAGCGCGACGAACGTCGCCTCGAAGCCGCGCCGGCGAAACCACGGCCAGATCGCCGCGAACACGATGCCCCACGACAGCGCGAAGGCGAAATGGATCGCGGTGCCAATGAAGTACGCGCCAATGCCGAGCGCGTCCTGTGCGGCCTTGCCGAACACGAGCCCCGTCGCGTTGCGCGGGATACCGGCGAGCGGCATCAGATGCTGCGCGCCGACCCACACGAGCGCCTCGTAGACCCAGATCAGCACCGCGCCCGCGAAGCCGCCGCGAATGCCCGCGCGTACCGTATCGGAAAGCGGCGTGCTGCCCGCCGATGCGTCCGTCGATCCGCCTGCTCCGATGATGTGCTGTCGTCCCATTGCGCTGCCTCGCTCGTGGTTGCAGGTGCCGCGCCGCGCGCAAGCCCCTTTCGTGATCGGATCGGGCGAACAAAGAATCAGATGGCGGCCCGATGCGCCGGCAACCGTGTGCTTGCGGTCCCCGGGATCGAAATTACTCAGTCGCCGGCCAGGCAAGACAGTCAGGGTAAACCCTGATTTTTTGGCGAATCTGCATATCTGGCAGGCTTTCAACCGGGATGCGAAGCACCTCGCCGACGGCCTGGAAGCCCGCCGGATATGGCGCTAGCGCGTCGGCGTTCGGCGGCCCGCGAGCCACAACCTGTCACTAGGCGATTCATGGCCGATAAATAAAACAGATGGGTCGATAAGCACGACGCAAGCTCTGCCGCCACCGTTCCGGTAAAGTCGTTCAACCAGCTGCGCCGCCGGCGCAGGCCGCCCGGATACAAGCATGTCGTGCGCGCGGCTGCCGCCGCGACGCACACCGCCCGAACGCCCATGGACAACACCGAACTTCCGAACCTCGCTTGCTTGTACGCGGTGCAGCGCGTTGCCGAAACGGGCAGCGTAAGCCGGGCCGCCGCGACGCTGTTTCGCGCGCAGTCGGCCGTCACGCGCGCGGTGCAGGAACTCGAAACAGTGGTCGGCGAAGCGCTGTTCGATCGCAAGCCGTCCGGAATGCTCACGACTCCGGTCGGGCGTGCGGTGCTCAAGCGCGGCGAGCGCGTGATCGCCGAACTCGGTGCGCTCGCGAACTGGTGTGCGCTGCGCCAGTCGCGCCGCCGCGCGTCGGCCGACGGCGGCCTGCCCGCGTACCTGCTCAACACGCGGCGGCTCCAGCTGTTCTCGACGCTCGCGCGGCACCGGCACATGCCGAGCGCTGCGCGTGCGCTCGGCGTCACGCAACCGGCCGTCAGCAGCGCGATCCGGATTCTCGAGAGCGGCGCGGGCTTCGCGCTGTTCCATCGACATCCGCGCGGCCTGCTGCTGACGGCCGACGGCGAGACGTTCCTGCTGCACGTGCGGCGCGCGCTGAACGAACTGCGGCACATCGCCGACGACGTCGCCGCGCTGCACGGCAGCATCCAGGGTGCCGTGACCGTCGGTGCGCTGCCGCTCGGCCGCACCCTGATGCTGCCCGAAGCGGTCGCGCGCGTCGTCACGCGATTTCCGAAGGTGCGTGTGATCACCGACGAAAGCGCATACGAGGCGCTCGTCGCCGGCGTGCGCGCGGGCGACATCGACTTCATCCTCGGCGCGCTGCGCGCGAGCGATCCGGCGAGCGACCTCGACAGCGAACGGCTGATGTCCGAGAACCTTGTCGTCCTTGCGCGCCACGATCACCCGCTCGCCGGCGTGCGCAACCTCGCGCTTGCGAGCCTCGCCGGTGCGCAATGGATCCTGCCGCGCAGCCATTCGCCCGCGCGCGGCCTGTTCGAATCGCTGTTCCGGCGCATGAAGCTCAAGCCGCCGATGGCGACGGTCGAGAGCGCCGACCTCGCGGTGATTCGCGGCCTGCTGCGACACACCGACATGCTCGCGGTGCTGTCCGCGCAGCAGCTGCACTATGAATGCGAAGCGGGACTACTTGCCGTGCTCGACGTGCCGATGCACGGAACCACCCGCGACATCGGCCTGATGACGCGCGCCGGCAGCCCGCCGACACCGGCTGCGCGTGCAGTGATTGACGCGCTTCGAGTGGTGGCGACCGAGGTTGCACGCACGCCGCACGCGACGGCCGCTGAGCGATAACGAAAGCGCATGGCTGTCGCGTCGGATTCGAATCGCGCCCGGCGCGAGCGTTGCCGCGCAATCCGGTCGATATACGGTGCGGCTGCTGGCCGAAGCGCGACGCGCACTGGAAAGTGTCAACTTCCCTGCGGCGCCATCGCCGGGCCGGCAGTCGCGCTCACGCGTTGCGCGGAACCCGAGTTTCAACAGGCAATCACGCTGTGACGACAAGGCTCCCTAGCTTGCTGGCGCGCTCGTCCCGACGACAGGATCGGCACGCGACAGCGAATTGCGGTTGGGGCGAAGCGAACGACGCTGAACGACTGCGGCACGCAACCTGGCTATCGCCGTCGAGCATTACAACGAGAAGCCTCCCCATAGCGCGTTGAAATATCGTTCGCCACGAGCGTTCCGACGTGCGATGGATTCAGCAACCTTGGTGTGATGCTGTGTCCGGGATTACAGGGTCAGCTCCAAGACCGATGCAACGGGCTATTCTCGGATCGTCAGCATTCGCCATGGACTGACCAACCCACTGCAGATGAAAGCGGCATCGCCCCCGGGGCCATTCAAACGCACCAAAGAGAATCGCCGATTTGCTCGTTCCGATCAGATATCTCGCGCTCACGAGAATCAAACTCCTCTGCAGATCAAGCGCCGTGCGTCCAGGCCTTCGCCGCCACTGACCGCTCTTCTGGCCCAACTCATTGCAACAGGGTGCGACGCGCGGTCTGGAGCCAAGTCTGTCGCATTTCTTTCCGCAAACGACCAAAATGATCGATTCGATCATATAAGGGTTTTCATTGACTGAATCGATCACGTTATCCGCTAGAATGCACACATCAAGCAAATTTTTGATCGAACCGCGCAAGTCCATCGAAGAACATGACGGACAACGCGTTCCCTCATACGAATTGCATCGGATGGCGTGCTCAGCGACGCGGTCTCTGCCGCCGGCGCTCGGCCCCACTGATTCCGGCATAACCCCGGAGACGGCGATTCCACCGGCCGTCCCGTCCTCGATGGAGCAAGCATGTCAATGTCGTTCAAGGGGATCGTTCCCGCGCTGATCACGCCGATGACGGCAGACGAGAACGTCGATGAAGAGGGCCTGCGCGCGCTGGTCGAACGACTGATCGAGTCGGGCGTGCACGGGCTCTTCGTCCTCGGTACCAACGGCGAATTCATCGCACTGAGCGAAGCAGAGAAGCTGCGCATCGCGAGCATCACGGTCAGCCAGGCCCGTTCGCGCGTGCCCGTCATCGCCGGCACCGGCGCCTACGCGACGCGTGACGTGATCGACCTGAACCGGAAGATGACCGAGGTCGGCGTGGATGCCGTATCGGTGATCACGCCGTATTTCAACGGCGCGACGCAGCCCGAGCTCTACGCGCACTACAAGAAGATCGCAGAAGCAACGCAGCTGCCGGTCATGCTCTACACGATCCCCGCGAAAGCGGGCATCACGCTGACGGTCGATACCGTGCGCCGCCTGTCGGAGATTTCGAACATCCGCGGCATCAAGGACAGCGGCGGCGACTTCGATCGCTTGCTGCAGCTGATCAACCTGCGGCGCGACGACTTCGCGGTCTTCACCGGCACCGACTCGATGATTCTCTGGACGCTGATCGCGGGTGGCGACGGTGCGGTCGCCGCGACGACCAATGCCGTCCCGCACGTGGTCATGTCGATCTGGAACAAGTTCCAGGCCGGCGACATCGCCGGCGCGCGCGCCGCCCAGGAATCGCTGCGCGCGCTACGCGACGCGTTCGCGCTGGGCACGATGCCCGTCGTGCTTAAAACCGCCGCGCAGATGCTCGGGATGCCCGCGGGGCCCGCGCGGTCTCCCGCGCAACCGCTTGACGACAGTGCGCGCGAGCGACTGGCGCAAGCGCTCTCCATTTACCACGACGCCGCACGCGGCCACTGAAACAGGTCATCAGCATGACGACTTATCACTTCCAGACTGTCAAGCACATCGTCCACGGCGCCGGCAGCCTCGCCACGCTCCCAGACAAGCTGTCGTTGCTCGATACGCCGGTCGAGCGCATCGCGCTGATCACGCAGCCCGCAATGGAAGCGCTGGGTGTCGCCGATCGCGTGATCGAATCGCTCAAAGCGAAAGACGTCGACGTGCGCATCATTCGCGGCGTCGAGCCGGAGCCGACCATCGGCAACGTCGAGACAGTGTACAAGGAGCAGATCGAGCCTTTTGCGCCGCAGGCGATTCTCTCGATCGGCGGCGGCAGCGTGCTCGATGCGGCGAAGCTGTTCGCGGTCCGCCTGACCAACGACGAACCGCTGCACAACTGGCTCGGC
The DNA here is from genome assembly GCF_003853825.1 of Burkholderia sp. Bp9012. NCBI lineage: Bacteria > Pseudomonadati > Pseudomonadota > Betaproteobacteria > Burkholderiales > Burkholderiaceae > Burkholderia > Burkholderia sp. Bp9012. Next base: position 43,317 of record NZ_QTQA01000030.1, on the reverse strand, counting down.
ATCGACCTCGTCAAGCACCCCGGCGTGCCGATGATCCTGGTGCCGACGACCGCCGGCACCGGCTCCGAAGTCACGCCCAACGCAATCGTTACGCTGCCGGACGAATCGTTGAAGGTGGGGATCGTCAGTCGTCACCTGCTGCCGAAAATCGTGATTCTCGATGCGGAACTGACGCTCGGCCTGCCGAAGCCGATCACGGCCGCGACCGGCATGGACGCGTTCGTGCATGCGCTCGAATCGTACATCTCGACGAAGGCGAACCCGATCAGCGACATGTACGCGATGGAGTCGATGCGCCTGATCGGCGCGAACATCGTCGAGGCGTACGAAAACGGTCAATCGCTGAAGGCACGCGAAGCGATGATGCTCGGGTCGATGTACGGCGGCCTCGCACTCACCGCCGCCGGCACGGCCGCCGTGCATGCGCTGGCCTACCCGCTCGGCGGGATGTTCAACGTCACGCACGGCGTCGCGAACGCGATGCTGCTGCCGCACGTGATGGCCTTCAACCTCGATGCGATCGAAGGCCGGCTGTCGAACGTTGCGCGCGCACTCGACCTGGCGCCGACAACGGATTCGGACCCGGTCGCAGCACGCAAGCTGATCGACAAGATGGTGGAATGGACGGCGGCCGTCGACATTCCGCAGGACCTGCGCAAATTCGGCGTATCGGAAGAACATCTCGACGCGCTGGCGGTTGCGGCATCGAAGGTCAAGCGCCTGCTCGGCAACAATCCGAAGGCGCTGACGCTCGACGACATGAAGTCGATCTACCGTCGCCTGCTGCCATGAACACGGTCACACAGGACGCACCGCGGCTGCTGATCGTCGCCGACGACCTGTCGGGCGCGGCCGATTGCGCGGTGGCCGGCTTGCGTCACGGATTGACGGCGATGGTCGTGCTCGACACGCAGCATGCGCCGGCGCCGATGAGCGGCATCGACATCCTGTCGGTCGACGTGGACTCGCGCCGCGCATCGAAGGACGTGGCCGGCCGACGCAACGTCGCCGCCGTCGAGTCGCTGTCGCGTGCAGGCACGCGCGTCTACAAGAAGGTGGATTCCACGCTGCGAGGCAATGTCGCAGCCGAAGTCGCCGCACTGGCGTCAGTCCTCGGCATGGCGATCGTCTGCCCCGCCTACCCGGCATCCGGACGCACGACGCGAGACGGCCGCCAATGGGTTCGCGGCGTGCCGGTCGAAGCGAGCGAATACTGGCGCAACGAAAACATCCCTGGCAAGGCCGACCTGGTTGCGCTGCTTTCAACCGAGGATCTGCGCGTCGCATACGCGACAATCGGCGCGGTGCGCGACGAACCGGACACGCTCGCGGCATACCTGCGCCAGTGGCAAACCGACGGCGCGCAAGCCGTCGTGTGCGATGCGGAGTCCGACGATGATCTGCAACGCATCGCCCGCGCATCGGCCATGCTCGACGACGTATTCTGGGTGGGCTCGGCAGGTCTGGCGCCCGCCGTCATCGAGGCGCTGGCGCCAATCCGAAGCACGACCGGCCCGGCGGCCGATCGCGAGGATCCGCAAGGCCCCGTGCTCACGGTCGTCGGCAGCATGTCGAGCATCTCGCATGCGCAGCTGGAGTGCCTCAAGGTCAACGCCGGCGCCAGCCTCGTAGCGCTCGAGGTCGCTGTCGCAGCGCTGGATGACCCGCGCAACGACGTGACGACTGTCGTATGCGACGCCCTGCGTCGCGGCCAGCATGTGGTGGTCTCGTTGAGCCAGACGCAGCGCGGTGATGTGCAGGACGGCCTGCTGTTCTGCAACCGTCTTGCCGCGTTGCTGGCGCCCGCCGTGCGCCACGCAGGCGGGATCATCGCGACGGGCGGCGAAACAGCGCGCGCGCTGCTCACCGCAGCCGGCGCGAGCGCCTTGCGGGTCGTCGACGAAATCGAGGACGGCATGCCGCTCCTCGAATGCCGACTGCAAGGAAAGACACTCCCCGTCGTGACCAAGGCGGGCGGCTTCGGCCAGCCCGCGTCGATCCATCACGCGTGGCACCGGCTTGCGAATGAAGGCAAGACGACCAATACAGCTCAAACCAATTTGTGAAGGAAACTGCCATGGACAACCGTCCCATCATCGGTATCACCATGGGCGACGCAGCCGGCGTCGGACCGGAAATCATCATGAAGAGCCTTGCGCACGCCTCCGTGTATGAGCAATGCCGCCCCGTGGTCATCGGCGACGCCGCACGCCTGCGGGACGCCGGCCGCCGGACGGGCGTCGACCTCGAGGTGTGTGCCGTCAGCCGTCCGTCCGAAGGCGCGTTCCGCGTGGGCGTGGTCGATTGTATCGACATGGCGCTGATTCCGGCCGACCTGCCCTATGGCAAGCTTTCTGCGATCGCCGGAGACGCCGCGTATCAATACATCGCGCGCACCGTGGAGCTGACGTCGAACGGCGAGCTCGATGCGATCTGCACGGCACCGCTCAACAAGGAAGCATTGCATGCGGGCGGCCATATTTTCCCGGGTCACACCGAAATGCTGGCGCACCTGACGGGCATCGACGAAGTGTCGATGATGCTGGTCGCGCCCAATCTCCGCGTGATTCACGTGACGACGCACATCGGCCTGCTCGACGCGATTCGCAAGATCGAGCCGGGCCTCGTGCAACGCACGATCGAGCGTGCACACGACACGCTGGTTCGTGCCGGTATCGCGAATCCCCGCATCGGCGTATGCGGCATCAATCCTCACGCCGGCGAGAACGGCCTGTTCGGTTATGGCGAGGAGGAAGAGAAGATCGTGCCCGCGGTTCAGGTCCTGCAGGCACGCGGCTGGGACGTAGAAGGCCCACTGCCGGCGGATACGCTGTTCTTCCGCGCGGGCCGCGGTGATTTCGACGTGGTCGTCGCGATGTATCACGACCAGGGTCACGGGCCGGTGAAGGTGATGGGCCTCGAAGCCGGCGTGAACGTGACGGTCGGCCTGCCGGTCATCCGCACGTCGGTCGACCACGGCACCGCCTTCGACATCGCCGGCAAGGGCATCGCCGACGAACGCAGCCTGCTGGAAGCCTTCCGCCAGGCCGTGGACCTCGCGACGCGACGCAACGAGCCGTCGCCCGTCGCAAGCGCCGCGTAAGCAGCGCCCGCAACGACGCGCATCGGCCAACGGGCGATACCGGCAGGAACATGCCGGATCGCCCGACACACCCGAACACACATCAACCGAAGGTAACGTGGAGACAAGAGATGGCCACCTTCAGTTATTGGGACACAGCCACCATCATCGGCATGGTGGTCGTCTACATCGTGATTACGAGCGTGATCAGCATTCGCCTGCGCAGCCGTAATTCCGAACAGTTCATGGTGGCCGGGCGCTCGATGCCCGCGCTGGTGGTCGCCATCCTGCTGATGTCGGAATTCATCGGCGCCAAATCGACCGTCGGGACTTCGCAGGAAGCCTTCTCGGCCGGCTTCGCCGCCTCGTGGTCGGTCCTGGCGGCAGCCATCGGCTTTCTGTTCTTCGGCCTGTTCATGGCCAAGCGCCTGTATGCGTCCGGCGAGTTCACCATTTCCGGATTCATCGCCCAGCGGTACGGCCATGGCGCGAAGCTAGCCGTCTCCGCGATCATGATCTATGCGCTATTCGTGGTGAACGTGGGCAACTACGTGAGCGGGGCGGCGGCGATCTCGACAGTCATGCGCATCGACCTGCCGACGGCCGCCTTCATCACTGCCATCGTCAGCACCATCTATTTCGTCTGGGGCGGCCTCAAGAGCATCGCATATCTGACCGTCGTTCACAGCGCCGTGAAGCTGCTCGGCATCGCCATCCTGGTCGGCGTCGCATGGAAGCTGTCGGGCGGCATCAAGCCGATGGCTCAACACATGCCCGCACACTATTTCACGTGGACGGGGGCGCTGTCCGGCGGCACGATCGGCGCATGGATCATCGGCACGGCCGGCGCGATCTTCTCGACACAATTCATCATCCAGGCCATCTCGTCGACCCGTAGCCCCGAGGGCGCGCGTGCGTCTGCGCTGATCGCCGCGTTCCTGTGCGTGCCGATCGCCCTCGCGCTCGGCTTCATCGGCGTGACCGCCAAGTACCTGTATCCGGACATCAAGAGCCTGTACGCGCTGCCGGTGTTCCTGCAGCACATGAACCCCATCCTTGCCGGCGTCGTCACGATTTCGCTCGTGGCATCCATCTTCGTCAGCGTATGCACCGTCGCGCTGGCGATCGCTTCGCTGATCGTCAAGGACTTCTATGTGCCGCGCTTCAAGCCGACGCCCGATATCGAGCTGAGAATGACGCGCTGGATCTCGCTGATCGTAGGCTTCCTCCCGCTGCTCTTCGTGCTGTTCGTCCCGCAGATTCTCGCGCTGTCGTTCTTCAGCCGCGCGCTGCGCCTGTCCGTGTCGATCATTGCGCTGATCGGGATCTACCTGCCGTTCTTCAGCGGCAAGCGCGGCGCCGTCTCGGCGCTCATCTTCGCGACGATCGCCACAACGGTCTGGTACCTGCTCGGCAATCCGTTCGGCATCGACAACATGTACGTCGCACTCGTCACCCCCGCGATCGTGCTGGTCGTCGCCAAGCTGTTGTTTCATGGCGAAGGCTCGAACCTTCGCGACAAGCAGCTCACGCATCGCGAATCGCACTAACCTCGCAACTCGAGAAACATTTCATGAGCACGAACCTGCTTGACGCGGCAAGCGCCGCTTCGGATCATTGCGTTCGCACGGCGTATGCCGACGCGCAACGGCAAGAAGCGTTTCTGCCGACCGCCTGCGTGCAGAACCACGCGGCCAATCTGCACTGCCTCGACAACGGCGACCTTCTGTGCGTCTGGTTCGGCGGTACCCAGGAAGGCATTCCCGACGTCTCCATCTACATGTCGCGTCTCGCGGCCGGGACGAACGCGTGGTCGTCGCCCCACAAGCTGTCGGACGACCCGACACGCTCGGAACAGAACCCGGTGCTGTTCACCGCGCCGGACGGCCGCCTGTGGCTGATCTACACCGCGCAATTGTCAGGGCATCAGAACACCGCGATCGTGCGCCGCCGCGTGTCGACGGACGGCGGCATCACCTGGGGCCCCGTCGAAACCCTGTTCGATCGCCCGGGGACGTTCGTCCGCCAGCCGATCATCACCCTGGATAGCGGCACGTGGATTTGCCCCGTATTTCTGTGCCGCACGGAGCCCGGCGAGCGCTGGGTCGGCAACGACGACGTCAGCGCGGTCATGGTTTCCGACGACCAGGGCGCGTCGTGGACCCTGCATGAAGTGCCCAACAGCGTCGGGTGCGTGCACATGAACGTTCACGTGCTGCACGACGGCTCGCTGCTGGCACTCTATCGCAGCCGCTGGGCGGACTTCGTCTACGCGAGCCGCTCGACGGACGGCCGCACATGGAGCGCGCCCGAGCCGACCGAGGTGCCGAACAACAATTCGTCCATCCAGTTCACGGTGCTGCAGAACGGTCACCTCGCGCTCGTGTTCAACGAAAGCGATGCGTCGCACAGCACGGAGCGCCGCGCATCGCTGTACGACGACATCGAAGACTCCGAGGACAACGGCGAGTTGCGCGAACAGAAGGCGTCCGCGCGTGGTACCGCGTTCTGGGGCGCGCCACGCGCGCCGATGTCGCTGGCCATCTCCGAAGACGGCGGCAAGACGTGGCGGCGCCGCCGCAACATGGAAATCGGTGACGGCTACTGCATGACGAACAACTCGGCAGACCAGCGCAACCGGGAATACTCGTATCCGTCGATCGTACAGTCGCAAGATGGCGCGCTGCACATCGCATTCACCTGGTTCCGCCAGAAGATCAAGTACGTGCGCGTCGACGAGGCGTGGATTCGCGGCCGATGACACCCTCCGGTGCAACCAGCCGGTCACTGCGGCAATTGGATAAACTTGTCGGTCTCGAGGCGCAGACCAGCGCGCCCATTGGATCAGACCAGGAATTCACGCACATGAAAGTGACCAGGCGCCGGGAGGCGATGCTGCAGGCCGTGCTCGGGGGCATGACGGACGTTGCGACGTTGTGCGAGCACTTCGGGATGTCGGAAGCCACGGTTCGCCGGGATCTGCGTGCGCTCGCGAGCGACCGCCGCATTCTGCGCACTTACGGCGGCGCCGCCGCGGTCGGCGGCCATGAGCCCGAGCCCTCGCTCGAGGAGCGGCGCGTCAGTTCGCAGGAACAGAAGGAAGCGATCGCGCATGCGGCGAGCGCGTATGTCGAGGACGGCGACACCGTGTTCCTCGACGGCGGCACCACGACTGCGGCGCTGGCGCGCCTGCTTGCCGGCCGGACAGCCGTTCACGTCGTCACCAACAACCTGCTGGTCGTGAGCCCGCTCGTCGCGTCGGGCGTTCAGGTGACGGTGATCGGCGGCGACGTCCGGTCGTCCAGCATGAGCACGCTCGGGCCGCTCGCGCAGATCGCGCTGAGTCGCCTGAGCGTCGACAAGGCGTTCCTCGGCGCGGACGGCGTGGTCGCCGAACTGGGCTTGTGCGAGGCGAGCAGTGAGCAGTCGTACCTGAAGGAGTGCGTGATGCGACAGGCAGCGGAGGTCTTCGTGCTCGTCACCGCCGACAAGCTCGGACGCGCAAGCCAGCAGCACTGGACGCCGCTCGAGCGCGACTGGACGCTCGTGACGGACGACGCAGCGCTGCCCGAGCAGCTCGATCCGTTCCATTCGCAAGCGCGGATCACGGTGCATGCGGTCAGCACAAAGACAGCGCCGACATCCGCCGGTTCATCGTAGTTCAAACGCAGCAGGAGCGATCGTGGGTCAATTGGAGCAGTCGGGTTCGGGTTCGCGCCATGCAGTCGTCACGGGCGCGTCGTCGGGAATCGGACAGGCGATCGTCGAGCGTCTGCTGTCGGACGGCTGGCGCGTCACCGGCCTGTGCCGCTCACACATTGAAACGCCCCGTGATTCGCTGAAAATCGTGCCGGTCGACGTCACCGACTTCGCCGCACTCGGGCCCGTGTGCGATGAACTGGGTACGGCGGACGCGCTGGTGCATGCGGCCGGTTTCATGCGTACCGCGCCGCTCGGCCAGCTTTCGCACGACGACGGAGCGGCAATGTGGCGCCTGCACGTCGAGTCTGTGAGCTTTCTGGCCAATCGCCTGGTGCCCCGGATGCCCCCCGGCGGACGCATCGTGCTGCTGGGCAGCCGCACCGCCAACGGCGCGGCCACGCGCAGCCAGTATGCGGCGACCAAATCCGCGCTGGTGGGCCTCGCGCGGTCCTGGGCGGCGGAACTCGCGCCGAAGGGCATCACCGTCAACGTCGTCGCGCCCGGCGCCACGGACACGCCGTTCCTGCGGGATCCGGCACGCGCGGCAACGCCTCCCCGCCTGCCGCCGATCGGGCGGTTCATCACGCCCGGGGAAGTCGCCGCGCTCACCGGCTTTCTGCTGAGCGCGGACGCGAGCGCCATCACCGGGCAGCAGATCGTCATGTGCGGCGGTGCGTCGCTTTAAAGCAGCGCGGTGCCGCTCACCGTCAGGGCGGTCAATTGGCGCGCGAGTTGCACGAGAATGGACCCGACACCGTCACCCGCGCCGATCACCAACATGCACTGCCCGACGCCGCAGCGCTCGGCAATCTTCAGCCGGTCGAACAGTAGTTCCCACGCGGTAATGGCAGTCAAAGGTAGTGCGGCGGCCTTGGGAGCGCCCAGTGCCGTCGGCCGGCTGCTCGCAATCCGCTTGTACGAGGCGCGCGCGCACCTGCGGAAACCTGCGCCACTGCACAAGCCCGCCGTGGGCGTCGATCATGGGTAAGCGGTAAACTCAGCATACCGAATGGAGAATCATTGCAACTGGCGGGCGAGCATAGCCGCATCGCGACGGTCGGGATCGACCGGCGATGTCCGTGTCAGGGTTCCGGTAGTGCGGGCCAACGCGATGATCGTGGCGCGCTCGCTGCGTTAGTTCACGCGACATTGTCAACTTAACGACCATCGAGCATGAAAATGCAACGGACGACAATGTCAGTTTGTCGGAGACGGATTCCGGGCCACGCTGGTGAACTCGCGCTAGGCGTCGAAGCGCGCAGCGAGTTGTTTGCGATGGAGCGCCGCGCGCAATAGGTGCCTCTTCAGCGCGAAATGTTGGCGGATCGGACCAAAGCACGACAGGAAGTGTTGCGTGCGTCGCGGGTCGCGAAGCCCTCGCATACGACGCTCGCGTCCCCGAGTCGGTTGGTGGCTGTTCTCGGCGCGATTGTTCACGGGGGCGGCTGCCCTGACGAACACATGTCGGACAGCAGCTCACTGATCCAGCATATCAAGGCACGCACTCCCAAGCTGATGCCCGAACTCGGTTCAGGCTCAGGCTCTTTATGTTCGGCCGCCGTCGATCGATGGCGTGACGCGCAACTGATCACGGTCGACGTTGATCACCACGCTCCGAAGCGACTGCCTGCAGGGCAGATTGGCCTTGATGCGAAGCATAGCGTGACGACACTGTCGAACGTGACACCGCGGCGACATTGTCCGAAGGAGCGGATGCACCCACCCAGCATTTCACTCGGAAGTTCATCCGACATCTGGCGGACTCGATGACTTCACCTTTTCGACGGCAAATCACAGCCCGAGGTCGAGAAATCGACCTCGGGCCATGGATTTGTCGCAAGCACCGGGTATCACGCGCATTGCCGGCACGTCCGAACGTTCAACGCGTTACGACCGACATCAGAACTGATAACCCGCGCCCACCACCGCGCCGAAGTCCGAGCGGGCGTTGCCCGTCACCGACGCCTTGACGACCCAGCGGTTGCTTTCCGTCACATACGAGTAACCGGCGGCAAACCCTTGCTGGCCGTGATAGTTCGCGGTCGCTGCCGATACCATCGAGCGGCCCGCGCCCGTCGGTTGCGGCAAGCCGGCCACCGCCATCGCCGACGCGACGCCGCCGTACATGTCCTTCTTCAGGTCGTTGAACGAGTTGTACACCTGCCCGATGCGCTGGTCGGTGTAGCTCTTCGCCTGCGTCGAAGCGGTCGAGAGGTTGTCGTTCAGTTGCTGCACGTTCACCGCGTCGGTCGGCGCCGTCCCGGCCGCGACGTTCGTGATCTGGCGCTCGCTGCCCTGCGCGCCGACCGAGAACGAATTGTCGCGATCGGCGACGGAACCCTGGCCCACCGCCACCGCGTTCTTGCCGGTTGCGGTCGCCGTTGACCCGATCGATCCCGCATCGGCGCGCGCGATCCACGTCGTGTTCGCATCGGTTGCCGCCGTGCGGATCTTGTCGTTGGCCGCCACGTTCTGCAGCGCGGCGTTGAACTGGCCGACGTTGACCGCATCGTTCGCGTTCACGCCCGCCGCGACGCCGGTCAGCACGCGGTCGCCCGCCGTGCCCGAGAAGTTCACGCTGGTGCCGCCCGTGTCCTTCCCGACCGTGATCGCGCCGTTCGGATCCTGTTGCTGCACGAGGCCGGCCTTGCCGTTCGCGATGTTGGTCACGCTGCCCTGCAGGTTCGAGATGTCGGTCGTGTTCTTCGACACCTGCTGGTTGGTCGCGTAGAGCTGCGAGCCGTTTACCGCGTCCGTGCTGGTTGCGCCGAGCGTGCCGGCCTGCACATTCGTGATGCGCGTGCCGCCGGCGCCGCCGAGCGTGATCGTGCTCTTCGAGCTGTCGTCGTACTGCACCGCGAGTGCGCCGAGCTGGTTGAGATTCGACTGCACGTCCTTCAGTTGCTTCACGTTCACCGCGTCGGTATCGTTGGTGCCCGCCGCGACGTTCTTCAGCACGACCGCCGAATTGGCGTCGCCGCCGACGAGCGAGACCGAATTCAGCCGGTTGCCGTTCGTATCGACATCGTATTTGACGACGTTCTTCACGGCCTCGCCGGTCTGATTGGACACCTGCGTGATCTGCTGTTCGAGATCGGATTTCACGCCCGACAGCTGTCCACCGTTCACCGCGTCGGTACTGCCCGCGGCGACGTTGCCGTCGGCCACGTTCGTCAGCTTGGTCGGAGCACCGCCGCGCGCCGCGCTATACGCTCCGAGTTTCGGGTCGAACTGCAGCGCGTCCTGCTGCAGCCCGGCGATCGCGGCGGTATTGCCGGCGATGTTCGTTTCGGCGTTGCCGAGGCGCGTTTCTTGATTCTCGAGCGTCGTCGTGTTGCTGCCGACGCGGCCGTCGAGGTTCGTGAGTGCGTCGCCGACATTGTTGAACGAGCCGCCGCCAACCTTGTAGGCCGGCGCGGTGATCGAGCCGTCCGGGTTCGCCGTGGCGCCGCCGCCGAGCGCAGCCGCGGTGCCGTCGGTCGCGCGGCGCAGTTGCGCGCCGTTCACCGCGTCGGTGCTGCCGGACGCCACGTTGCCTTCCGCGACATTGGTCACACGCACCGGGCTCCCGCCATTGCCCGCCCCGAGCGAAACCTGCCGCTTGCTCGCATCGTCGTACTTCACGGCCAGCGCATCGAGCTGGCTTGTGCCGCTTTGAATCGCCGCGTTCAACTGGTCGACGTTGACCGCGTCGGTTCCATTCTTACCGGCCGCGACGTTGCTGATCAGTTGCGGGCCGTTGCCGCCGTGGCTTGCATCGTACGCGCCGAGACTCGCGTTCCACTGGAGCGCATCCTGCTGCAGCGCGGCGATGTTGCCCGTATTCGTCGTCACCTGGTTGCCGACTGTCGTGATCGACTGATTGAGGGTGTCGGTCACATTGCCGAGCTGGCCGACGTTCACCGCATCGCCCGCGGCTACGCCGTCCGCGACATTGTGCAGGCCGACGGGTGCCTGCGCGCCCTTGCCGCCGAGCGTGACGCCGCCGTGCGCACCGTCGTCGTACTGCACCGCGTTCTTCGTCGCGTTGCCGATCTGGCTGGTGATCGACGTGCTCAGGTTGCCGAGCGTCGTGCTGAGGTTGTTCGTCACGCTCGTGCTGAGCGATGCGAGGCCGCCGTTCAGTTGGCCGACGTTGACCGCGTCGTGCACGTCCTTGCCGTCCGCGATGTTGTGCAGGGTCGTGCCGTTCGTGCCGGCGAACGTCACCGAATCGAACCCGCTCGCGCCGTCGTACTTCACGTTGCGCGCATCGGCCGCCTGCAGGTTGCCGATGTTCGACGCCGCCGTGCTCAGCGACGTGTTGATGCCGGAGACGCTGTTCTGCAGGTTCGTGATGTTCGAAGCCGCCGTCGAAATGGACGTTTGCAGCGGCGCGACGCTGCCCCTCAACTGGCCGACGTTCACCGCATCGGTGTCTGCAACGCCGGCCGCGACGCCACTGATCGTGGTGCCGTTGCTGCCGTCAAGCGTGATCGCCGCATGCGAATCGTCGGTGTATTTCACCACGTTCTGCGTTGCCGACACGATGCTCGTGCTGAGGCTGTTGCCGACGCTGGTCACGCGCTGGTCGACGTTCGTGATCGAAGTCGACAGCGAATCGCCGACCGACGTCACGCGCGCGTCGACGTTGCCGATGCCCGTGCTGAGCGCGCTGTTCACGTTCTTCAGCTGCTGTACGTTGACGGCATCCGTATCGGCCGCGCCGGCCGCGACGTTCTTGAGCTGGCGTTCGCTGCCGAGCGCACCGAACGACACCGCGCCGCCAACCGGTGCGGCCGTGCCGCCGAACACCGGCGTGCCGCCGTTGTTCGCGCCGACGCTGCCCGAGCCGATCGCCACCTGATTGTTGTCGTTTGTCTGCGCGCCCGCACCGATCGCCACCGATTGCGTGCCGCCGGCGCGCGTCTGCGTCGCTGCGTCGTACGCGGCGCCGTTCGATACGCCGTCGCTCGACGTCGGGTTCGCGCCGCCGATCGCGATCGAGCGATCGCCGCTGGCCAACGCAGAGTGGCCGAGCGCGATCGAGCTCGTGCCGTGCGCATCGGCGACGTTGCCGAGCGCCATCGAGAAATCGCCGATTGCAGCCGACTGGCGACCGATCGCGAGCGCCGTATTGCCTTGCGCGACCGCCACCGTACCGATCGCCGTTGCCGAGTTCGCCAATGCCTGCGAGCCGACCCCGATCGCAATCGCACCGCCGCTGCTGCTGCCGCCCTTGCTGCTCGCATTCGACTGGTCGCCGATCGCGATACCGCTGGAACCGGCCTTCGCATTCGTGCCCTGCGTAACGTTCGTGGTACTCACCGCGACGAAACTCCCGCTTTTCGTCGCCACGCAAAGCGGGTTGGTCCCGTCGATGCATTGGCCGTTCAGCGCGTTGTCCGGGTTGCCACGGTCGACGAAATTGTCCGCGTGCGCGACCCCCGCGATCAGCACACCTGCACCCGTGAACATGGCGGCGGCAAGCGCCGAAATCTGGTTCCTCTTCATGCTGTTCTGCTCCGTTTTGTAGCGTCTGGTTTGAATACGGACTACTTAATTTTCTTGACAGCTTCGACTTCGACTGCGATTACAAATACGACTTCGGTGCGGAACCTGGCCACGATGCCCAGCCTCGTCATGGCGAGCGCGACATGCATCGACACCGAGCAAATCGCCAGGGCATTCGATGGCACAGGCACGCCGTCTCTTTACGACCCATTCCGTTAAATCGCCACATCATCAGGAATGCGTATCGTTATTTATGGACGAGCTCATCCCCGTTGAATCGCGAGATTCAACCCGTCTTTATAAACACACCGAATCTGATGACGCGCCGAGCGCGACCAACCCCGTTTCTTTTATTTCATCTCCGGCAAACGGATTTCTGTTCGCATGCGCAGGACATTCTCCCACGCATGCATCAACTGATGCCTCGGACTCCAATTGCGCAACATCCGCCGCTGTTCGCCTCGTCTCCCGGTGTCCGGCGCCATCCGTCGCTCAAAGTTCGGACGAATTATGAGACACGATCGATAATTATTAAAGGCGACATTGTTTATAGATTGTAAAATTCAATATATTCAATGAGTTACCTATAATTCAATCATCTCGCAAACGATTGCGATCTACCGTATTCAATCGGAATGTTTTTAGAAGCGGATAAATACTTTGCTCGAGCGCATTCAAATAAAACGGCATCGGACAACTCTCTGCCGGAGAGCCGGAAAATTGCACGATTGCATCCCGGACACACATGGAATCCGCGGGTTTTTGACGAATATCGACGCCCGGCACTGCAGGCACGAACCGCCGCATAATTGAAAATATGTAAAACGCCATGACTCGATTATCGACAGACCATCTGGCGGGAATCGAAATATGCTCCTACAATTCCGCTCGCATCGATACCGGCAGCCGCGATCACTCACGACGCCACCACCGCAATCGTCCGTGTCATTACCGGTTCAGTGATCAAAACAACGAACGCCCGGTATTGCGCCGGCCGGTTGCCGGCCGCGCAGTCCGGCGCAATCCGAATATCGATACGAGCGTGCGACGCATTTGCGCGTCGTCATAGAGCGGCGTCCGACGATTCCCCACACCGGGCAGGCCGCCCGCGGGATCTCGGCCAGCCGCCTTTCCAGAACAGGTGCACGATGCCCCCATCGATCTCCGCATTGAGCGACGCCCATGTCCTGATCGTCGACGATCAGCCCGACCAGCTGCGTTTGCTGATCGACATACTGCGCGGTACGGGCTGCCGGATCAGCATCGCATCCGACGGGGTGCAGGCGTGCCAGCGCGCGCAGGCGCTCATGCCCGATGTGATCCTGATGGATGTCCGCATGCCGCGCATGGACGGTTTCACCGCGTGCCGGCGGCTTGCCGCCGATCCGCTGACGAGCGCGATTCCGGTCATCTTCCTGACCGTGGCCGGCGAATTGCACGAACGCCTCGAGGGGCTGGAAATCGGCGGCGTCGACTATGTGGTGAAGCCGTTCGAACCGGTCGAGGTGCTCGCGCGGATTCGCGTGCAGCTCGCGCGGGCGAAGCGCGACCGGCCGTCGGACACGGCAAGCCCGTTCGCGGCCGGCATGGACGACGACATCATCGTGCGCGCGGCCATTCGCCACCTGTCGCGGACGCTGAACGATCCGCCGACGGTCGAGCAACTGGCGCGTGCGGTCGGCACGCATGAAAAGCGGTTGTCGCGCGCGTTTCGCGACAATCTCGGCCAGACCGTGTTCGAGTATCTGCGGCACGAGCGGCTGCGGATCGCGCAGGATCTCCTGGATTCGACGTCGCTCAGCATCGCCAGCATCGCGAAGGAAATCGGCTTTTCCACGCCGGCGAACTTCGCGACCGCCTTCCGCGAACGTTTCGGCATCACGCCGACCGAGTGGCGGCGCCAGCGCCACGCGAGCCGGCGCGCCGCGACCCGTGAACCGCAACGCGGCGCGTAGGCCGCGTTCGGCGTGCCCGCGACGCTGCGCTACCAGTTGTATCTCGCGCTGGCCAGCACCGTCCGCTCGTTGCCAAACACGCACACGGCGTACGACTGGCAGCCGCTGACGTAACGCCGGTCGAACAGGTTCGCGACGTTGAACGCGAACCGCCAGTGGCGCATCTCGTAGTGCATCGCCAGGTCGTACAGCGTAAAGCTGGATACCGTCAGCGAATTGTCGGGCGCGCCGGCCGACGCGCTCTGATAGCGCACGCCGGCGCCGATCCCGAGGCCCGACAGCGCGCCCGCATGCCAGGTCCAGTCGGCCCACATCGACGCCATCTGCCGCGGCAGCGGCACGGACACCGGCCAGTTGTTCAGCGACGCGTCGTTCGCCTGCACGTTCTTGACGTCCTGATACATATACGACGCGACGATCGACAGCTCGCGGGTCACCTTGCCGAGCGCGCTCAGCTCGATGCCGCGCGAGCGCACCTTGCCGGTCTGCACGGACGTCGTGCCGGTGGGGTCGAGATTCGCCGGCGCCGGCGTCACGACGTTGGTCTGGTCGATCCGATAAACGGCCGCGCTCAGCATCAGATTCTTGCCCGGCGGTTGCCAGCGCAGCCCGGCTTCCGTCTGCGTGCCGCGCGTCGGCTTCGGCAGGCCGCCACCATAAATCCGCACGCCGATGACCGGATCGAACGACGTCGAATAACTCACATACGGCGACAGCCCCGCATCGCCCTGATAGGCGAGCCCGACGCGCCCGGAAAACGCGCTGTCGTCCTGCCGCGAATGCGTACCGACCGTCCGGCCGTCGAACCGTGCATTCACACGATCCTCGCGGCCGCTGAGCGTCATCGTCCAGCGCTGCCAGCGGATCTGGTCCTGCGCGTACACGCCGACCGCGTTCATCGCCGTGTACTGGTCGACATGGCCGAGCGACGTCGGGCCGGTAAAGATCGCGGCCGTGACCGGCCGATAGACGGGGTGGTACAAGTTCAGCGACGGCGCCAGCGCGAGCCATACGCTGTTGGTCGTCGTCTGCCGGTCGAACTGCACGCCGAGCAGCAGCGTGTGTTCGAGCGGCCCCGTGCCGAAGCGCGCCTGCGCGTGGTTGTCGATATCGAGCCGGCTGTAGTTGAGCTGGAACAGCCCCGCGAAACGCATCATGTTCGTCGTGCTGCGGGGCACCAGGCCTGTGCCGAACACCGTCGCGTCGTCGAGCGACAGATGCGACCAGCGTACGTCCTGGTGCAGCGTCCATATCGCATCCACGCGGTGCTCCAGCGCGTAGCCGAGCGACCATTGCTTCTTCCGGTAGTCGTTGAACGACGGGTCGCCCATGTAGATGTCCTGCGACAGGCGGCCGTTCGGGTTCGGCAGCACCGTCCCGGACGCGGGCAGGAAGTTCGACGAGATGTCGCCGCTGTCCTGCAGGAACGACGCGGAGAATGTCAGCGACGTGTCGGCGGTCGGCCGCCAGCGAAACGACGGCGCGAGCGCGACGCGCCGGTCGGCATTCGGGCCGGTCCATGCGTTGCCGTCGCGTGCGATGCCGACGAAGCGATACGCATACCGGCCGTCCGGGTCGAGCTGGTCGCCGACATCGACCATGAATTGCTTGCGCGCATGGTTGCCGATCTGCACGCCGGCTTCGCGCACGCGCTCGCCGTCGGCGAGTTTCGTGTGCGCGTCGACGATCGCGCCGGGCTCGCCCGCGCCGTACAGCACCGACGTCGGCCCGCGCAGCACCGCGATCGAGTCGATCGTGTATGGGTCGACACGCCAGTTCGCGATGACGGCCGTATTCGGCGCCGGCACGCCGTCGACGTACAGCGTCGGCGTGAAGCCGCGCAGCGCCGCATACCAGTCGGTCCGGCTGTCGGCGCCGAACGTCGCGAAGCCCGGCACATAACGCAGCGCCTGGTTCAGGTCGGCCGCGCCGGTCATCTCGATCTGCTGCGCGGTCACGATGTTGGTCGTCTGCGGAATCTCGGCCACCGGCGTGTCGGTCTTCGTGCCGGCGGCGGTGCGCAGCCCGACGAGCCCGACCGACGATCCGCCGGCGTTGCCGGTCACGTCGATGGGCGGCAGCACGGCCGTCGTCGCGCCGGCGTTCGGCGCCTGCGCATGCGCGCCGCCTGCGGCCGCCATGCACAATGTTCCCCCGGCAGCGATCGCCCACGCGCGTCGCGCCGCACCTGTCTCCATCAACATCGTTTCAATACTCCGTCGTGCTGTCCTGGCCCGTTCGGCCCGATCGAGGCCCGGTGAGTCGCCGGCGTCCGTCCTGCGCTGCCGCGAGTGCCGTGCCGGTGACGTCGGTCACGCACGCGTCGGCATGCACTGGCCGATTGCGTCGTTCGCGAGCGCAGCGATCACACCGGCCGAACGTCGCGCGGTGGTTGTTCATCCGTCGGACGACGCCGGCATAGCCGCGCCTGGATAGGGTTGTACCGGCCCGCGAGCCGACATACGGTGTGTAGAACCACATAATGTTATCGGTTGTATGACCACACGGAAAAAACGATCCGATATCGGTCGACACACATGAAGCGTGTCCTTCGCGCAGGCCGGCGACGATAATATCTCGCAAGCACATCAATCACCATTTATTTCAATTTCAATAGCATGTTAATCAATCGATTCGTGACAATCGCTATCGGATCGACAAGTTGTTTCGTGACAACTTTTTATTTCGTCGCGGTGATGCTTCCGTTACACTTCGCGCCGTCATGCGATGACTGATTTCAATGGTGCTCAAGATTGCACCCGGCGAGGCGTCGCCCCGCTCGCCCGCAGTGCCCGCGAGCGGGTCTCGCCAACGAACGACGCAACCATGAACGACAGGCAATTTCGGCCCGGATCCGGTGCAACACCTATACGGGCGGCACGCAGGTCGGTGGCGGCACGCTCGCCGCCGCGTCCCCGACGGCGTTCGGCAACGGCGACGTGTACGTCGGCTCCGGCGGCGGCATCCGGATCGCGGCCAGCGCGCCCGTGACGATCGCCACCCGCTATACGCAGCTCGACAACACGACGCTCGAACTCGACATCGACATCGACATCGACGGCAACGGCGGCGGACGCCTGCGCGTGGGCGGCTCGTTCACCGTCGCGGGCGGCACGCTGCACGTGAAGTTCGTGAACGGCTACACGCCCAAAGCCGGCGACACCATCGCACTGATCGACGGCGCGGCCGGATCCGCGCAGTTCTCGACGGTGACGGTCGACGGGTTCGAGGCAACGCCCGTCTACACGGCGACGGACGCGTCGATCACGCTGTCGGCGGCGTGTCGCGGCGGATGTCCGCCTTCGCCGCGTAGCGCATCAGGTCGTCCTGGCACTCCTTCCAGGCGGGCGTCTGCATCGGCTTGATCGCGCCGCCGCGCAGTGTCTTGTGCGCGTCGGGGATCACGAGGCCGAGATCGACACCGATCACACGGCCGAGGCCACGGCAGGTCTCGCATGCGCTGTAGGCCGAGTTGAACGAGAACAGTGCCGCCTGCGGCTCCGCGTAGCGCAGGTCGCTGTCCGGGTCGTGCAGCCCGGTGGAGAAACGCCACACCTGCGGCTCGGCGAGCGCGTTTTCCGCTTCCGGCGTGTCGAACAGGAGGCCCGACTTGCCGGAGCCCGACGGGCCGGTGACGACCGTCATTTCGCCGGTGCGCAGGTCGAGATCGAGGTTCTTGAGGTTGTATTGACGTGCTCCGCGAATGCGAATCAGATTGCTGGATGACAATTTGCCTGCCCGTCTGGATGAGTTAGCCGGAATTCACGGTGCCGAAACGCTGCGGCGGATGCCCGCACGCGCGGCGCACGTGCCGCACGGGTCATGCCCGGGCGGCTCCGGTTCGACGGATACTCTGCTGCATATTCATACAGTTTTCCATGACGGGATCGCCACCCCGCCACCGGGCAGGCCGGCAACGCGCGGAGCGACACGCGGGCCGTCCGGTTTCGACGGCCGCGCGTGTAATCGCCATGTCGCCCCTGCTACTTCTGCAGCAGGATTTCCACGCGGCGGTTGCGCGCCCGCCCTTCCGCGGTATCGTTTGACGCCGCCGGATCGGCTTCTCCTCGCCCGGTCGCCGCAAACGAATCCGCCTTCAGCCCATGTTCGCGCAAATACGATGCGACGGCCTCGGCGCGACGCCGCGACAGCGACAGATTGTGTGTATCCGAGCCGGTCGAGTCGGTATAGCCGGTCACGTCCACTCGCGAGAATTGCTTGTCGCCCTGACGATTCAGCAACGTGTCGAGCGCGGCCTGCGCGGTGGGCGTCAGCGTGGCGGAGTCGGTCGCGAAGTACGCATCGCCCGTCAGGCTGACTTTCTCGGCGGCCACGGGCGCGGCCGGTGCGGCTGCCGGGGCCGGCGCGGCGGGAGCGCCGCACTGGAACACGAGCGAGCGCGGGTCCGCGCCTTCGCGGAACGGCGCCGTGGAATCGATCGTGCGCACTGCGTCGCTGCCGCACATGCGCGTCGCGACTTTCATGCAGGTCTTCTCGCTCGACAGGATGCCGTGGCAGTCGACGCGGAAGGTCCTAACGCCGTCGCGCGGCTGCAGTTCGTATGCGTTGTACGTCGGCCCCGATGCGCTCGAACACGCGGCCAGGGAAACGACGGATGCCAGCAATGCAAGATGGTGTTTTTTCACTTGATAACTCCGAAAATGCGATGGGCGCAGCGAATGCGATGCGCTCGGCGCAGCCGCATTCGCATGCGTTCCGTGTGATTCGCTCCGGCAGCGCGTGCCGGAGCGAACCGATGCGCGCTCGATCACTTCCACTGATACAACATGCCGGCGCCGACGACGCGCTGGCTGCCGGCGAAACCGCCGTTCAGCGTCGCCTTCAGGTTCTCCGTGATGCGCGCCTGCATGCCGACCGCCATGGCCTTCTGGCCCTGGAACGTCGCCGTGCCGACCCCCATCGCGAAGTTCGAATCGCGGTCCATGTGCGGGATCGACGCCATCGCGGCCGTTGCGGCGATCCCCTCGCGCGCCATCGAGTCGGTCTGCTGGATCTGCTGCTGCATCTGTGTGAGTTGGTTGTTGACCGTGTTCAGCGACTGCGTGAACTGGTTCGACACGGCATTCAGCTGATTGACGTTCACCGCGTCGGTGCCCTGCGTGCCCGCCGCGACGTTGGCGACCTGCCGCGGCGAATCCGCCGAGCCGACCGCGACCACGTTCGACCGGCCGCCGTCATTGCTGCCGGCGCCGATCGCGGCCGAGTTGTTGCCCGACGAGGTCGCGCCGACACCGAGCGCGGTCGAGCCGTTGCCGGACGCCGTCGACGCGTTGCCGACCGCCGTGCTGTTCGAGCCCGATGCCACCGAGCCCGAGCCGCCCGCCGACGAATTCGAGCCGACCGTCACCGGATCGATCTTCGTGCCGGTCGGATTCGTCGAATACGAGCCGTTCGCCGTGCGCTGGTCGATCAGCGTCGTCAGCTGATTCGCGACCGAGTCGAGCTGCGACACGTTCACCGCGTCCGTGCCGTTCTTGCCTGCCGCAAGGCCGGTGATCTGCCGGTTGCCGACGTTCACTTCGCCTGCCGACGATTGCGGGCTGGTCAGGCCGTACGCGATGTAGTTCGTCAGTGCGCCGACCGTCGTCAGCGAACCCGCGCCGAGCGCGACGCTGTTCGCGAACGTCGACGACGCGCCGGCCCCGAGCGCGAGCGCATCGGTCGCGGTGCTGCGCGCGCCGGAACCGAGCGCGACGCTGCCCACGCTGACCGCGACCGCATTGGCGCCCTGCGCGACGGACTGTGCGCCGGTCGCCGTCGCGCCGCTGCCGAGCGCGATCGCGTCGGCTTGCGCGGAACTCGCGGCCTGCCCGATCGCGATGCCACCGGGAGCCGTCTGGTCGACGATCGCGCCGTTGCCGATGCCCACGCCGTTATCGCCGTTCACGACCGTCGTCGGCCCCACCGCGACCGATTCCGCGCCGACCGCGAGCGAATCCGCCGCAGTCGAATTCGCGTGGAAGTACTTCTGGGGCGTGACCGCGAACGACTGCAACGCGCCGGTCAGTTGCCGCACCGTTACTGCATCGTGTTGCCCCGTGCCGTCCGCGACATTGGTGATCTGGCGATAGGACTTGCCCGTCGCATCGCCGAGCGACACCGCGCCGAGCAGCTTCTCGTCGGTCGTATCGAACGGAATCGACGCGCTGCCGTTGCGCAGGAACCCGGACGACTGCACGATCGGACGATCGGACACCGAACCCGAGCCGAGCGCGATGCCGCCGTCCACCCGCGAGATCGCATTCGGCCCGATCGCCACGCTGTCGACGCCGAGCGCCTGGCTGTCCGGTGCGGTCGAGTTCGCGTGGAAATACTTGATGCCGTTCGCGTTGATGTTGTCGATCGCCGAGCCGACGTTGTTGTTGACCGTCGTCGAGCCGTCACTGTTGTAGGTCACGTAGGAAGGCGCCGAGATCGTGCCGGTCGTGGGGTTGTAGGTCGCGCCGCCGCCGAGCGCGCCAGCCGTGCTGTTGCCGAGGTTGCCGTTGTTCGATGCGATCGAACTGAGGCCGGTCGACAGCGAACTGATGCCCGTCGACGTCGCGGTCGACAGCGACGTCAGGTTGCTGTTGGTGCTGGACAGGCCGGTCGACAGCGAGCCGACGGCGGTCGACGCGGACGTCGACAACGACGTGATCGTGCTGTTCGTCGAGCTCAGGCCGGTAGACAGCGAACTGATGCCGGTCGAGGTGGACGTCGACAGCGACATGACCGTGCTGTTCGTCGAACTCAAGCCGGTCGACAACGAGCTGATGCCCGTCGACGTTGAGGTTGACAGCGACGTCACCGTGCTGTTCGTCGAGCTGAGGCCGGTCGACAACGAGCTGATGCCCGTCGACGTCGACGTCGACAGCGACGTCACCGTGCTGTTCGTCGAACTCAGGCCCGTCGACAACGAGCTGATCCCCGTCGACGTCGACGTCGACAGCGACGTCACCGTGCTGTTCGTCGAACTCAGGCCGGTGGACAACGAGCTGATCCCCGTCGACGTCGACGTCGACAGCGACGTGATCGCGCTATTAGCCGACGACAGGCCGGTAGAGGTGGACGTCGACAACGACGTCACGGCGCTGTTAGTCGAGCTCAAGCCCGTAGACAACGAGCTGATCCCTGTCGACGTCGACGTGGACAACGACGTGATCGCGCTATTGGCCGATGACAGGCCGGTGGACGTGGACGTCGACAACGACGTCACCGAGCTGTTGGTCGAGCTCAGGCCCGTAGACAGCGAACTGATCCCCGTCGAAGTGGACGTGGACAGCGACGTGATCGAACTGTTCGCCGACGACAGCCCCGTCGACAGCGACGACACCCCGGTCGACAACGACGTGATGCTGGACAGCGTCGACGTCGACAGCGACGTCACCGCCTCGTTCGTCGCGGCGAGCTGCGAGCCGTTGATCGCGTCGGTGCTCGTCGAACTGATCCGCCCCGCGGCGACGTTGGTGATCTGGCGCTCGCTGCCCACCGCGCCGACGCTGACCACGCTGGTCGGATTGACGCCGTTGAAGGTATACGTGACGCCGCCGATGGTGCCGGTCGAGGTGGGATTCGGCGCGGCCGTCACCGACCCGGAGCCGAGCGCGACGTCGTTCGTATTGTTCGCCACCGCCGACGCGCCGAACGCCACCGCGCCCGCTGCCGCCGCGGTCGACGTATTGCCGAGCGCGATCGAGCCGGTGCCCTGCGCATTGTTCGTATTGCCGATCGCCACCGCGCCGTCGCCGTTCGCGGTGTTGTTCGACCCCATCGTGACCGCGCCGGTGCCGATCGCGGAGCTCGGATCGCCGATTGCCACCGCGCCGTTGCCGCTCACGGTCTGGCCCAACCCGAGTGCCACCGCACCGATACCGCCCAGCACCTTCGAGTTGTTCCCGCCGGCGATCGAGCCCGCACCCGCCGCGGCGGCAACCGAATTGCTGTCGCCCAGGGCCAGGGTGGAACCCGCCGCCGCGACACTGTTGATGCCGATCGCCGTCGCATTGACGGCCGATGCCGTCGCGCCGGGGCCCAGCGCCGTCGCCGATATGCCGGTTGCGAGCGCGAGATTGCCCAGCGCCACGCCGAACTGCTGCGTCGCGCTCGACTGAACGCCCATCGCGACCGAACTGAGGCCCGACGCATTGGCGCTCAGGCCGAACGCAATCGCGTTGTCGGCGCCGGCCGTCGTTTTCGAGCCCATTGCGATCGAACTGGTGCCGAGCGACTGCGTGCCCGAGCCGGGCACGCCGGCGGTGCCGCCCCATCCGATCGCGATCGACGAGCCGCCCTTCGCTCCGCTGTTGACGCCCATCGCCACGGCCGAATTTCCGGAAGCCAGCGCGCCGCTGCCCACCGCAACACCGGCCGCGCCCGAACTCGTCGACTGATTGCCGAGCGCAACCGAGCCCGTATTGGTTGCATTCGACGCGTAACCGAGCGAGACACTTTGCGCCCCCGCCGCGCTCGCCCCGAGACCGAGCGCGGCCGCATACTGGCCGGACGCCAGCGCATTGTTGCCGAGCCCGACCGCCGACACGCCGGTCGCGGCCGCGCCGCTGCCGATCGCCACCCCGCCGCTTTGGGTCGCGCTCGAGAGATTACCGATCGCGACCGAATAGTCGCCGGATCCGATCGCCTGCACGCCCATCGACGCGCTGTTGACGCCGGTTGCCTGCGCATTGATGCCGATGGCCGTCGATCCGCTGCCCATCGCGTGTGCGCCCGGCCCTATCGCTGTGGACGACACGCCCGCCGCCGTCGACAGGTTGCCGTATGCGGTCGAATTCACCTGCGACGCGACCGAGCCGTTACCGATCGCGATCGAACTGGCACCGCCGGTCGCGGAGCCGCCGCCCGCCGAATACTGCGCATGCGCACCGGTCTGGAACAGCCCGAGATACGCGGCCGCCATCATCACGACGAGCCGCCTGGGCGAGAACACCGGCTTCGTCGCGATGCCCGCGACGGTGCCAGCGTCCGCCGCATGCGTGCACGCGCTTCTCGACGACGCAACCCGCTTGCCGCGCGCGCGGTCGAGCTCCGACGCCGCGACCCAGGCGCCCAGTGCTTCGTTCCAGATCGACTTGAACGACTTGTTCATCTTGTTTTCCCTCGGTTCACATGTGCTGGATGACGCAACAGCGAACGCGGCCGGGCGAAGACTGTCTCCGTCTCCGTTTTCACCCGCCTCGCGACGCGCCGCAACCTACTTCGGACTTCTAACTTCAATGCCGGATGGCTCTGCACGACACACGCGACGCACGTCGCGAGCACGCGACCGTACGCGGCCCGTGTCCGGACGACACGAGGCACGACAACGCTCGCGGTTTATCGAATCATGGAAACCGGGCCACCGGACCGGGGCGGCGCGCGGCGCGCCACACCGCGAAAGAACGCGTGCGCACGCCGTCGCGCCGAACCTCAGGCGACCTCGAATCTCATGAGAGGGCGTCGTTCAGACGCCGGATGGACGGATGCCGCGCCGAACCGGAGCGCGGCCCGCGCAGTGTCATTCGGGGGGAGGATGCCCCCACGTGGCCCCCGGAGTAGATGCATGCGCCGCCGGCCCGCGGCCGCTGACAGCCGACAACGGTTCGCGAGAACCGGTGCTTTGATCTGCCATGCTTTTGATGTTCATGTTTTTTCGTGCCCGCCTGATTCGAGAGTGGGTTTCGCGCAACCGCCTCTGGAGGATCGAACCGCCCGGCGATCGACGCGAACCCACTCACTCTTTCCATCCTGGCGCGCATCTTCGATTCCGGATTTCCGGAATTGAAGATGACTGCCGGATGACCCCTGCACTGAATTAACTTACTGACTTTCTTTGACGATTTTTTGTCGCCTGATGTGCCAAACTCGCATCTGCTTCATGATTCATCGATCATTTTTCATATAGGTGCATTCGATGAACGATGAAGCCCGCATTACCCTCGTGCCGACCTTCGTTGCACTGCCGTTGTCCCGAAAATTGGGATTGCCAGCATTCAATGTCACATTGAATGCAGCACTCCCGGAAAAACGGCTGTGGCAGAAAATTTTGCGCGAAACCGGGTCATGCCGAAGAACCGATTCCAGCCGCGTCCCGCCAAGTGTGCAGGGCTTCCTTGGATCAAACCTTTTCCGCAGCGGACAAATTGTTTTCTGGAGCGGACGTTATTTACATTCATACGATCCGATGCAGCCAAACGGATATATGTGAAAGTATTTTTAATCAACCACAAATAAAACCTTAATCACGGAGACAGTGAATTGATGAACTCGATCCACCACCGTTCCGGCCATCTTCTCGACAGAAAGAGCACCAATTCATCTACTGGGCCAATTCGATGTTCATGCCATTCAATCGGTAATAAAATCCATTATTTAATATCGAAATCGGAATTTTTTTCCATCCGATTTTCCGCCCCCCGGCTGCGGCGATCACGACAGACCGTCGCGCTGTCAAACATGCCCACACGCGGTGGACGGAATCCCCACCGCCGGCATCTTTGTCGGCATATAATTTTTCGCAACAATCGCGCACACAGATGCAGCGAGTCCGCCCCGGCCTACCCCTAAGCTTTAGCAACCATGTCATCCCGCTCGTCCAGTTCGGCGTCGCCCCGCGCCACGCCGGATCTCGTTGGCGCACACATTCTCGTCGTAGACGACCGCCCGAACGACCTGCGGCTCCTGACGGAAATCCTGCGCGCCGCGCGGTGCCGGATCAGCGTCGCATTCGACGGCCTGCAGGCCTATCACCGCGCGCAGGCCATCGCACCCGACCTGATCCTGATGGATGTGCGGATGCCGCGCATGGACGGTTTCGCCGCATGCCGGCTGCTGGGGTCCACGCCATCGACGCAGAACATTCCCGTCATCATCCTGACCGCCGCGGGCGATCTCGAGGATCGGATCGCCGGGCTCGAAACCGGCGCGCTCGACTACATCGTGAAACCGTTCGAACCGGCCGAGGTGATCGCCCGAATCCGCAATCACCTGAAGCGCACGCGGCGCAGCCAGCCGTTTGTGCACCTGCCCGAACTGCCCGATCACCCCGACGCCGCGCTGGTGCGCGCGGCGAGCGAGATCCTGCTGCGCGAACTGCGCAATCCGCCGGCGCTCGACGAACTCGCTCGGCAGGTCGGCACGCACGAAAAGCGCCTGTCTCGCGTGTTCCGCGATCACCTTGGCCAGACCGTGTTCGAATATCTGCGCGATACGCGACTGCGCGCGGCGAAGCACTTTCTCGCGGAGACGTCGATGGGGATCGGCGACATCGCCGAGGAGATCGGCTTTTCGACACCAGGCAATTTCGCCACGGCGTTTCGCGAACGCTTCGGCATCACGCCGTCCGACTGGCGGCGCCAGCGACCGACGGTCGACGCGCCGCCGCCGTCGCATGAACACCAGCGCGATGCATAGGCGCCGCGCGTCCGGCTGGCTCGCCGTCCTGCCGCTCCTGGTGGCGCTGGTGGCCGCGTGCGCGGCGCCCCGCGCCGACGCGACAGAACCATCCGGCCAGACCGCGCGCGTGGAAGCGGTGTCGATCGTCGAGGATCCGGGTGCGGCGATGTCCGTCGGCGAGGTGGCCGCGCGGCTCGAAGGTTCGGCACGCGGCGCGCCCGCGGCAGCGCAACCGTCTTTCAACATCGAGTTTTCCCGCTCGGCGTGGTGGGTAGGCGCAACGCTGGCCAATCGCGACAGCGTCGAGCGCGCGCTGGTGCTCGCGATTCGCGACGCACGCGTCGACCAAGCAGACTTTTATGTCGATCGCAGCGGCGCGTGGACGCTCGCCGCACGATTCCCGGCGGATAACGGCAACGCGAACCGCGCGGCTTCCCGATATCCGGTGCTCGACATGACGCTGCGCGCGGGCGAACGGCTGCCCGTGCTGATCCGCGTCACGTCGCGCAAGGAAATGCGGCTCGTGCCGGCCGCGTTCACCCGCGATGCGTGGAGCGCGCAGGAACTTCACGCCGCAATGTGGAACTTCGGCTTCTTCGGCGGGCTGCTCGCACTCGTATGGTGTGCACTGCTGATCGGTTTCTTTTCGCGCAGCGGCATGTTTGTCGTGCTGGCGGTGCTGGCCCTGGGCACGACGCTGTTCGAAGCGACGTACCGCGGCTATACCGCGATGTATCTGTGGCCCGGCGCCTACGCGTGGTCGGCGCGGGGCGAGGTGATCTTCGCGTATCTGTCGGTCGCGTGCTTCATCGTCTTCATCCTGATGGTCGCGCACCGCGAGAAGGCCGGCATGCCGATGCGCGCGGTCTACGTTGCGTTCCTCGCGCTCGAATGCGTCGGCATGGCCGGCGCGGCGTTCGGCGACCTGCTGACGTTCACGTGGTTCTGCCTGCGGCTGAACACGGCGATGGGGATCGTGAACATCAGCCTCGCGCTGATGCTCGTGATCCGCCGCACGCCGACGAGCCGCGTGATGCTGATCGCCGTCACGTTCGCCACCTTCAACATCCTGCTCCGGATGCTCGACGGCATGAACACGATGCCGGCCTGGCTGTTCTGGCTGAAATCCGACCTCTATCCGAACCCCGTCATCGCGATCATCGGACTCGCCACGCATCTGCTGGTGCTGGCCGCATGGATCGACCACGTGGGCCGCCAGCGCACCGACGCGCGCAAGCGGCTCGAGCACTGGCAACTCACCGAACAGGATCGCCTGCGCGATGAAGTGGCGAAACGCACGGTCGCGCTCAACGACGCGCTGCAGCAGGCGAGAACGCACATGCAGCAGAAGATCGAGACGCTCGGCTATGTCAGTCACGACCTGCGCGCGCCACTGTCCACGATCAACGGCTACGCGAAGCTGTTGCTGCAAAGCGCGACGCGCAGCCAGGCGCGGCTGATCCGGTCGATCGACCGCAGCATCCGCTACCAGCTCGCGCTGATCGACGAATTGCTCACGTTCACGAAGGCCGAACTGCAGCCGCTCGGCATTTCCCCCGACGTGACCGACCTGCCCGGCCTGCTGAACGATATCGGCGACTATGCGGTCGCGCTGTGTTCGCAACAGGGCAACCGGTTCGACTATCGGCCGCTGACGCCGCTGCCGCGCAAGCTGTCGATCGACGGCATCCGGCTGCAGCAGGTGCTGCTCAACCTGCTGTCCAACGCATCGAAGTTCACGCGCGACGGCACGGTCACGCTGTCGGTTCGCGCGTCGCGGGAAGGCGCTGCATGGCGCCTCGTGTTCGAGGTCGCCGATACGGGGATCGGAATCGACATCGCCGGGACGCGCGACATCTTCCGCGCGTACCAGCAGGTGCAGGCCGTGAACGGCGGCACGGGGCTCGGGTTGTTCATCGCACAGCGTATCGTCGGCGCGATGGGCGGCGAGCTGGCCGTTACCAGCCAGCCCGGCGTCGGCACGTCGTTCTCGTTCCCGGTCGTCGCGCCGGCCGTCGGGCACGCGCTCGTGCCGGTGTCGTGGCTCGTCCGGCGGTTTCGGCCGGCGAGCGATGCCGGACCCGAGACCGCCGCCCCCGTCCCGCGCGGCCCGTCCGACGATGCGCTCGACGAACTGATCCGGCTCGCCGGCGAGGGCCGGCTCACCGATATCGAGGAATGGCTCGGCCGGTTTGCGGACGAGCCGGACCATGCGGCCTTCGCGCAGGCGACGCGCGAGCACCTCGACGCACTCGATCTGCATGCGATCGAGAAGCTCGCCGGCTCGCTGAAACGCGCGCGTATCGCGGAGGCATCGTTCGACGCCGAGACGGATACGGCCGGGCCGACCCGGTAGCGCGGCAATGCGCCCGCTCCGGGTCCGGCGGGGCCGTCGTTCGACCGCCGTTCGACGCCGCCGACGATCGGCCCGAACCGCGCGTGCCCGAATTGGCCCGGCATCGCCGGCCAGTCGAGCTCGCGCCACGGATTCGACGCGGCGGCGCCATGACCTGAGGCGGAATTTTGTGACCAATCAGGCAGTGAGTCTCGCGTCGATATGACCGAAATCCAGCCAGGCTCGACGGACCGTGGCGGGCGGTTGGTAGCGATGCGCACTATGCGGCCGGCGCTCGTTGTAGAACTGTCGCCAGCGTTCGACGAGCACCTTTACATCGGCACGGCTGCGTCAGGATGACATCCTGCGACCTCAGGCTGGCACCGACTTCGATCGCCAGGCACTCGCGGGTATATTCATCGATCTCGCAAAGCATCTTCAACGCTCGCCCATCGACCAGTTGATCGTGCACGAAGTCGTAGCTCCATACCGAATTCGGTTGTGTCGCACCGGGCAAGCGAATGTCGTTGCCACAACGCCGACGGCGAGGCCGCCGCCGCGGAATGTTGAGCTGCAAGGCTCGCCACATTCGCCGCACGCGCGATTCGCCCAGCGCCAGCCAGGCGGACATGCGCCGGTAGCCGAAGCGCGGCACTTCCTGCGCGGCCGCCATCAATTGCTCGCCAAGGCTCCGATCCTTCTCCGGTTGCTTGAGCGTATAGGTGCCCACCTGGCGGCTCCACCCCAGATAACCACATGCCTTGCGTTGCGAGAGACCCCGCCGAGTCAGGACTTCCAGCGCTTCGCGCCGGCCGTTGGGATACTCATTTTTTTCGGCTGAATTCCTTCAGGCCGCCGATGACCAGCAATCGCTCGGCAATCGGGCGCTTGAGCCGCTCGTTCTCCGATTCCAGATCCTTGAGCCGACGGGCGTCGGCCACATCCATGCCGCCGAACTTGTTGCGCCAACAATAGAACATCTGTTCCCAGATGTTGTGGCGCTTGCACAGATCCTTCACCGGCTCGTCCCGGTTCTCGGCCTCGCCCAAGATTCGGATGATCTGCTCGTCGGTAAATCGCTTCTTCATCGAGTTCTCCTTGCCTCTACGATAAAAGAGAACTCACTTGCTGATGGCTACGAGAAACGGCTCAGGTCATGCCGAAGAAAATTTATAGAAACAATCGGATAGTGTCGCCAGAAGAGGCATTGAGGTGTGCAGCGCAGTCACCTGTCCAACTCCTCCACCACGCGCATGTGTGCAACGATATTCGACCGCGGCGATGACCGGAGTTGATTCAGTGTTTCTCGATGAACTTGCGGGAAGCGAACAATTCGGCATCGTTGCGGATACCGAGTTTGCGATATGCGGATTGCTTTTGCGCGCTGATCGTCTTGGGACTTCGGAAGAATTTCGACGCGATCTCCGACACGGACATACCAGCAAGAAAGCACCGCAATACTTCATGCTCGCGCGGGCTCAGCAGCAAGTCCGCCGCCGAACAAGAATCGGGCGACGGTTTATCGTCACCGCTAGCGTCCCTCGGTTCGGCCCCACGCGAATCTGTCGTCATGCCCCACCTGATCCGGTTCGAGAGTTCGGCGCTGATAAATGAATGACCACTTGCCACGACGCGGATCGCGCGTGCGAGCTCACCGAGATCCTCGCTCTTGCCGAAAAAACCGAGCGCACCTGCGCGCATCGTCATGTTGACGGTTGCCGACGTGTCGTTGCTCGACATCATCAGCATCCGACAATCGGGGAATCGCGTATTGATGAGCTTGACGAGATCGAGGCCGTCGATCTCGTCGGGACCAAGCGTGTAGTCGAGTAGCACCACATCGGCGCGGTTCGCTTCGAGCCAGCGAATCAGGTCGCGCGACTTGCCGAAGCTCGCTACCAGTTTGATGGAGCTCTTCTCGGTCAAGTAATTTGCAATCCCGAGTTGGACGATGGCATGGTCGTCCAGAATCACGACGCGGATCGGCTGGTGCCCAGGCCTCATAGTTACCCCTATCGTTGTTGTATACGGCGCGAAACGGCTAGCCCCGATATTGTCGCGGGATGCCATCCATGATTATTTCGAGTAGCTTACCGGCTTTTGGGGCAATTTTTAACCCTGGTGACTCAATGTGCAGGTCCTGCGATCGCAGTGCCGCATTGCGTTTCCGCAACACGCGACCTATGATGTCGGTCTCGTTTTTCGGTTTTACCTGCGGCGATCTCGGCGTCCGATACTCGTCTGAGGACCGTCCACGGCAGACCGGCCAACAATCTGGTTGAACAACGTGAGCAAGCTGAGTTTGAAACGATGTGCCGTGCTAATGAGCGCAATCGTCTGGCTGACGCCCACGTTCGGATGGGCAAACAATTCGCCGCAATTCACAGCTGAAGAGAAGGCGTGGATTGCCGCGCATCCGGTGGTGCGCACCACAATCGATCCACACTGGCGCCCGTTCGAATTTCGCGACCACGGGAAAGTAGTTGGCATCGTGCCGTCGTACCTCGATGCGATTTCGCGCGTGAGCGGATTGCGCTTTGAGTACGTCGACGGCCTGTCATGGGCGGACTCGCATGACGCCCTGATCTCCGGAAAGATCGATGTGGTGCCCGACGTATCGAAAAGCGCAGATGTGTCGATGTATCGCGCCGGCGTCACTGTCAGCCAACCGTACTTCGTCGGCACGATGTTCGTGGTTGCGCCGGAACACCTGAACCTGTTCGTCGATTCCCGCAATCTGGCCGGCAAACGAATCGCGATCAAGGGCAACGGCGGGCTGGAATATGCGATTCGCCAGAGCGGCCTGCCCGTGACGCTGCTGACCTATGACGACGAACAGGATGCGCTCACTGCCGTCGTCGACGGAAATGCGGATGTCGCCCTCGGCACGGACATATCAATCATGCCGCTGCTACGCCGACAGTTCCTGGGTCGGTTGTTCCTGGCGGGCGGCCTGCCGGACCGGCCATATGCGCTGGCCCTGGCAACCCGCAGCGACATGCCCCTGCTCGCATCCATTCTCGATAAATCGTTGGCTGCGATTCCCGCTCGCACGGGCGAGGAGATTTCACGCCAATGGATGGAGTCGACTGACTACGGCGAGCCGACTCTGCGCTCAATCCTTTACTACCGACGCTGGCAGGTTACAGCAGCCGGCGCCACCGTGTTCGCGCTAGCAGCAATCGCGTTCCTTTCGTGGCGCGCACGCGCCGCTGCAGTTCGCAGCGAGCGCGAAAAGGCAATGTTCCTCGCGTTCGTGAGCCACGAGATCCGCACGCCGATGCACACGATCCTTTCGTCGCTCGAGCTGCTGCAGCAGTCGCAACTCACGCCGAAACAGGCAGGTCGAGCGGATGCAGCCGTTGCCGCCTCGGAATCGCTGCTGACGCTGCTCGATGACGTGCTCGAATACTCGCGACTCGAATCGCACAACGTCACACTCGCGCCCGAACCAACGCAAATTGAGGCGTGGTTGCGCCGCAGCGCCGACATGGTGCGCTGGAGGGTCGACGAGAAAGGGCTGGACCTTGCGCTCGAACTCGCCTGCCCAGCCGATTTGACCCTGCTGATCGATCCGGTCCGCACGCGGCAGATCGTGTTGAATCTGCTCGTCAATGCAATCAAGTTTACGTCGGAGGGATCAGTCTCGCTGCGTGTCGACTATCTGGAAGGTAAGCCGAACACAGCCGGTTCACTTGTGATCGAAGTCCGAGATACCGGGATCGGCATTCCGCCCGCGCGTCAGAGCCACATCTTCGAGCCCTATCAGCGCGTCGAGGAGCCGGGCAGCCGTCGCGTGAACGGCAGCGGCCTGGGCCTGTCGATCTGCCGCGAACTGGTTGAGCTCATGAACGGAGTGATTACCGTCAGCAGTAGCCCCGACAAAGGCACGATCTTCACCGTGATCCTGCCTGCGCAACGTACCCGATGGGTAGCCGGCCGGAATACGGTCGTGCCGGAGGCGCCTTCACGTGAACCCGACGCGACCGATACGCCGGCTTCCCAGCGAGTCGACGAAGGTCCGATGATCCTCATCGTCGACGATCACGAAGCGGTTCAACATGCGATCCAGCATCAACTTGATGCGCTCGCGTGCCGTTCGGCCATCGCCGGCAACGGCGCGCAAGCGCTCGATCGGTTCGAGCGCACTCGGTACGACATGGTGCTGCTCGATTGCGACCTGCCGGACGTCGACGGCTACACGATCGCACAGCGCATGCGCGCCAGCGAGCAGCAACGCGGACAGGCGCGCACACCGATTATCGCAATCTCGGCGTCGACGGAAGATGCGCATCGTGAGCGCTGCTTCGACAGCGGAATGGATGGGGTGCTCGGCAAGCCGCTGCGGCTCGAAGCGTTGCGGCAGATGATCGATCTTTGGTGCCCGGCAAGCAAGCGTGACAGGCACCAGCCGCCTGTCGAACCAACCCCAATAGCAGGTCGGGAATTCTCAGAGATCTACCGTCAAAGTATCGACGCGGATCTGGCGGCTCTGAGCACCGCGCTCTCGGCCGGCGATGCTGACAAGGCGCGCTATATGGCGCATAGAATCAAAGGGGCAGCCGCGATTGCCGGGCATGCGGGGACGAGTAACCTGGCAGCCGAACTCGAGCGCATGCTGGAGGCCGTGTCCGACGCGATTCCTGGCAATGTCGGCCCGCTTCATGATGATTTGTTACGCCAGCATCGCATCGAGACGGTTACGCCGGATTCAGGCCAATCCAGGCCCTGCAGCACGCGCACATAAGCCTATGTGGCTGCCGCCTGATCCGGTGCAACACCCGCATACGCGGGGCACCACATCGCGATCATCTGCCGCAACGCTTCGAGTCGCAGCGGCTTGCCGAGCACCCCATCCATGCCGCTCTCGAAGCAACGCACCTTGTGCGCGTCGCCGGTATTTGCCGATATGACGATGATCGGAACGTATCGCCCCTTTCTTGCAGACTCGCGTTGACGGATCGCGCGTACGAGCGCGCAGCCATCTACGTCTGGGAGATTGCAATCCAGCAGCACCATGTCGACATGCGTGCGTGCGAGCTGCTGCAACGCGGCCTCCCCCGAGTCAGCGATGATGCCGACGCAGCCCAGCGCCTCGCATTGCTCCTGCAGCGAGTCCCGTACGGCTTCGTTATCATCGACGATCAGGATGCACGGTACTTTTCGGCATGATTGGGCGGCGGATGCTGGTGGGCTCACCGGCGCCCACGCGGTTGACTGTGCCGACGACGCGTTATCCGTGACTGCAACCGGCAGCTTGACCGAGAAGACGGTCTCGACACGCGGTGTACTGCTGACCGTAATCGTTCCACGCATTAACTCGACGAGCTTACGGCAGATCGCGAGGCCGAGCCCGCTGCCGACTCCGCCGGAACGTGAAGCACGATCATCTTGCCAATACGCATCGAACAGATGCTTGAATTGATCCGCAGCAATGCCAACTCCCGTGTGGCCGACTTCCAGAAGCAGCGTCCTGTTTCGCCGTCGGCGGGTCGCGGAAATGCGAACACGCAACGTAACGGTGCCGTCATCCGTGAAGTTGATTGCATTGACCAGTAGGTTCAGCACGATCTGGCGCACGCGAACCGGATCGATCTCGACATGCAGCGCCGGAGGGATCTCGCTGTCTAGCGTCATCGA
Organism: Burkholderia sp. Bp9012; assembly: GCF_003853825.1. NCBI lineage: Bacteria > Pseudomonadati > Pseudomonadota > Betaproteobacteria > Burkholderiales > Burkholderiaceae > Burkholderia > Burkholderia sp. Bp9012. The sequence continues at coordinate 9,722 of NZ_QTQA01000030.1, read as the reverse complement.
GATTCCCTTGGATTCGGCACGCCAGCGCACCATATCGACGGTTTCTCGGGCCCAGGACTCGAGCTCCACTGCCTGCGCGGCAAACGTCACCTTGCTCGACTCGAGGCGGGTGTATTCCAGGATGTCGTCCAGCAGCGCCAAGAGCGTTTCTGACGCGGACACGGCAGCATCCGCGCGATCGGCCTGTCGTGGCGGCAAATGCGAGCGCCGCAGAAAATCGAGCGACGACAGAACAGTCTGCATCGGCGTGCGGATCTCGTGGCTCACGAACGCGAGGACCATCGCCTTGTCCAGCTTGCTGCGAATCGCCGCCGCGCGGGATTTCCAGTAGAAATAGGCGAACAACGCGAATATCAGCAACGTCGCAGCAATCGCGACCACCTGCGGCGCGCGATCATGCAGGATTGAGCGTAGTGTCGGCTTGCCGTTGTCGCCGAGTTCAACCCAGTCCTGCGTGATCGCAGCGGTTTTGCTCACCGGAATCGCTGCAAGCGACTTGTCGATGATCGACGCCAGAATCGGCAGATCGGCGCGCGTGAGCATGGCCAACGACACGGGGCGATCCGCCAGCATGCCGGACATGTAAAGCTGCCCCGGGAATTGCCGGCGAACGATTGGCAGGATCGTGAAGTCGATGCCAAGCGCGGCGTCGGCTTCGCCGTTGGCCACCGCAGCAAGTGCGAGTTCCTCGGTGTCGAACGTCAGCACGTCGAGCGCGACGCCGCTATGACGGGTGAAGTATTCGACTGCGCCTCGCCCCTTGATCGCGACGCGCCGGCCTTCGAGCCGCTTCAGACTGAAAACCATCGCGGAATTGTCACGTGTCACGGCGGTCAGCCGCCCGACCAGATAAGGTGTACTGACTAGTGCGTCGCTGCCGACACGGTCAGATACCAACTCTCGCCACACACCCGGCAGCAAATCCACCTTGCCGGTAGCGAGCGCGTCGTACGCACGGCCCCATTCCGTCCCAGGCACCGTGTCGAACGTGAGTCCGGTCATTTTCGAAACCGCGTTCAGGTAACCGGCGACAAGACCAGCATGCTGTCCGTTGCGTACATATTCGATTGGACTCCAGTTCGCCTCGACTGCTATATGAACGATCGGGTGTGCGTCGATCCATCGCTGCTCTTCATCGGTGAAGATCGGTTTCTGCCAAAGCGTTGAAGCCACCGCGCCAGGCAGCAAGACCACGCAGACAACCGGAAGCAATGCACGACAGAGCGAACACCATTGGGTCCAGCGCGAAGCGCGTATGTTTTTCATGATTGATGCAGCTTAGATATGTGACGATGCCGATGGAATGAATCGCGAGGAGCCGCCGCACCGCGAGCGGGACCTTGACTCAGGCGACGCATCACCCATAGCCCGACAATTTTCTTCTCGTTCAGGTGTCGCCGTCAGAATCCCGCAGGATGCACGTCGGATCACCACGCTGCTGCCGGCTCAGGTGTTACGTATGGGAGACCCTGAGAATGCAACACCCACATATAGAAGGCTTGAAGAAGGTTTGAAAGGTACATCGCGCGCGAACTTGTCACCGGTCGTGCGCGTTGTTGCGCGCATTGTTTGGTGGGGATTCTGTCGTACAACGTGACGCCGCAACATAAGAATTGTCCTAAAAAAAGGCGCCGTCATCCGTGATCCAGGTTGCCCGCACTGGCGCAACTGCTCACGCTCTCATTCGATTAACTGATGGGGCAACCCGTGAACCGCCGCGACAGCAAGCGCGGACCGATGTCGCGACTGCAACAGCGGATCGCCGCCATCGAGCAGTTACCCAAGGCCAAGCAGCAATTTGTTTCGCAGATGCTACCGTGCTTGCTCGAGCTCGGTAAGACAGGAAGGGGAAGCAGGCCGCAAACGAAGCGCGGACCGTGAGTGCTGCCAACACTTACAGCCCGCTGACCACCACCAACTCACCTCAGGAGTTGTTCATAGCTGAGGCCTAGACGCGATTCTCAGCCCATTCCTATCTCGATACAACATCAGCCCCCCGGGTTTGACGGCGCCCGCAGGGCGACGGCAAACCCGGCGGAACAGGGCCGTTGCGCACCACGGCTCCACATAGAAACACTCGCCCGCGCTCGCCAGCACGTTCACCTTCAGTATCGCTGCCGCAACTCGATGCAGTCGTGCGCATCGCGCAAGTGCTGCAAACCAGCGTGGACTCCCTCGTCGGACTCGAGCCGCCCACCGAGCCGCGTATTCACAACCCGCGGCTGCATGCACTGTATGAACAGATGGATTTACTTTCGGACGAGGATCAGCAAGCGCTGATCGTCCTGATGGACAGCCTTGTCAAACGCTCCCAGATGTCGAAGCTCATGGCGAGGTAACACCGCTGTAAAAGAGCGCGGGCCGCTGGCTGATACACGATGCCGGCTTCCACGCCGGCCAGAAGCTTCACGTTCACGTTGAACACGGCAAGCTCACCATTACCGCCGCGCAAATCACCCCCGATTGCGGCTAACCACGCTAACTACAAGGGCCGCAACTGCGGCCCTTCGGTCATTTAGCTGGAACCACCAAGCAACTTCACTTTGTCTTGATTGATCGCGATCACGTCAACGTGATTCTCATACGAGAAGTTCGACATCGAATCTTGCAAATGCACGTGCTCAGCATCATTGGAATCCATTTCGTAAGCCGCATTAATCAGGAATACACCAAGATCCCTAATAACCTCCGGCTTGGCAAGGATAGAAATCTCATCCAGCTTTAACGACCTATCGTCGCCTTCCAGCGTTCCAAAAATCTTCACTTCACCAAGATCGGTCATAGATCGAAACCCTTTTCACGCAAATAGTCTTTCTCTGCTCGCGTCAGCCCAGAGACGCCCCCACGCGATCCGTGGCTCTGCGTGCCATCCTTATTCACAACAACCTCTTGCTTTCTGGACTTGCATTGACAGTGAGCATGAACTTGTTGGTTCGTATTCTCCACATGTGGTGGATCAATTCTGACCCGACCGTTCCCGACAGTAACCCACTGACCAGATCGGGCCAAGCCCAACGGATCGACCCACTGGACTGGGTTCGGCGCGTATTGATATGAATTCAGCCCACCGGCCAGCCCGATCGGGTCCTTCGAGATGAACCGTCCCGAGCGAGGATCGTAGTACCGGTGCCGGTTATAACAGAGCCCCGTCTCGACATCCTGAGGCTGGTCCTGATCTATTCACTTGGACGCAAACGCCCCGCGCACAGGCCGCAATCCCTTGTCCCGCAAGCCTTCGCGTCATCCTACCCCAGCACGTCGGCATTTTTTCGCCAGGACGCGATTCCTTGCAATCCCTGACACTTCGCACCAGACCTCACTGGCGCATTGAATGAAGGCCAGATGAACATCGATCAGCGCGCCAGAAACGACAAACCTAGCGCTCGGCCGGCCCTTCGTTACTTACTCGGCAGCGTCATCAACGCATGACAAGTAGTAGATGTACTGGCTCGTATCGAAATCAGACGCGACGAACCTTCGCAGCTTCTGCAGCTTTTCGTCGTCCAACTCGACCTCCTCATACATCAGATCATCCCTCTCAAATCCGCATATGTCTTGCAGTTCCTCCAAGGACGGGCCGACAACAAACGGAATCTCGACATACGAGAATTCATTGTCCTTCTCAAATCGCGAGATAAAGCGCTGAACGGGATGTTGGGTCATGGCTCCACCCTCCGGCTTGGCACGGGGCCTTTTCCTGAAATCTGCTCCCCCGAATTTGGATCAAATGCTCCCATGTGGTTACCGCGCTTATCGTATCGCTCTACCTCTCCGTGCTGATAGTCCCACTCACAGATACAGCCCTTGGGTTCTTTCCATCGAGCCCGCTTTTTCCCTGGAACTCCTAGAACAGGTGTTTTCGGCGGAACCCGTACCGCATCGGGAAAGCCGGGCAAGTTCTTGGGCGCAGGAATGTAGTTGCTCAGGCCGAGCGGATCAATCCAGCTTACCGGATTGGGCGCGTATTGATAGACGTTGATGCCGCCGGCCAGCCCGATCGGATCCTTGCTGACGAACCGCCCACTCCCCGGATCGTAATACCGATGCCGGTTATAGTGCAGACCCGTCTCATGGTCATGATACTGCCCCTGGAAGCGGATGGGATTGGCGATTGGTGTTTTGCCGGATGCTTTGCGGATGGCTTCCTTCGCTAGTCCCCACGCGCGATACTCTCCGCTCCAGGCAACCTCGCTGTGCTCGTCCGTCAGTTCCTGCGGCGTGCCGAGGTGATCACACTGGTACCACGCCAGGCTATTGATGGCTGGTGCGGGCGGCGGCGGCAACCACAGCGGGTCTTCATCCTGCCGGTAGTAATCGCCGTACTCGGGCTGGTCGAGCAATTCGATGGCGTCGTCGCGCACCGCCTGCGCCACCGGCACGAAGCTGCCCGGCTCGTAGACGTAGTGCGTGGTGCGTGCGCCGAAGCCGTCCTCGTCGGCGATCTTGCTCTCCCAGGCCAGCGTGTCGCCGTCCCAGCCGTACAGCGTGAAGCCACATTGCAGCTCGCGGTTGCGTTTCACACGCTCGGCGCGGTTCCAGTGTGGCCCCGCTTCCCTTCTTTCCTCGTAGTGCGCCTGGCTGTGCTTGGACAAGCGCCGCCCAAGCGCGTCGTAGGTGTAGTCGACCTTCAGGCGCTCGTCTTCGTAGTGGGTCAGGCGGTCGAACAAATCCCACGTAAAACGGCCTTCCTTGCCGTTGTGCCAGCGTTGTGTGAGGTTGCCGCGCGCGTCGTACTGGTAGTGGGTGCCGGCGTATTGCTTGATCTCGGGCTGGTTGCGCTACGGCAGGCCCCGATACGAGGGGCCGAGTCGCGGCCATGTCGAACACTTCGCGCCGCGTCAACACGAATTGGTCAATCAGGCCCTGCACCTGCGCTTCACGCCGCTCCGTAGAGCGCAGCGCCTCAATACGTTCGTCGACCACGGCAAGCTCGTGCCGCAGCCTTTGAACCTCGCTTGTTGCCGCACATCTCGGACACAGTCCGTCACTCACAGTTTGCTCCATCGACCTCGCCAGATTATCCCCGCACTCACTGGCGAATCATGCCATATTCGTAATCAAGCCAATTAGCCTGCACGTATTTATCAAGTAAGACAAGCACATTATCGAGATCCACATCCCCCGGGACGTTGAAAGAATAGAACCGCTCTCCCATTCCCTCCCATGTACAGCCCACCTCCACAAGAGCCTCTAGAATCTTCTGAATCTGATTTACTCCATCATCAAAAACTACGATTCTGAACGTACTATTTTCACCAGGAACCACAACTTCCTTAAATATCAACTCTCCATCCACCCCAACTTCTGCCGAAACAGCATCACCAAGACTCGCATCTTTCGTATAAAACGGAATATTTCCAATCCTAAACAACCCAGAATCCAGCCTCTCCGACCACACACTCTCCATGGATACCGGCGGATAGTCATCCACGACATTTAATTTAAAAAAAATCTTTTCCATCCTATCACTCCACGTACGAGTCGCTCTTATCAAGATTACACACCCGGCAAAGAACCTGCCCATTCTCTGGAGTCCCCGACCCGTTCTTCGCCTTGGGTTTTTTGTGATCGATATGCGCCTCATTATCCGGAGGCGTAACGCCCTTTTGATGTTGGACGGCGTTTATCACATCAGTGTTGCATTTTTCACATGTCAACGAACCGTGATTCCTAATGTTCTCCGCTTTTACAGCCTCCTTTCCGGCTCGAGTAAAATCTTTCCCCTTTCTACTTCCAGGAAGGCTAAGTCTTGCTAAACCAAGAGGATCGATCCACTCGATTGGATTAGGCACGTACTGAAAAACATTCAGACCACCCGCATACCCAATCGGATCCTTGCTAACAAACCTCCCCACCTCCGGATCGTAGTACCGATACCGGTTGTAGTGCAGCCCCGACTCATGGTCATGGTACTGCCCCTGGAAGCGGATGGGATTGGCGATCAGCGCCTTTCCCGAGGCCTTGCGGATCGCCTCCTGCGCAACACCCCACGCACGGTACTCCGCGCTCCACGCAATCTCGCTGTGCTCATCAGTCAGCTCCTGCGGCGTGCCAAGGTGATCGCACTGGTACCACGCCAGGCTATTGATGGCTGGTGCGGGCGGCGGCGGCAACCACAGCGGGTCTTCGTCCTGCCGGTAGTAATCGCCGTACTCGGGCTGGTCGAGCAGTTCGATGGCTTCCTCGCGCACCGCCTGCGCCACCGGTACGAAGCTGCCTGGCTCGTACACATAGTGCGTGGTACGTGCACCGAAGCCGTCCTCGTCGGCGATCTTGCTCTCCCACGCCAGCGTATCGCCATCCCAGCCGTACAGCGTGAAGCCACACTGCAGCTCGCGGTTGCGCTTGACCCGCTCGGCGCGGTTCCAGTGTGGCCCCGCTTCGCTTCTTTCCTCGTAGTGCGCCTGGCTGTGCTTGGACAGGCGCCGGCCGAGGGCGTCGTAGGTGTAGTCGACCTTCAGACGCTCGTCTTCGTAGTGCGTCAGGCGGTCAAACAGGTCCCAGGTGAAGCGGCCTTCCTTGCCGTTGTGCCAGCGCTGCGTGAGGTTGCCGCGCGCGTCGTACTGGTAATGGGTGCCCGCGTATTGCTTGAGCAGGTTATCCAGCGCCTTGATGCGCGGCATGCGCTGGCGCTCGGCTTCACGCAGGGTTTCCGGGTCGATCAGGTTGCTGGCCGGGTCGAAGTCAAACGTCTCGTGGCCGAGCCGGCTTTGCGCTTCGAGCAAGCGGCCCACCGGATCGTAGCGGTAGGCGAGCTGCCCGCGCCGCGTGTCGTTGATGTCGGTGAGCTGGCCGCTGGCGTCGTACCGGTAGCGGCGCACCAGCAGGCGGTTGCCGCCTGCGGTGTGTGTGGGCGCAGGCGTGTCGCGCGCCAGCACCTGCTCGCTCAAGCGCCCCATGGCGTCCCACTGCTGCGTTTGCAGCAGGCGGTTGCCTTGCAGCCGTGCGACCTCGCGGTGCAGGTCGTCGCGCTCGTAGCTGACCAGCTCGCGCTCGTCGAGCTGCAGCGCCAGCAGGTGGCCGCTGCCGTAGGTGAGCCAGCTGACGCGGTGACCATCCGGGCGCACGGTGGCGATGCGCTGGTTGAGCGCGTCGTATTCGTGCAGCCACACACCCACCAGCGGCTGGCCCAGGCGGGTGTAGTGCTGGTGCTCACGCACCAGATTGCCGGCCGGGTCGTGGAACCATTGCAGGCGACTGTCGGCATTGCTGGCCAGTGCCAGGTTGCCGTTGAGGTCGTACGCGAAGGTCTCGACCTGCCAGTCTTGCTGGCGCGGGCTCGCGTCGCCGGTTTGCAGCGCAGCGCGCCGCTCGGTGAGGCGACCCATCGGGTCGAAGGTATAGGCGGTGATGCGCTGCCCGTCGATGGCACGCGCCAGTTTGCCGGTCTCCTCCTCGTACTCGTAGCGCGTGATGGCGCCGTCGAAGCCGGTTTCCGCCAGCAGACGGCCCACCGGGTCGTAGTGGAACTCGGCATCGCGCCCGTTCTCGTTGCGCAGCGCGGTGAGCTGGCCGAGCTTGTCCCACTGATAGCGCAGGGACTGGCCGGCGGCGTCCACCCGCTTGGCCAGCAGCCCGGCCTCGGTGTAGTCCCATTCGGTGCGCCGGCCCAGCGCATCGATGTGGGTTAGCAGCCGGCCCTCTGCGTCGCGCTCGAAGTGCTCTTCGGTATCGTCCGGGTAGCGGATGGCGGCGAGCTGGCCGGCCTCGTGGCGGTAGCGGGTGACCTGGCCGGCCGCGTCGGTGAAATGCACAAGCTGGCCGCGCGCGTCGTAGGCCCATTAGCTGGCCTTGGCCGAGCAGTCCACGTAGCGGGTGAGCTGGCCGCTGCTGTTGTACTCGAGCTGCCTGGTCTTGCCGCTGGCATCGGTGATGCCGATCGGCAGGCCCATACTCGGATCTTGGGGAATGACTTCCTTAACGCCACCAAGACCGCCAAGGTTGCGTGCAATCGGGTGCCCGACATCATCGCTCGCACACCCAGAGGCTCGCGCCGCAGCGCGTGAACTTGCATTGGTCGCGGTACCCGTGCCCAGGTCCTTTGGACAGATTTTTGCGGTTGTGCTCTTGAGTGTACCATTTATTCATACATTGTTGCAGCAACTACAATATCCGCGAGAACCCTCCAATTCATCGTATCAAGCTTCATCTCACTAGCTATACCCATATTTTCGTAATAGCCGTCCATATCTTCAACCCAGGAAGCCATTGCCTCAAGATACGAATCAACAGTATTGTTCTCGATCGACTGCCCATTTCTTATTGATTTCACAAAATCAGAAATAAAATCAACAAAATCTTCCCTTGTCTTTATTTCCGACACTCTCTTTCTGTCAATCGTCATCTCACTCAACGGTCATTGACTGACCATTCTCCATCTTCAAGCGGATAGATGTCCCACCATTCTTGGTACTCATCTTCCACATCTGGTTATCAATCTCGTCTTTTGACGCCATTTGGTATGGCATGCACTTGCGTGCCAATTTGAATGCCGCGAGCCGCCTGTGATCGAGCGTCCACAGCTTCCCAGCACCATCCTTCCAAATCTTGGTCTTCAATATATTAGGATCGAGTGTTCCATCCTGCAAAGCTTGTGCGTTCGCGAGAACCGTATAGTCACCTGTAACATTCTTTGCGCTGCTTTGCATAAAATGCACCTGAGAGGGATCTATTGTTCCCGCCGGGCAATCACAGGGGCAACGCTTCGACAAACCTAACGGGTCGCTCCACTCAATCGGGTTTGGTGCATACTGCCATAGGTTATGCCCCCCCGCATACCCAATCGGATCCTTGCTAACGAACCGCCCCACCTCCGGATCGTAATACCGATAGCGGTTGTAGTGCAGCCCCGACTCATGGTCATGGTACTGCCCCTGGAAGCGGATGGGATTGGCGATCGGTGTTTTGCTGGATGCTTTGCGGATGGCTTCCTTCGCTAGTCCCCACGCGCGGTACTCCGCGCTCCACGCAATCTCGCTGTGCTCGTCGGTCAGCTCCTGCGGCGTGCCGAGGTGGTCGCACTGGTACCACGCCAGGCTGTTGATGGCTGGTGCGGGCGGCGGCGGCAGCCATAGCGGGTCTTCATCCTGCCGGTAGTAGTCGCCGTACTCGGGCTGGTCGAGCAGTTCGATGGCGTCCTCGCGCACTGCCTGCGCCACCGGCACGAAGCTGCCCGGCTCGTACACGTAGTGCGTGGTGCGCGCACCAAAGCCATCCTCGTCGGCGATCTTGCTCTCCCACGCCAGCGTGTCACCATCCCAGCCGTACAGCGTGAAGCCGCATTGCAGCGCGCGGTTGCGTTTCACACGCTCAGCGCGGTTCCAGTGTGGCCCCGCTTCCCTTCTTTCCTCGTAGTGCGCCTGGCTGTGCTTGGACAAGCGCCGCCCAAGCGCGTCGTAGGTGTAGTCGACCTTCAGGCGCTCGTCTTCGTAGTGGGTCAGGCGGTCGAACAGGTCCCAGGTGAAGCGGCCTTCCTTGCCGTTGTGCCAGCGTTGCGTGAGGTTGCCGCGCGCGTCGTACTGGTAGTGGGTGCCGACGTATTGCTTGAGCAGGTTGTCCAGTGCCTTGATGCGCGGCATGCGCTGGCGCTCGGCTTCGCGCTGGGTTTCCGGGTCGATCAGGTTGCTGGCCGGGTCGAAGTCGAAGGTCTCGTGGCCGAGCCGGCTTTGCGCTTCGAGCAAGCGGCCCACCGGATCGTAGCGGTAGGCGAGCTGCCCGCGCCG
>NZ_QTQA01000029.1:0-84931 GCF_003853825.1 Burkholderia sp. Bp9012 | reverse complement strand
CGAAGGAGTTGAACGGCGAGCGGACGGTGTTCGGGTGGGATGGTGACACGCTGGCGTACGAGAGTGACGGCGAGCGCGCCACGCACTATCTCTACGAGCCCGGGACATTCGTGCCGCTGGCGCAGTATGTGGCGGAGCCGGTCGAGGGAATCGCGACGCCGGAGTGGAAGAGTACCGACCGCTATGTGCCGGAGGAAGATCCGCTGCAGAGGCTGCCGGAGCGGCGGGGTGATGCGGCGGTGTTCTATTACCACTGCGATCAGATCGGTACGCCGCAGTTGCTGACGGACGACGATGGCGATGTCGTGTGGGAGGCGTCGTACAAGGCGTGGGGCGAAGCGCGGGAGGTGATCGCGCGGGTGTCGAAGGCGGCGGGGATCGTCGCCAGGAATCCGTTGCGGTTTCAGGGGCAGCAGGTCGATGAGGAGACGGGGCTGCACTATAACCGGTATCGGTATTACGACCCGAGAGCTGGCAGATTTACTAGCCAGGATCCGATAAAGTTGCACGGTGGATCAAATAATTTTCAGTATGCGCCAAATCCTGTCGAGTGGACGGATGCTCTGGGGTTGGTAAAGCTCAGGGAAACAGATCCGAAAGGCGGATCGCTGAGTGACGTTCAGACTCGCTGTTGGTATAAGCGCGAAGAAAGCAGGATCGATCAGCAATTGTGCAGCTGTAAAAATTTGAAGGAAAGGGCGCGACTTGCGCATAAGTTGCGTAATCAAGCACGTATTCGAGCTAGACTTTTGATGGCCGACCGCGATGCTGCTACCGCTCTTTATACGGGGATCAATTCGCCGACTGGCAAGGCGGAGCCTATGCTCACCTGGAAGGAAACGGTTGCCAAGGCAAACGGTAAAGGCTATCAAGGCGATGACGTGTACAACTACATCATTGGATCGTCCAAGCGATCGAGACCCGGTGTTGACAAGATGACGATTGGGGATCTTGACTGTAATAAGGTGCTTAGCGATGCGGGAATTTAATTCGAAGGATTTGGATGCTCTGGATTTCGAGCGTGTTTGCAGTGAATTGCTCGCGGGAAAGGATGGAATTTCCCTCGAAAAAGTCGTCCATATACCGGAGGCCGATATTTTGCGCTGCAAGTATAAAGGTAAAGACTTCAATGTGAAGTTTGACTTGGATTACGGGGTTTCTCTTGAGGCAGTGAGCGATTTTTCTGTTGGCGAGCTTGAGGGCGTTGCCAGAATTTTGACGGCCTAGTAGACGATGCAATCGAGCTCGCTCCAAAGAAATTCTAAGTGAGCAATGACTGCCGGGGAGCCCCGTCCGCATTTTTGCGGGCAGGGCGATTGCACGAACGCTTCCGCCCGGATCGAATGAAGAGCCTTGCAACATGTATGAGGTGGCAAAGCCGATTGAGAATGTAGTAGCGGGGAAAATTGCACCATGGTCCGGTGAGCTGGGCTTCGGTACGCAGTACAAGCTACCTAAATCGGTTGGAGACTTGGTGGAGTCTAGTCACCTTAGGAGATGGATGAATAAGCAAGATCTACAGAATGCGCTTGATGCGGTAGGTGCACCACGAGATAGCTACTGCCTTGGAGGTGAAAAGGATGAGGCTTTATGTCTTGCGGAAAATTATGGGCACTGGTACGTGTACTACAGTGAGCGCGGACAACGTACTGAGCAGCAGGCATTCGACTCGGAGGCAGCCGCTTGCGCTGCTTTCTTGATGCGGCTTCGGAAGATGTTTCGTATTTGAGTTGGGCTGCACTTTAACCGGCACGGGTACTATGTGGAGCGAGGCACCGCAAAGACCGTCCCGTTTTCGGGATAGTGCACTGGGCGGTCCTTCTTCCATGAGGCAGCAACAGAGTTCGAACGACGAGGCAACGCCCTTTAAGGCAACGAAATCGTCAAATTCGCCGACTCCGGCCCGACCTTGATGACCTGCGAATAAGGCGCCAACGCCTGCAGAGTCTTGTCCTTGAGACAAGTATTGAGCCCGAGACACCCGAGCAGGGCCACGAGCGCGAACACCACCCCGATCGCTCAAACCGGCACGTCGCGTTTCAACCGGTGCGCGATCTGATCCGGCAGCGGCCAATGCGGCGCAAACGCAACAGACAATGACTACGTGAAGACGCTCGTGAACGTGAAGGTTAGAAAATGATGCTGATCCCGAAGAATGAAACCGTCGTGATCGATATTGCGAGCAACAGGTGCGTTGTCCTTTCGGATGTGCCTGCGCACGTCTCGAAGTTGCAGACCGCTGGATTCCATAAACAGGGGGATCAATGGATACGGCCGATTTCCGACGATGCGGACCGCCAGCATCTCGTGAGAATGCTGATGGAGCTCAACGCACTCTTTTCGGCCGGACGAGACTGGAGTGCGCAGGAGCTCGTCGAGCATTACCGGGAAAACGGAGCAGTCACGGCGCCTTATCGTTCGGTATCGTGGGTGAAGCCCGACGAGTATCGTATTGTCGAGCATGGCTAGGTGCCGGCCGGCGGCGGCCGCGCGCCATGCTTGGCCCGCGCCTTCCCGGTATCCTGGTGATGAGTCGAAGATGTGGCGAAGATAGCCGCCGGCCAACCTTATGCATCCGCTATTTGGCACAATCGCGGCTCGCTGACGCGGGCGCTACGACGCATGTGCGTCCACCAGCCCGTTACATTTCCCTTAGTTACCACCGCCTCACCCCATGTCGACTATCACCGCGACCGAAGTGTCGTTGAAACACGTTCTCGAACATCCCGGTGACTTCACCGGGCGGCTCTGCCTACCACCGACGCCATGGACGCCCGACACGAGCGGTGTCTTCTTCGAAGACGCGAAAGACGGCGCAGTATCGGATGCTGCAACCCCGCCCGGCTGGCGCGTAACGCTGAACAGCACGACGATCGAAGACATCGTCATCAACGCGCACGACCAGGTCGACGAACCGAGCATCGCGCAATTGTTCGACGCGTTCGTGTACTACGTCGAAAACGACGAATTCATTCTGCTCTGACGGCGCATCCCGCACGCCGCAGTAAAAAAGGACCGCCGGGCGGTCCTTTTCCACGAAGCAGCAGCCGCGTTAAAACGACGACTCAACGCCCCTCAAGGCAGCGAAATCGTCAAATTCGCCGACTCCGGGCCCACCTTGATGACCTGCGAATAAGGCGCCAGCGCCTGCAGCGTCTTGTCCTTGAGATAAGTATTGAGCCCGAGATACCCGAGCAGGGCCACGAGCGCGAACACCGCCCCGATCGCCCAGACCGGCACCTCGCGCTTCAACCGATGCGCGATCTGATCCGGCAGCGGCCAATGCGGCGCGAACGCCGCGCGCTTGCCCTTCATGTGCGCAATCTCGTCCCCCAGCCGTGCGGTGAGATACGCGAGCTTCTCCGGCCCCTCGAGCAGATACTTGCCCTGGAACCCGAGCAGCAGGCACATGTGAAACACCTCGAGCGACTGCAACCGCGCCGCGCCCTGCGCCCGACATTCCTCGAGATACTGAAAGAACTTCTCCCCCGCGAGCTGCTCGCCGAACAGCACGAGTTGCAGCGGCCGGCGCTCCCAGTCGGTGCGGATCTTGAACTGCGACGACAGCACCATTTCATCGACCGCCGCGCAGTACGCGAACTTCGCGCCATACACGTCCTCGGCCGGAATGTTGAGCTTCTTCGCGCCGCGCTCGAAATCCGACAGAAACTCCTGGATCTTCGTGCTGAATTCGCTCGCGCTGTCCGGCTCGCGACCGTTCTTGAGCAGGAACAGCATGAAGAACCCGTCGTACAGCAGATCGAGCAGCGAACGGGCCTGGAACGCGGCGTCGGTCGACGCCGGGGTATGCAGCGGAGCCGGCGTGTTGTCGCCGAACAGGGAGGGCGCGTAGCTCATGATGTGACCGCGATCAGTTCGAATTTCAGGTCATTGATGCCAGTCGGCGCATAGATCATCGCGGACTGGGCCTGCAGCATACGCTCGTACAGCGCGCCGCGCGAATCGAGCTGGAAATAGCATGCACCGGGCCGCACCGGAATCGCGGGCGGCACTTGCGGCATGTACGACAGCCGCACGCCGGGCATGGCCGACAGCACCAGCTTGTCGACATCGTCGGGTGCGCCGACCTTGAAGCGGGCCGGCACCGCGTCGATGAGCTCGACGTTGGGCATGTCCGCGGACACGGCCAGGTAGAACTCGGTCTTGTCGTCGATCTTGCCCGAATCGAGGCGGCCGAGGTGGAACGACGGACGCACCTCGTCGAGCGTGATCGCGAAGTAGCGCGTCGAGATCACGGTGTCGAGCAATTCGCGCAGCATCAGGTCGAGGCGCGCGAAGCTCGGCCCCGGATCGTCATGGCGATACACGGGCAGGTCGGCAAGCGTGTAGCCCTTCGAAAACGTCATCAGCTGGCCCGCGAGGCGCAGCAGCTCCTGGAACAGCCGCTCCGGATGCAGCGCCGCATGCTGGTGCAGGTGCGCGAGCGTCGCGAACGCGGCGTTTGCGGTGTGCAGCAGCCAGAACGACGCGATGTCGCCCGACCGGAATTCGATGATGTTCTTCGACGGCTCGCGGTGAAAACCGTACAGCGCGTTCACCTTCGCCTGCAGCGCGTCGACGAGCTGGCGCAGCCGCTGGTGCAGGATCGGCGAAGCGTCGATCGCGAGGCACGGCGGCACGAAGCTGTCGTCGATCTCGAAGCCGGACGTCGCGGTGCGGCGCACGCGCACGAGCGGCACCGACAGCAGCTGGTCGCGCGGCTCGCTGTGCGCGATCAGCTTGACCTGCGTCTTGAGGAACGTGATGTCGGCTTCGGCGGCGTCGGTGAAGTTGTCGGCAACGCTCGTCTGCTCGCTGACGAAACGCGTCATGAAGCCGGCGGCCGGATCGTCGCTGTAGTTGGTGCCGTTCTCGCGCAGCGGGTGCAGCGCGAGGTAGAACACGAATTCGTTGATGCCGTCGGGCAGCGTGTCCAGCGCGATCGGCGGCGGCAGGTCGTCGGCTTGCGGCGCGGCATACAGCGCGCCGTCCGGGAACACGAGCGCAAGCTCGGCCACGCGCAGCACGTTGCTGCCGAGCGCATCGCGGTCGATGCGCACCGAGCGCACGCCCCAGTTGTACGGCTGGATCGCCTGGATGGATTCGAACAGGCGCGCCTCGTGGTAGGCGTCCTGCCGCTGAAAATGTTGGGGCCGGAGGAACAGCCCTTCCCCCCAAAGCACCTTGGCCGAATAACTCATGTCAAATCCGGTTAATGTCGCGTTGCGATGTAATCGATTTGTTCGTGCCCGAATTAAATCGCCAATTTGTTAACTCTTGTTAATTGACATTCGTGCGTCATGCTTAACCGCAGGTGACCGACGAAAGCAAATTCAGCGGTTGTGAAGGCGCACCCTGTTGCGGTGCGATGACCGAGCCGTCGGTGACCGTCATCGCGCAATTATGCAGGCCGATGATTATGCCGGATTTCTCCGACTTCGCCGGGTCGAACGTCAGTTTCCAGCGCTGGATGGCGGGATCGCGGAACAGTGCGACGATGCCGAATGCCTGCGCTTCGCGCGACACTTTTTCGGTTGCCGTATAGCGCTGGCCCGGAATCAGCGTGATTTCACGCACGTTCAGCAGATCGGTGCCCAGTGCGGCCTTTTCCTTGGTCGGATCGGTGAATGCATCGAACGGCGCCTGCTGGAACGAAGTCGGATCCTTTAACGCGTAGAGCCTTACTACTAATGCGAGCGGCTTGCGATCGTTCGCGGCGTTGAGGTTGGGTGCGGCGGCGAGCGTGAGCCCGATGTTGCGCGGCGGCTTCTGGGCATCCGGCAGTTCGGGCTTGCCGATGCCGGCGGCCTGCATCACGGCGCTCGCGGCGGAGCCGAGCAGCGGGGCGGCCGCGCATCCGGCCAGGAGCGCGCAGGCGATCAGCGGCAGCGCATAGCGAATCATGGACGATCTCATCGTGTTTCCGGCGTGCCGCCTTTAACTCCCCTGTCAAAACTACCGGGCATTTCCGCGTTCACCGCGAATGCCGGCTAATCTGCCGTTCAACTATTAAGCACACGTGCGGCGCATTGCGGTTCCGGAATTTTTTTCCGGTGCCCGCGCGCGGCGTTGTCGAGCAAGTAAAACTTGCACATTCCCGTCGATGGAAAAGCCGCCGCCGGGCCGTTGCCGAAGACGTTTCGAGGGGGTAGCGCACGGTTTTAAAAGGAATTACTCTGCACGCAGCGATTGAATTATGAAAAATTGATCGGTACTATACCCGCGCGCTTCTTGCAAAGCAAAAGAACCAGATTCTCAACGATTTTAATACTCACGCGCCGGTGGATATAACGATGAAAGACCGTCTCTTCGCAAAATTGTCTGGGGTAGTGCTGGCCTGCGGCGTGATCGCCGGTTGTGCGAACCAGCCGCCTGCGCCGCCGACTGCCGAGGTGTTCAACAAGTCGCTGGCCGATGCGGACGCCGTTGCGAAGTCGGGGGACCAGGACAAGGCGCTCGGCCTGTACCAGCAGCTCGCGAAATCGGATCCGACGCGCGAGGAACCGTGGTCGCGCATCGCGCAGATCCAGTTTGCCCAGAACCACTATGGCCAGGCGATCGTCGCCGCGCAGGAGGCACTGCAGCGCGACGCGACCGACCGTCAGGCGAAGAGCGTGCTCGCCGTCGCGGGGCTGCGGATCGCGACGCAGTCGCTCGGCGAGCTGCGCCAGGATGCATCGCTCGCGGGCGATGCGAAGTCGGACGCGCAGGCGCTCGCGAAGCAACTGCGCGACACGCTCGGCGAATCGGCGCTGTTCCCGCCGGAGCAGCGGACCACGAAGACGCGTACGACGCGCCGCGTGATTCACCGTCCGAAGGCCGGCGCGGCGCCGGCAGCCGAGGCAGCCGCAGCAGCAACCACCGCGCCGACGCCGCCGGCCGCACCGCAAAAGGGCGGCGCCGATCCGTTCAGCGCTCTGCGCAACTGACCGCAACTGACGCGATAACCACAACTAACCTGGGAGCCGTCGAGATGGCCAAGAAAGAAAGCATTCAGAAAAGCTTGCAGAAAATACGGCCGCCGCGCGTCCAGCTGACCTACGAGGTCGAGAAGGGCGACGCGATCGAGGTGAAGGAACTGCCGTTCGTCGTCGGGGTCGTCGGCGATCTGGCGGGCCAGTCGGAAGTCGAGCAGCCGAAGCTGCGCGACCGCAAGTTCGTCAACATCGACCGTGACAACTTCGACGACGTGATGAAGGCGATCGAGCCGCGCGCCGCGTTCCAGGTGGAAAACCGCCTGAGCCCGGAAGGCGGCAAGTTCGCGGTCGACCTGAAGTTTCGTTCGCTGTCGGATTTCAGCCCGGACGAAGTCGTCGAACAGGTCGAGCCGCTGCGCCGCCTGCTCGAGGCGCGCTCGAAGCTCGCCGATCTGCGCAACAAGCTCGCCGGCAACGACAAGCTCGAGGATCTGCTGTCCGAGGTGCTGAAGAACACGCAGCAGCTGCAGGAGCTCGCGAAGGGCACCGGCGGCGACAAAGACGGCGAATGACGACGGAGTGTTGAGATGAACCAGCAAACGGCTGCGGCCCAAGCGAGCGGCGCGGAATACGCCGCCGGGACTTCGCTGCTCGACGATATCGTCGAGAAGAGCAAGGTCGCGAAATCCGATTCCGAGCATGCGCGTGCGAAGGACCTGATCGGCGAACTCGTGCACCAGGTGCTCGACGGCACGGTGATCGTGTCGGACAACCTGTCGGCGACGATCGATGCGCGCGTCGCGGAACTCGACCGCCTGATCTCCACGCAGCTGTCCGCCGTGATGCACGCGCCGGAATTCCAGCGCCTGGAAAGCACGTGGCGCGGGATGGACTACCTGGTCAAGGAAAGCAATACGGGCCAGACGATCAAGATCAAGGCGCTGCACGCGCCGAAGCGCGACCTCGTGCGCGACTTCAAGGGTGCGAGCGAGTTCGACCAGAGCGCGCTGTTCAAGAAGGTCTACGAAGAAGAGTTCGGCACGTTCGGCGGCTCGCCGTTCGGCGCGCTGATCGGCGATTACGAGATCTCGCGCCAGCCGGAAGACATGTACTTCATCGAGCAGATGTCGCACGTCGCGGCGGCCGCGCACGCGCCGTTCATCGCGTCGGCGTCGCCGGAACTGCTCGGCCTCGAGTCGTTCTCCGACCTCGGCAAGCCGCGCGACCTCGGCAAGGTGTTCGACACGGTCGAATACGCGAAGTGGAAATCGTTCCGCGACGCCGAAGATTCGCGCTACGTCGGCCTGACGCTGCCGCGCTTCCTCGGCCGCCTGCCGTTCAATCCGAAGGACGGTCAGACCGCGGAGAACTTCAACTTCGTCGAGGACGTCGACGGCACCGAGCACGACAAGTACCTGTGGTGCAACGCGGCGTGGGCCTTCGCGGCACGCCTGACGGCCGCGTTCGACGACTTCGGCTGGTGCGCTGCGATCCGCGGCGTCGAAGGCGGCGGCCTCGTCGAGGACCTGCCGACGCACACGTTCAAGACCGACGACGGTGAAGTGGCACTGAAGTGCCCGACCGAAATCGCGATCACCGATCGCCGCGAGAAGGAGCTGAGCGACCTCGGCTTCATCCCGCTCGTGCATTGCAAGAACTCGGATTACGCTGCGTTTTTCGCCGCGCAATCGGTGCAGAAACCGAAAAAATACAGCACCGACAGCGCGAATGCGAACGCCGTCCTGTCCGCCCAGCTTCAGTACATCTTCTCGGTATCGCGCGTCGCGCACTACCTGAAGGCGATGATGCGGGACAAGATCGGCAGCTTCGCATCGGCGCAGAACGTGGAGACTTTCCTCAACCGGTGGATTTCGCAGTACGTCCTGCTCGACGACAACGCGTCGCAGGAACAGAAGGCGCAATTCCCGCTGCGCGAGGCATCCATACAAGTGTCGGAGATTCCGGGCAAGCCGGGCTCGTATCGTTCGGTCGCGTTCCTGCGTCCGCACTTTCAGCTCGACGAACTCTCGATTTCTCTGCGACTTGTCGCTGATCTGCCCAAACCGGCAAATTCATAAGCGAGTAAATCGCCCGGGCGGGCCGCCTGGGTAGGACGTTAAAACCACCTCTTTGGGGAGTCGAAGGGCCATGTTACACATGCACTTGCAGTTTGGTAGTCCGGCGGTGAAGGGCGAATCCGCGGACAAAGACCATCAGGGCTGGATCGAGCTGAAATCGTGGGATCACTCGATCGTTCAGCCGCGTTCGGCAACGGCATCGACCGCAGGCGGTCACACGATGACGCGTTGCGAGCACGGCGACATGATTTTCACGAAGGAAATCGATTCGTCGAGCCCGCTGCTGTATCAGCACGCATCGGGCGGCACCACGTTCGATGAAGTGACGGTCCATTTCTCGCGCGCGGACGGTGAAGGCAAGCGCGTGCAGTATCTGGAAGTGAAGCTCAAGTACGTGATTATCTCGAGCATCGCTCCGAGCGTTCGCGAAGAAGGTCTGCCGCTCGAGACGTTCTCGCTGAAGTACGCGGCCGTGCAGTGGAAGCAGACCCAGCAGAAGATCGGCGGCAACCAGGGCGGCAACACGCAGGGCGCCTGGAGCCTGACGAAGAACGACAAGACCTACGCGGTCTAAGGTCGGTTGCGGCAACGGGGCGCGCGGCGTCCCGTTGCCGTTTTCGCTGTGCACGCCGGCCGATGAAACGATTCGAACCCAGTTTTCTCGACAAGCTGTTCGACGACGAACCACATCTGCCGGCCTCGGCCGCGATGCGGCAATTGTCGCTGGACGAGCTCAAGAACACGGTCGCCCGCGACGTCGAGGCGATCCTCAACACCCGTATCGCGCACACCGAGATCGAGCTGGCCGCGCTGCCGGAATGCCAGAAATCGGTGCTGACCTACGGGCTGAACGATTTTGCGGGGCTGAGCCTCGCGAGCCACTACGACCGCGCGTTCATCTGCAAGTCGATCCAGCAGGCCATCGCGCGCCACGAGCCGCGGCTGCAGCAGGTGCAGGTGACGTTCGAGCTGAACGAGCAGTCGACCAATGCGCTGTACTTCGCGATCCAGGCGCTGCTCGTCGTGCATCCGGCCGAGGAGCCGGTGAGTTTCGACGCGATGCTGCAGCCGTCGACGCTGCAGTACTCGGTCACGCGCACGCGCGCGGCCAGAATGCTGTAAATCAAGCCGCCGAGCGGGCCGGACCGCCCGGTGATGGTTCAGGGTCCGGCAGGGAATATTGAGGTTCGGGGTCGTCGATGGAAGAATTGCTGCCGTACTACGAGCGCGAATTATCGTTTTTGCGGCGCTATTCGCGAGATTTCGCCGAACGTTATCCGAAGATCGCCGCGCGGCTCGCGTTGTCCGGCGAGCACTGCGAGGACCCGCACGTCGAGCGGATGATCGAGTCGTTCGCGCTGCTCGGCGCGCGCATCAACAAGAAGCTCGACGACGATTACCCGGAATTCACCGAAGCGCTGCTGGAAGTGCTGTATCCGCACTACCTGCGGCCGTTCCCGTCGTGCTCGATCGCGCAGTTCACGCCGGCTTCGCCCGGCCAGCAGACCGAACCGGTCGTGATCGATCGCGGCACCGAACTGAAGAGTCGCCCGATCCGCGGCGTGCAGTGCCGCTTCCGCACCGCCTACGACGTGACGCTCGCGCCGATCCGCATCTCGGAGGCGCGCTACGTGCCGGTCGCGCTCGCGCCGAGCGCGACGGTGCTGCCGTCCAACGCGACGGGCGTGATCTCGATCACGTTCGAATCGCTCGCGGCGCAGCTCGATCTCGGCGCGCTGAAGGTGCCGACGCTGCGTGCGCACCTGCATGGCGAGCAGTCGTTCGTCGCCGCGCTGACCGACTGCCTGTTCGTCAACGTGCTCGGCGCGTATGTCGAGCCCGAGCGCAACGGCCGCTGGACCGCGCTGCGCAAGCTGCCGATCGCGCAGGCCGGCTTCGACGAAGACGACGCGCTGATCGACTATCCGGCGAAATCGCATCCCGCGTATCGCCTGCTCACCGAATATTTCGCGTTCCCCGACAAGTTCGATTTCGTCGACTTCGACCTCGCGGCGATCGCGCGCGCGTCGGGCCGCTGCCAGCGCGCGACGCTGCATCTCGTGCTGCAGGACGTGCGCAGCGATTCGCACGTCGCGCGGTTGCTCGAGCTGCTGACGGCCAGCCATTTCCGGCTGTTCTGCACGCCGATCGTCAACCTGTTCCGCCAGCACGGCGAGCCGATCCGCATCACGCACCGCGCGGTGTCGTATCCGGTGATTGCCGAGGCGAGGCGCGCGTTCGCGTACGAGGTGTACTCGATCGATTCGGTGAAGCTCGTCAGGCAGCAGGCGCATGAAGAATCGGTGATCGAGTTCCGGCCGTTCTATTCGCTGCATCACGGCGAATCGGCGCGGATCGGCCATTACTGGTTCGCGCGCCGCAACGACTGGGTCGCGCAAAAAAGCCCCGGCTATGAAACCGAGATCTCGATCGTCGACATCGACTTCGAGCCGACGTCGCCGCAAACCGACACGCTGAGCCTCGACCTCACCTGCACGAACCGCGACCTGCCGGCGATGCTCGCGTTCGGGCTCGAAGGCGGCGACCTGTTCCAGGAAGGCGGCGCGCAGACGAGCGGCATCTCGCTGCTGAGGCGCCCGACGCAGAGCGTGCGCTTCGAGCGCGGTCGCGCCGCACACTGGCGGCTCGTGTCGCATCTGGCGCTGAACCACGTGTCGCTGGTCGCGCACGGCCTCGCGCCGCTCAAGGAAATGCTGACGCTGTACGACCTGCGGCGCACGGCAGTGTCGATGCGCCAGATCGACGGCCTGGCCGGCGTCGAGCAGCGCGGTGCCGTGCAGTGGCTGCCCGGCAAGCCGTTCGCGACCTTCGTGCGCGGCATCGAGATCCGCCTGACGATCGACGAGGAGCACTTCGTCGGCGCGAGCCTCGCGTCGTTCGTGCGCGTGCTCGACAGCTTCTTCGGGCTTTACGTCCACCTCAACAGTTTCGTTCAACTAGTCGTGGTGTCGAAGCGCACCGGCGAGGAGATCATCCGATGCAAGCCCCGGACCGGCGAATCGATCCTGGCGTAGTCGACGCGCTGCTCGACGAACCGCACCGCTTCGAGTTCTTCCAGGCGGTGCGCGTGCTCGAGGGGCTGTTCGCGCGGCAGGCGTCGGATGCCCCCGGCGCATGGCGGCAGGGCGACGTCGTCGCGCAGCGCATCGAATTTCGCAACACGCTGTCGCTCGGTTTTCCGCCGAGCGAGATCGAGGGCGCGCGCTCGTTTGACGACGACGGCACGCTGCTCGACTCGGGCGAGCAGCGCGGCGCCGCGCTCGCGGCCGGCGAGCTCGGCCACGTCGAGCTGACGCCCGCGTTCTTCGGGCTGCTGGGCGGGCAAGGCGCGCTGCCGCTGCACTACACCGAGCAGATCGTCGCGCGCGAGCACCTGAAGCGCGACCATGCGGCGCGCGCGTTCTTCGACGTGTTCTCGAACCGCGCGACCGCGCTGTTCTACGCGGCGTGGAAGAAATACCGGCTGCCGTTTCATTACGAACTCGATCGCGACGAGCGCTACCTGCCGCTGCTGCTCGCGATCGCCGGCGTGCCGAGCGACGAGGTGCGCGACAGCCTCGCGGCCGGCGCGGGCGGCGTGCTCGACGAGGCCGTTGCCGGCTACGCGCTCGCCGCGCGGCACCGGCCGATGTCGGCCGCGTACTTGCAGCGCACGCTGTCCGATTATTTCCGCGTGCCGGTGAAGATCGACCAGTTCGTCGGCAAGTGGTACGACGTGCCGACCGACCAGCTGAGCGTGCTCGGCGAAGTCAACGCGGTGCTCGGCGCGACGGCGCTCGTCGGCGAACGCGTATGGCAGCGCGACATGCGCGCGCGGATCGTCGTCGGTCCGCTGTCCAAGCGCGACTACGAGGCATTCCTGCCCGGCGGCCCGCAGGCCGTCGCGCTCGAGCGGATGCTCACGCTGCTCGCCGGCGTCACGCTCGAATACGAGGTGAAGCTCGTGCTGAAGCGCACCGAGGTCGGCGCGAGCGTGCTCGGCGCCGGCTCGCGGCTCGGCTGGGACGCGTTCCTCTGCACGCGCGACGCGGTCGACGACCGCTCGGACGCCCGCTACGAACTGCACGTGATTCACTGATTCCGAACGACAACAACACGCAATCGAACCTGAGATCGACGCCATGAGCACGCCTCTGAAGACCCTGATCACGAAACTGAATCCGCTGTGCCGGCACGCGACCGAGCGCGCGGCGAGCGCGTGCCTGGCGCGCGGCCACTACGAGGTCGATCTGGAGCATCTGTTCCTCGCGCTGCTCGACGAAGCGACGGGCGACCTGCCGCTCGCGCTGCGCGCAAGCCGTGTCGATCCGCATGCGCTGCGTGCCGATCTCGAGCGCGAACTCACGCGCCTGAAGACGGGCAACACGCGCACGCCGGTGTTCTCCGTGCACCTGATCGCGCTGTTCGAGCAGGCATGGCTGATTGCGTCGCTCGATTCGCAGCTCGGCCGCATCCGCTCGGGGCACCTGCTGCTCGCGCTGCTGACCGCGCCCGATCTCGCGCAGTTCGCGCAGCGCATGTCGTCGCGGTTCGCGGAAATGAACGTGACGGACCTGAAGCACAAGTTCGACGAGATCATGGCCGGGTCGAGCGAGGCCGAGCCGCGCCAGGCGGATGCGGAAGGCAGCGACGTCGCGCCGGCCGCCGACGGCACCGCGCCCGCGGCCGGCCCGTCGAAGACGCCCGCGCTCGACACGTACACGACCAACCTCACGCAGCGCGCGCGCGACGGCAAGATCGACCCGGTGATCGGCCGCGAAGCCGAGATCCGCCAGGCTATCGACATCCTGATGCGCCGCCGCCAGAACAATCCGATCATGACCGGCGAGGCCGGCGTCGGCAAAACGGCGGTCGTCGAGGGCCTCGCACTGCGGATCGCCGCCGACGACGTACCGCCGCCGTTGCGCGGCGTCGCGCTGCACGTGCTCGACATGGGCCTGCTGCAGGCCGGCGCGAGCGTGAAGGGCGAGTTCGAGAACCGGCTGAAGAGCGTGATCGACGAGGTGAAGAAGAGCGCACATCCGATCATCCTGTTCATCGACGAGGCGCACACGATCATCGGCGCGGGCGGCCAGGCCGGCCAGAACGACGCGGCGAACCTGCTGAAGCCGGCGCTCGCGCGCGGCGAACTGCGCACGATCGCCGCGACGACCTGGAGCGAATACAAGAAGTACTTCGAGAAGGATGCGGCGCTCGCGCGGCGCTTCCAGGTCGTGAAGGTCGAGGAGCCGAGCGAGCCGCTCGCGGCCGCGATGCTGCGCGGGATGTCCGGGCTGATGGAGAAGCACTTCAACGTGCGGATCCTCGACGATGCGATCACCGAGGCCGTGCGCCTGTCGCATCGCTACATCAGCGGCCGCCAGCTGCCGGACAAGGCGATCAGCGTGCTCGACACCGCATGCGCGAAGGTCGCGCTCGCGCACAGCGCAACGCCGGCCGCGATCGACGACACGAAGAAGCGCATCGAGCGGATCGACGCGGAAATCGCGTCGCTGGAACGTGAAGCGGCCGGCGGCGCGTCGCACGACGAGCGGCTCGGCGAGCTGCGCGGCGCACGCGACACGGCGCTCGCGCAATTGACCGAGGACGAAGCGCGCTATGAAGCCGAGCGCGCGATCGTCGCCGAGATCACCGAGTTGCGCGAAGCGCTCGACAAGGCACGCGGCCCGTCGGAAGACGGCCAGCCGGTCGACGTGCAGGCGACCCGCGACAAGCTCGCCGAGCGCGTCGCCGCACTGCACGCGCTGCAGGGCGGCGAGCCGATGGTGCCGCTGCAGGTCGACGGCCACGTGGTTGCCGAGATCGTCGCGGCATGGACGGGCATTCCGCTCGGCCGGATGGTGAAGGACGAGATCGACACGGTGCTGAACCTGCAGCCGCTGCTCACCGCGCGCGTGATCGGGCAGGACCACGCGCTCGACGCGATCGCGCAGCGCGTGCGCACCGCGACCGCGAACCTCGAGGATCCGAACAAGCCGCGCGGCGTCTTCATGTTCGTCGGGCCGTCGGGCGTCGGCAAGACAGAGACCGCGCTCGCGCTGGCCGACATCCTGTACGGTGGCGAGCGCAAGATGGTCACGATCAACATGAGCGAATACCAGGAAGCGCACAGCGTGTCGGGCCTGAAGGGTTCGCCGCCGGGCTACGTCGGCTACGGCGAGGGCGGCGTGCTGACCGAGGCCGTGCGCCGCAATCCGTATTCCGTCGTGCTGCTCGACGAGGTCGAGAAGGCGCACCCGGACGTGCTCGAGATGTTCTTCCAGGTGTTCGACAAGGGCACGATGGACGACGCCGAAGGGCGCGAGATCGACTTCCGCAACACGCTGATCATCCTGACGTCGAACGTCGGGTCGGCGGCGGTGATGCAGGCGTGCCTGAACAAGCCGGCCGAGGAGCTGCCCGATCCGGACGCGCTCGCCGAGGCGCTGCGCCCGCAGCTGTACAAGACCTTCAAGCCGGCGTTCCTCGGCCGGATGAAGGTGGTGCCGTACTACCCGATTTCCGACGACGTGCTGGCCGAGATCATCGAGCTGAAGCTCGAACGCATCCGCCGCCGCATCGAAGCGAACCACAAGGCCGCGTTCGAGTGGGACGAGTCGCTCGTCGATGCGGTGCTCGCGCGCTGCACCGAGGTCGATTCGGGCGCCCGCAACGTCGACCATATCCTGAACGGCACGCTGCTGCCGGAGATCGCGGGCCACGTGCTCGGCCGGATCGCCGACGGCGCGGCCATCGCGCGCATCGCGGTGCGCGCGGACGAGGCCGGCGAATTCGCGTACACCGTCGAATGAGCCCCGCGCGCGACATCTCATGCATCAACGGAATCACTGAACCATGCCGATCAATCTCCCCGAGCTGCTGACGCCGATCAGCGACGCGTCGCCCAGCGGCGACGACCTGTTGTTTTCGAATGAATTCGACGCGATCCAGGACGCGCGGCGCTATGACGATCCGACGCTCGACCAGGGCGAATGGGTGACCGAGATCAAGGAGGCCGACTGGGGCTTCGTCGTCGATCACGCGGGCGAGCTGCTGCGCACGCGCACCAAGGATCTGCGGCTCGCCGTGTGGCTGACCGAGGCGCTCGCGCTCGAGGATGGCATCACCGGCCTCACCGAAGGTTATGCGCTGCTCGAGGGCCTGTGCCGAGACTACTGGGACACCGTGCATCCGCTGCCCGAAGGCGACGACGTCGAATACCGGCTCGGCAACGTCGCGTGGCTGTCCGGCCGCACGGCCGAGCTGCTGCGCGGCATTCCGGTGACGGAGGGCGCGTCGAACGCGTTCACCACGCTCGACTGGGAAGTCGCACAGCACGTCGCGCAGGCCGTGAGGCGCGACCCCGAGCATGCGGACGACATCGCACGCGGCAAGCCGTCGGTCGAGCAGGTCGATGCGTCGCGGCGCGTGACGCCGATCGCGTTCTACACGACGCTGCTCGCCAGCCTGAAGGCGTTCGAATTCGCGCTCGATGCGTTCGAGGAGCGGCTCGTCGAGCGCGCGGGCGATTCGGCGCCGAGCTTCCGGCAGGCGCGCGACGCGTTCGAGACCGTGTACCGGCTCGCCGAGCGCTTCGCGCGCGAGCAGGGCTATACGGGTAGCGCGCCGCACACGCAAGCGGCGCCGCAGGCGCAGCCCGAGCGCATCGAGCCGAGCTTCGGCGATACGTTCCACAGCGAGGAGACCCACGTGCAGTCGCAGACCGCTCCGCGTCCGCCGGTGACGCAGATGATCGCCGGCATCCAGAACCGCGCGCAGGCCGTCGACCAGCTGCGTGCCGTCGCGCGTTATTTTCGTCAGACCGAGCCGCACAGCCCGGTCGCGTATCTCGCGGACAAGGCCGCCGAATGGGCCGACATGCCGCTGCACAAGTGGCTCGAGAGCGTCGTGAAGGACGACGGGTCGCTGTCGCATATTCGCGAGCTGCTTGGGGTGAGGCCGGACGAGCAGTCGTGAGCGATGGGTTTTTGACCTGAGAGCGCGGGCCCGGCGGGTTCGCGATGAACGAGAAGAAGGGTGACGCATGAACGTGACCGAACTGGCACAGGCGATCCGTGGTGGCCTGATTCAGCAGGACCGCCTGCTGAAGACGGATATCCCGTCGCTGCCGAATAACGCGCTCGTGCCGCGCCGCGCCGTGACGCGGTCCGAGCTTGGCCGAGATTTCAGCGTCGTGCTCGACCTCGTGTCCACCGCGAGCGACGTCGAGCTCAAGACGCTGATCGCGCAGCCGATGACGCTGTGGATCCAGCAGGCGGACAAGTCGTATCTGCCGATCAACGGTTATATCCATACGGCGCGGCGGCTCGGCGCCGACGGCAGCCTGTCGAGTTACCAGTTGCGCTTCGCGTCGTGGATGCATTTCCTCAAGTTCCACAGCGACATGCGGTACTGGCAGGACCAGCCGGTCGACGCGATTCTCTCCGACGTGTTCGACATGCATCCGCAGGCCAGGGGCAGATACCAGTTCGCGTTGTCGAAGCCGTTGCCGTCGCGGTCGTACTGCCGGCAGAGCGAAACGGACTGGAACTTCGTGCACCGTCTGATGGAGGACGAAGGGCTGTTCGGTTTCTGGCGGCACGACGAAGACGGGAAGGCGCACACGCTCGTCATCACCGACGACCTGCATGCGGTCGATGCGCTGTCGCCGAATGCCGTCACGTTCGACCGCTCGGGCACGGGCACCGAAACCGCCGGTTTCACGCAATGGGCCGCGTCGCGGACGCTGCAAAGCACGCTGCACACGACGCGCACGTTCGACTACAAGTCGCCGTCGTCGGCGGGCAATCCGAATGGCACGTCGCTGCCGACGAAGGCCGGCCAGGGCGACCTGCCGGGCCAGACGGAAATCTACGAATACACCGGCGCGTACACGTATCCGGGCCAGGACCGCGGCGAACACCTGTCGAAGATTCGCCTCGAGGAGTGGGAGTCGCGCGCGAAGCGCTTCTTCGGCGTGGGCGGTGTGCGAGGTATCGACGCAGGCCGGCGCTTCACGCTGAGCGATCATCCCGAGCACGACCGCGATTCGGCGAGCGACCGCGAGTTTGCGGCCATCGGCGTCACGCGTTACATCGAAAACAATCTGCCTATCTCGGATCACGAAGCGAGCTTCCCGCATAGCCTGCAGGACGATCTGGCGCAGGTGAAGGCCGGTCACGGGAAAGCAGCTGCGTTCGAGGTCGGGCATGACGACGGCTCGGCCGGGTTCTATCTCGTCGAGGTCGACGCACAGCGCGCGAGCGTGCCGTATCGGAGCCCGTTCGAGCATCGGAAGCCAGCGATGCAGCTCGAGACAGCCATCGTCGTCGGGCCGAAGGGCGAAGAGGTTTATACGGACGAGCTGAACCGGATCAAGGTCATGTTCGTCTGGGACCGGCAGAGCGAAGGCCGCGAGACGGCGTCATGCTGGATGCGCGTCGTGCAGTCAGATACCGGCGGCGGTTACGGCGGCGTGCATATTCCGCGGGTCGGCGAGGAAGTGCTGGTCGGCTACATCGGCGGCGACTGCGACCGACCGATCGTGATGCATCGCGTGTACAACGGCGCCGCTAAGCCGCAGTGGCATAGCGACGGGATCCTGTCGGGCTTCCGTTCCAAGGAGTATGCGGGATCGGGGCACAACGAAATGGTGCTCGACGACGCGACCGGGCAGAACCGCGCGCGCCTGTTCAGCAGCAGCGCGAATTCGCTGCTTCATCTGGGTTATCTGATCGAGCAGAACGGGAATACGCGCGGCGCGTATCTCGGCTCCGGCTTCGACCTGCGCACGGATGCGTACGGTGCGATGCGTGCGGGGCAGGGCCTGTACGTGACGACGCATCCGAAGCAGGCGAACAGCCAGCCGCTCGATGTCAGCGAAGCGAAGCAGCAGCTCGTCAATGCGGAAGGGCTCATCGAGTCGATGTCGCAGGTCAGCGAGATGCATCAGGCGGAGAGTCTCGGTACCGGGCACGATGCGCTGAAGCAATTCACCGATGCGACGCAGAACAGCGTGGCGGGGGCGACGACGGGCGGTGGCAGGACTGGCGGTGGCGGGACGGGGAATGCGAATGCGTTCAAGGAGCCGGTGATGCTGTTCGCGAGCCCGGCGGGGATCGGGGTGGCGTCACAGCAAAGTGCGCACATCGCCGCGGATCGGCACGTGAATGTCGTCAGCGGGCAGAGCACGCATCTCGTCAGCGGCAAATCGCTGGTGGCGAGCGTCAAGGAGAAGCTCAGCCTGTTTGCGCAGAATGCGGGCATGAAGCTTTTTGCCGGGAAAGGCGCCGTCGAGATTCAGGCACAGAACGACAACGTCGAGATGGTCGCGCAGAAGACGATCAAGGTGCTGTCGGCGACCTCAACGATCGAAGGTGTCGCAAAGGAAGAGATTCTGCTGACGTCGGGCGGCGCGTATGTCCGGATCAAGGGCGGCAACATCGAGATTCACGCGCCGGGCAAGATCGACGTAAAGGGCGGACAGCACGCGTTCAGCGGGCCGACGAGCATGCACAAGACGTTCAAGGCGGAAGGCAAGAAGGCAGACATGCGGATTCGCTATGTGGATGCCGACGGCAACGTGCCGCATGGGGAGCCGATCAAGTTCACGACGGAAGACGGGATCGAGCATAGCGTCGCACTCGACGCGGAAGGCAAGGCGGAATTGAAGAACATCGATTTTGACGAGTTCGTGGCCAGTCAGGTCAAGCGGACGGGAGAGTGAAAATGGGTGGCAAGGCGCTTGTTCAACATCAGGTTTGTATCGATCTGCCGGGGGAACCGGTGAGTTGCTGGGCTGAGACAGATATCACGGTCCTGTTGCGCAAACATCGCGATGTGGTATTTGAGGTGCATTTGCACAAAGGCAACAACTACACCGTCGAGGCCACCGAGGATTGGTTTTACGACACCAAGGCGAAGCGACGAGTCAAGACCGGAAAATTTCAGGACGGAGAACGGTATCACGTCTGGATCGGTCGTGATTTCAAGGGGTTTCTCGTGCTTAAGAAGGACGGGGTGGAGCTTCAGCGATATTCGATGCTCCTCTTGAACACCGACAACCACGGTTCCGATCCTAAAACCAAACCGGAACCCATTACGCTCGTCTACGGCGGACAATCGGGAGTGAGCGGCACGCCGAAACTCGCGAATTTCTGGCAATACCCTTCCGGCTCGTCGAGTGCCGCGACCGGCCAGGCAACCTATCGTCCTAATTGGCAACTCGGTCTTTCCGGACTTTCGTCAGGTATGACCACGATCGACGATCAGTACAGCTGCAGAATGCTGTTACCACTGGCCGCTCCCACAGCACAAGCGGAAACCTCGCAAGTAATGCATATATTCGAAGTGGACGTGAAGACGATACCGAACGATCTGATCACGGCGCTGGAAAATGGCGGCGCGGACGAGACCGCGATCGATACAGCTCACGTCGCGACTCGCAACTGGATCATCGGTCAAGTCGCCGGATTTTTTGGATACGTCGGAGACAACTTGCCATGGATCCGGGAGCTAATGAAGAGCAAATTCAAGTTGATCAAGATTGTTCATCGAAATGCCGGACCAAAGTGGTATGTGGTATTCAAGGGAACTATAGGATCCCGAACAGAAATATCCGCCGCCAAGTATAGCGTGAAGAATACGAAGATTCTGGCGATCACCGGAGGCGCCGGGACGGCTAAATCGATGGCGCAGGCGGCCTGGCGCAGTGCCAAGGGCTCGATGACGACCAAGGCTGGCGTTATTACGCTTGTATTGACGATCGCGCTGGACTTCGCGGAGTGGTATCACGACTACAAGCAGGTCGATGCCTCGGGAAAACCTCGAAAGGACTTGTGCGATCTCTTTGCAAAGATTGGGATTGATCTGGTTGTCGCAGGCCTCACGGCTGCTTTGACGTCGATGGTGGTGGGTGCGATTGCGTCGGCGGCCGCAATTGCTGCGGTGCCGGTGGCGCTTACGGTCGCTGTCGCGATTGGCGTTGCTGTTGCCGTCGGATACATCGTCAATTACGTAGACAAGAAAGTGGAATTTACCAAGTGGGTGGCGAACAAATTGCGTGAGATCGGCGAAAGCTACGAAAAGTACATGCCCAAGGATTACAACCCCTACTCGCCGATGTTCGGAGCGCTGCCATGAGGAACGAGGCTGTCGTGAACGGCACGGAGAAATCGCTGTCGCCGGCCGTCGCCCAGGCTGTGTGGATCGGGATTTTGCTCAACGCGTTGGCGGTTGCACTCGCGTTCACCGCTTATAAATTCGATTACGGCGTTTCCAGCCTACCTGGCCAAATCAGCGTTGCAATTGCTGCGGCATGCGTGGCGACGCCAGTGATTTGCTGGCTCGTGTGCCGGGGTACGAAGAAATTCATAGTCTATGGATATCTCAGGTTGACCAGCTTGCTGTCGGCCTATGCCTTGATCGGGATCGCCTTTTACTTTTACTACTTCATTTTCGCCCCGATGCCGGTTCTTGCCCGGACCGCCGGGCTGGTGATCGGGGGCGGGCTTAGCATCTACTGGCTGGTGTTTTCCTACGTCGCGCTGACACGCCATATCGCGCAATCGGATTTCGAGGGCAGGGCTTTTGACGTCCTTGACGGAGCGATTGTCTGCCGGAAGGACTTCTTCGAGATTCTGGACTCCACCTATTCCGAACGCAGCCCGTTCGTCAAATGGCATTCGTGGATCGTCATGACGCTTGCGCCATTCTTTCTGGTGCTCAGCCGACTACTGTCGATGTACTTTGGGACCGGGGGTGTGCTGTTCTTTGTCGCGGCCATCACGTTCCCCGCATCGCTCTGGTTGATCGGCGTCATGATCAGGGTCGGGGTGACGATGATCCAGTTGCCGAACGCGATGGAACGAAAATACCGGAAGCCGGTGCTGATGGCGCCTGATGCATCGTTCTAGGGCGCGGGGCGGTTCCATCGGCGCGACGGAGCGAACCCGTGCCGTTCACCGATGCCGCAACGGTAAATCAAAGCATGTGATTTGAAAGGAGATGACAGTCAGTGATGTCGGGGCTTATGTATGAGCTGTGTTGATCAACTGCGGCCTGATCACGTGCTGGCATTGGCGAGGAAGGCGGTGCCGCTGTGCTTGGTGTTGCCGTTGTTGGGCGCAGGGATATCGTATGCCGCCTATGCGGACGAATTGTCGATATCGACCTGGCCGTGGCGGATCGGTGTTCTGGTTGCAGTGGGTTGCTGTGCGGGACTTCTGCTCATCTATGCCAGGTATCGCGGTACGAACGAGTTGTTCGCTTACGGACTGGTCATGTCGCTCGGTATGTTCGCGACGTACTACTTTTTCGGCGTATTCGGATATTTTTGCTTTTTCATATTCGCGCCCATGTCCGCCTTGGCGCGGTGCGCAGGATTGATCGGCGGCATCGTACTGCATATCTTCTGGGCGGTTAAAGCGTACCGAAACGTGCGTCATACGGTCGATGCCACGCCCTCTCTCGGCAACGTATTCGACGATCGAGGCGAGGTCGTCGTTTATGAAGTCCAGCGCGGAGCAGCAGAGTTCGAGCGGTATCACCAGGAATCTTCTGCCATCCCGAATCTCGGCCGAGTTATCGCGTTGGGGCTGGCGCCGCTTTACCTGATACTGGGTCGCCTGCTTCCGTCGGATTTCGGGGCAAACGGAGTGCTGCTGTTTTTGGCCGTAGCGAGCATGCCGCTGGCGTTGCTGTTCGTCAGCTTGTTCGTGCGCAACTACGTATTGACGATCGCCCGGCCCGCGCAGATCGGGCAAGAGCGCGGCAAGCGTGTTTTGGTGGCCGAATAGCCAGCATTTCTTGCGGATGAAAGTTGCGGGATGTCGAAGGTATCGTCGTCTTCGGCGAGCAGGGCAAGCGGCAATCTGTCTGGCGCTACCTCCAGAAGATCAGATTGCTTCTTGCGCCTGTCGGAATCGGTCGGCGGCCTTGTATACGCTGACCGCCGCTCCGCCTACTGCCCCACCCTGAACTCGATCCGCCGATTCCTCGCCCTTCCATCCGCCGTGTCATTCGGCGCGATCGGCTGATCCGGCCCGACGCCCGTCGTCGTCATCTGCTGCGGCGGGATGCTCTTCGTGATCAGATAACCCTTCACCGCATCCGCGCGCGCCTGGCTCAGCGCGATGTTCGACGTCCGGTTTCCCGAGTTGTCGGTGTGGCCGATGATGTCGACCGTGCGGTTCTGCATCTTCGCGAGGGCGGCCGCCATCTGGTCGAGGATCAGCTTGCCCTGCGGCGTCAGCGTCGCGCTGCCGGTCTCGAACTCGATCGTCCGGTTCGCGAGCGTCTGGTCGAGCACACCCTGCTCGGATGCCGACACGCGCAGCCCGTTCTTGATCGTGTAGGTCGGGTTCAGCGTGTTCGCCATGTCGCTCGCGAGCTGCTGGCGCTGTGCTTCGTTGTGCACCTCGCCCTTCATCTCGATCTGCGTGCCGTTGATCTTCAGTTGCCCCTTGCTGATCTGCTTGAGCTGCGCGCCGAGCAGCTTCTGCACGTTCGCGCTCCAGTTCGGCGGCGTCGCGACGTCGCCGACCTCGATCTGGTCGACTACATTCACCGCGCCGTAGGTGTCGCGCAGCTTCTGCAGCACGGCGGCCTTGGTCGCCTCGTCCGGGACCTTGCCGCCGACCACCACCTGGCCGGGTGTCGCGTTCGCGGGCGGCGGCGAGATCGTGCCGGCCGTGCCGTGCACCAGCGTGCCGGAGGCGGTAGCAGGCGCGGCGCCGAGGTTCGTGTTGGACGACGGCAGCGCGGTCGTCGCGACTGTGCCGTTGCCGATCGGCGTGACGGTCGCGCCGCCGGTGTTCTGCGCGTAGGCCGCGCCGCTGGCGACGAGGCCGGCGGCGGCGAGGGCGGCAACGAACGCCGAGAAGCGCATGCGCCGGACGTGATTCGTGCGTTGCATCCCGTCAGCCTCCGATGAACGCTTCGCGGAACGCGTCGATGGCGACGCGCAGCGAGAGTTGCGGTTGGTCGAGGTAGCTGACGAGCTTGCTGATCTGCTGATCGTTTTGCGCATGGGCGTCGATCCATTCGGGATCGTCGATGTCGATGTTGTGGGCGGCGTAGGTCTGCGGGTCGACGACGCTCAGCAGCGTCTTCGACGACGCGCCGTTGAAGCCGATGATCAGCCGTTCGCGCTCGGCGATCGTGCCGATGAAGATCGCGAGCTCGAAGTCGGCCTGCGCGACGAACGGTGCGATCAGTTCGAGCCAGAACGCGGCGACGAGGCTTCGGTAGAACGGATCGACGGGCAGCGGCAGCGTGAGGCCGCGCTCGATGTGCGACGAGCCGCTCTGCATCACGGGCCGCAAGAGCGAGCCGAGCGCGAGCATCGCACCGCGCAGCCGGACCGGATGGCCGCTTTCGAGCAGCATCTGCTGCAGGCCGTACAGCGACTGGTGTTCGATGAAGTCGTTGAAGGTGCCGTCATGCGACGTGCCGGGGCCGCCGACGTCGATCGGCACCTGCGTGTCGCCGAGCGCCTGCAGCGCGCCGGGCGGCTCCTCCTTCGCGAGCAGCGGCGGCATCTGCGCGGCGACGCGCGACCACAGCCGGGCGAACGCGAGCGGGCTGCGCGCGAGGAACGCGAGCGGCCGGTCGACCTCGAGCGCGGTCGCGCCGAGAAACGGGAAGCGGCGCATCGACACGTCGTGGCTCGCGACCATGTGGCCCGCGATCGCGAGCTTGCTGCGCGAGCCGAGGAACGCGAAATGCATCGGCTTCGCATCCTCGTAGACGATCTTCCAGCGCGGATCTTCCGCGAGCAGTTCGAGCGCCTGCGCGATCCAGCGATCGAGCGTCTGCAGCAGCTGCGGATTGTGCGGGCTCTTCACGAAGTCGCCGCGCGACGGAATCTTGCCGAAGTAGGCGATCTGCGCCTGAACGGTTTGCGTCATTGCGCCCCCTGTGCATTCGTTGCGGTGGCGGCCGCGACGGCCGGTGCCGGTGCCGCGGCCGGCGTGCCCGTGCCGGCCTGCGTCGCGTTCTGCGCGGCACCCGCGCTCGCGTCGGCGACCGACGACGGCAGCTGCAGGCCGCGCAGGCTCTGCTGCTGCGGCTGGTCGCCGCCGCCGCTCGTCGGCTGCGACGTGCTGATGATGCGCATCGTCACCGACACGTTCACGCTGCCCTGGACCCACGTGAGGTCGAAGGTGCCGTCCGGACGGCGCTTGCGCTGCGCCGAGTTGATCAGCTTCTCGAGACCGTAGCGGCCCGGTTCGTTGACGAGTTGCACGGTGCGGCCGTCGAAGGTCGTCGCGGACAGCGTCGCGCCCGGCGAACCCTGCGGGTTCGGCCACACGAAGTTGGTCCACTGCGGCGGCGTGTTGCGGTAGCGCAGTTGCTGGCCGTCGATCGCGATCGTGTATTCCGTCGTGCCAGTGCTCGGTTGCGGCAGGATCTGGAACACGGTCTGCGGTTCGGCCGCCGCGGCCGCGCCGCCCGCGGCGCCGCCGGCGAGCGGGGCGACCCAGCGTGCGAATCCGTTCGTGAAGTCGGGCGTGAGGCCGATGCCCATGTCGCCCCACGTGCGGGCCGCAAGCGTGTCGCCGCGGCGCACCGCGAGCGGGCCCAGCGTCGTGCCGACGAACTTCGCGATCGCACCGTCCGGACCGAACACCTGCGCGATTTCACCGGCGCCGGCCTCGACCTTCGCGTTCGCCGCGAACGGGTACTTCGTCGCGAGCGAGCTCTGGAACGGCTGGTAGACCTGCGCGTTCCACACCTTGTTGACTTCGGCGCTCGCCGGCTGGATCACCACCGAGAACGCCTGCATCAGCGGGCGCACCAGGAGCGGACGCAGCGACTTGCGTTGCGAATCGGTCAGGCCCGTCAGCATCTGCTCGTCGACGAACTTCAGCGAATCGGCCAGTTCCGAGCCGTTGCCGTCGAGCGTCTGCTGCATCAGCTGGCGCGCGCCGGGGCCGGGGTCGCCCTGGTTCTTGATCACGTTGAAGCGCGTACGGACCTTCGACAACGAGTCCATGTAGCCCTTGAGCATCGACGTGCCGTCGTGCGTCGTGACGATCCGCGCGAGCCCGATGAACTCCTGGCCGATCGGACCCATCGGCACCTCGGCCGGATTGCCGTTGATGTCGATGTTCGCGGCCGCCACCTGGCCGGCCTGCGAGCGCGTGAACAGTTGCTTGACCCAGTTCACGACGCCGGTCTGCGCCTTCTTGATCGCGACGTTCGCCAGCGACGGGTTGTCCCACGACGTCTGGTCGTACGCGGTCTCGAGGATCTTGCGGATCGGCGAATCCTGCGGGTCGCCGAGGCGGTTCATCCCGTCGACGGCCTGGCCGAAGCTGCTGAAGCCCTGCACCGCGATACCCTGCATGAACTTCTGCCAGTGCTGCGCGTATTCGGTCTTGTACATGCCGACGAGCGTCTTCTGGATCTGCTCGGGACTGCCTTCCAGCGTCAGGTCGTCCTGCGTCGACGTGTTCAGCACCCAGTCCTTCGCCTGCAGTTCCTTGGTCGCCGCGTCGCGGATCGCCGGCTGCACGTAGTCGAACCACGCTTCGCGCGTGAACGTGCCCGGAATCGCATAGCTGCCGGCGACCAGCCCTTGGTTGCCGTCGCCGACGATGCGCGCGATGGTCATCGGCGCGAAGCGGGTCGACGCGCGCGCCTTGATTTCCTCATAGACGCGCTGGCGGGCCGGCATGCCGCGCACGACGCGGCGCAGGTTCTCGCGGGTCTGGTCGACGAGCGCGAGGTTCGCGTCGATCATCGGCCAGTCGTCGTCGTTGACGCGCGCGAGGTAGAACGAGATCATGCGCTCGGCGCTCTTGATCATCTCGTCGCGCGGCATGTTGCCGCGATTCGTCTCGAGCCAGCCGCGCCAGAAGCGTGCGAGCTGGTCGGTCAGGTGCGCCTGTTCGACGTGACGCTTGTCGGACAGCATCAGGTAAGTCTTCAGCGCGTTGTACGCGTCCTGCACGTTGGTCGGCGACGCGTCGCTGTACAACCCGCCCTGCGGTGCCGCCGCCTGTTGCGGCGCGGCGGCGGTCGCGGCGGATGCGCCTTGCGCGGCGCCGGCGAGCGGCGTGGCGCCCGGCGGGTTCGTCGATACGGGAATCGGGCCGCCCTGCACGGCGCCCGATTCGGGCGGGCGCGTCATCGGCACGAGCTGTTCGGGGTGCGCGTTCACATCCTTCATGAACGACGCGAGGTTCTGCGAGACCGGCGCCAGCAGGATCTGGCGCACGCCGTTGTAGTACTCGGTCAGCAGGTGCTGTTCGAGACGGTCACCCTGGTACAGGCCGAGCGACACCGACACCGGCTTGTCGCGGCGGAACTGTTCGAGCTGTTCGATCCGGTCTTCCAGGATATCCATCGCCTGCAGACGCGACTGCAGATCGTTGCGGCCCTGCTGCAGGCGCGTGACGTTGTCGAGGTCGGCCTGCACGTTCGCGACGAGCTGCTGGTTGCCGATCGTCGACCAGGTCCAGCCGCCGAGCGCGAGCGCGAGCGCCGCGACGAAGCCGAAGAAGGTCGCGTAGCGCAGCCGGGTCTTGGTCGGGCTCGCGAACTGGCGCACGGTCTGGCGATCCGCGAAGATCACCTTCGAGAACAGGTCGCGCAGGAAGAAACCGTTCTTCGAAAACGCGCTGTGCGGCTTCGGCAGCGCGCTCGCGTCGAGGCCGAAGCGGTGCGCGATGCGCTGCGCGGCGGCGCTGTTGGTTTCGCCTTCCTGCAGCGCGCTGGTGAAGTAGAAGCCGCGGAAGATCGGCTTGTACTGGAACGGGTTGTTCTCGAACAGCGTCGCGAGGAACGCGCGCAGCGACGGCTTGATCGTCGAGAATTCGAGCGGGAAGCTCAACTGGCCCGGCGACAGCTGGTTGCCGCGCGACAGCGACAGCTGCGCGACGCTGATTTCCTTCAGCCCTTCGTAGAGCTCCTCGAAGTGCGTGTCGAATTGCGCGACGACGTCGCGCTTGTCGTCTGGCTCGTAGGGCAGGGTGGCGCCCCACACGCGGTCGTATTCGTGCTTGTCGCTGCTGCTGAAGAATTCGGTGAAGCCGGTGATCAGGTCGGCCTTCGTGAACATCACGTAGACCGGCGCGAACACCTCGAGCTTTTCCGTCAGCTCCTGAACGCGCTGGCGGAGGTTTTTCGCGAGGTTGATCGCGAATTCGGGGCGGTTGCCGGTCAGTTCGGCGATGCTCGCGGTAACGATGATGCCGTTGATCGGCGCCTTCGGGCGATAACGCTTCAGCAGGCCAAGAAAGCCGAGCCATTCGCTGCGGTCTTCCTCGTGCACCGAGTAGCGGCCGGCCGTGTCGAGCAGGATCCCTTCGGTCGTGAAGAACCAGTCGCAGTTACGCGTGCCGCCGATGCCGTGGATCACGGCGCTGTTCTTGTCCGCGAACGGAAACTGCAGGCCGGAGTTCAGCACCGCGCTGCTCTTGCCGGCGGCCGGGTTGCCGATGACGATGTACCACGGCAGCTCGTACAGCGCGGAGCCGCCCGACACCTGGCCGATCTTCGACGTCTTGATCGTCTTGACCGCGTCGGAGAGGCGCGTGCGCAGCACGTCGAGGTCGGCGGTCTTGGTGTCGGGTGCGAGCGCGGCCGCGGCCGGCGCGGCGATCTTGCCGGTTTCCGCCTGCTCTTCCAGCACCTGGCCGAGCTGCTGGTTCGCGCGCTTCACGCGCCAGCGGCGTACCAACGCGACGCCAAGCCACAGCACGAGGATCGCCGCGAAGGCGATTGCCGCCCACAGGAGCGGCAGCTGCAGCATGTCGGCGACGATGAAGAGAATCGCCGCTAGCGCGATGATCCCGACAATCGAGAGCGTACGCGGATGAGTCAGCACGTTGAGGATGCGTTGCATAGGACGTTCAGGTTCCGGTGCGATTCGGTGAGGCGACGCAGGCGCGCCGAGCGGCAAGCGTGGCGCCGCGATGTGTCGCCATGCTGTCAAACGGGATGAAGGGGGCTGGCATCAATGCGCCCGCGGCATCGGAGAAGGCGCGCGCAATAATGAAAGGACGCTGTGAGAATTAAAACGGAAGCGGCGATCGGAAAAAATCGTGCAACGGAATGCCCGATCGATTGCGCCGCTCAAATCG
Organism: Burkholderia sp. Bp9012; assembly: GCF_003853825.1. Classification (NCBI taxonomy): domain Bacteria; kingdom Pseudomonadati; phylum Pseudomonadota; class Betaproteobacteria; order Burkholderiales; family Burkholderiaceae; genus Burkholderia; species Burkholderia sp. Bp9012. The sequence continues at coordinate 55,846 of NZ_QTQA01000029.1, read as the reverse complement.
TTTCCTGCCGGATGATTAAAAAGCCCCATGCCGCCCTCATTATTTCTTGTCCGGCAGCCCTGACTAGCTGCCGCGTCCCAGTTTAAAACCGGGTTTATGGTATTCCACGTGCCCGAGATCCATCATTTTCCATCGGCCTCCCCAGGTCAGGCCGACCTGTTCGGCAACCTGTCCGTACAACTGGTAGCCGCGCATCGCCCAGGGATCTTTCTCGGAAATGACCAGCTTGCCGTCGCGCAGAAACGCGTTGTCGCTCGCGAGCCCGAATTGGTGATAACTCTGGAAGGCCGCCGCATTGGTCACGTTGGTGCCCATTTGCGCGAGCCGGTTCTGTCGTTCCGGGCTCCGATAACCTTCCAGCAGCGCCATCTCGTAACCATATTGTTCGTGCATGATCTTGTAGACCAGCAGCAAACGCGTACGGAAATCGGGATCCAGCAGGTTCCAGTCGCGGCTCGCGTCCTTCAGTGCCGGCCGCACCTGTTCGACTTCCTTCGTGGCAAAGACTTCCGGCGGCAACGGCGGGGGCGGCACGAGCTGTTCGCCCTGCAGCAGCGCGGCGATCTTCTCGTCCGGCACGCGCGCCGTGTCGTCGTACTGAAACAATTGCCGACCGCGTAACGCAATGGCCACCAATGGCGGCGTCGCAAGAATACCTGCCGACACCATAATCATCAAGCGTCGCCGAATCAGTAAATTTTGCACATCGCTTAATGCGCCGCGCGTAACGGTTGCCGATTTAACAATCTGACTTCGCGTGCGTGCGGCGCGAGCGTTCGCGCGGCGCGTCAGGCGGCCGTGAAACTGGGCGACGGATTCGAAAACCGCCGTGCGGATACCCGGTAAAAGCAACAGTGCCGCGACCGCGACGGCAAGGGCGAAATAGGCGACGAGTGCGACGGCAATCAACGAAATCCCCGGAAATTGGAATTGATTGTGTTTTGCAATGCTTGCTCTTAGAATCAGGCTGCTTTGAGAGGCCGGGCTATATTATCGCGGTGAATTAAACCAGGATTCAATGAGACGCTGAATGAGTGCGCCGGAAAATTCAAATTCGAAAACCCCGCCGAGCCTGCTGTCCGATACCAAACCGGCAGGTGAGGGTGGACCGCAGCAGTCGCGCATTCTCGCGAATCTGGAAGGACGTGTCACGCCGCCGGCCGAAGCGCCGCGCCGCTCGCTGAAGGGGCCGATCGCGGCTGTCGTCGCGCTCGTGGTCGCCGTCGGCGGCTGGGGGGCATGGCGCTGGCAGCAGCAATCCGGCGAACAGGCTGTCGTGGCCGCCGCGCCCGCGCAGGCAGCGGCGAAGGCCGAGGCAGCCAGCGACGGCGCCGTGCAGGTCGCGCAGAATGCCGCGTCGGCCGCTCCTGCCGCGCAACCGGCCACGATCGTCAATGACGATGCGGCGTCCCAGACCGTTGCGTCCGCATCGGGCGCGTCGGGCGCGGACAACAGCCGCTTGTCGCGCGCGCTCGCGAACGGTGCCGACGATGCATCGGGCGCGGCCACGGCTGGCGCCGTCGCCGCGACGGCCGCCGCCGCGGCTGCGACGGCGAAAACCGCGAAGGCCGACGCCGCGCAGAGCGGCAAGGTCGCCGCACGCAGCAAGGCCGATGCGAAGGCCGACGCGAAGGCGGAGGCCCGCAAGCACCACAAGGAACAGCAGGCGGAGCTCGCGCAGGCGAAGAAGCGTCGCGACGCGACGACCCGTACCGCGAGCGCAAAGGCCGCCGGGAAGGACGACCCGGATGCGGACCTGCTCGCCGCGCTCGTCGCACGCACGAAGCCGGCGGACAAGAAGGTCGCCGCGCAGAAGGGGCAGGTCGTGCCGACCAAGACGGCCGCCACGACGGGCGGTTCGCTCGCAGCGCGCGTGAAGGAGTGCTCGGAGCGCGGCTTCTTCGAGGATCAGCTGTGCCGGTGGCGCGTCTGCGACGGCCATTGGGGCAAGGATCCCGCCTGCCCGACCGCCGCGCAGTCGGAGACGCGGCAGTAGCGAGGCGTCACGCCGGCCTGCTCATCGCACATGCGCCGCCCAATGGGCGGCGCATTGCTTTTTGGGGCTGTCCGACGCCGGACGTCCGTATGTGACCCCGTCACGAAAATGTCGCATACGTCGGGCATACGTTTCCTTTCATTTCCCGGCGTGGCGCCGCAATGCGCGATGCGCGGCGCGGCCGCGCCGCACGACCTTCGACACGATGGATCTGATCGTACAGACTTACGGCGCCGATACGTCCGGCATGGTGTGCGGATTCCGCTTCGTCCCGGGCGGATCGGGTGCGATGCTCGATGCCGACGCGGCCGCCGCATGGCTGCGCACGTGCCGCGCGCGCGAGGCAGCTACTTCGGACGATTTCGTCTGGCTGCACTTCAATCTCGCGCACGGCGCGAGCGAGCGCTGGATGCGCACGCACCTCGGATTGCCCGACAGCTTCTTCGAATTCCTTCACGAAGGATCGCGCTCGACGCGCATCGAGCAGGAGGACGGCGCGTTGCGCGCGATCGTGAACGACGTGATGTTCAACCTCGAGCTGACGCCGTCGGAAATCGCGACGCTGTTCGTCCACGTCGAGCGGCGCATCATGGTCACCGCGCGGCTCAAGCCGCTGCGCTCGGTCGACACGCTGCGCGCCTGCGTGCGCGACGGCGAACGGTTCCGGTCGCCGGCCGAACTGCTCGTGCACCTGCTGCGCGACCAGGCCGACCTGCTGATCCAGATCATGCGGCGCACGAGCATCGACGTCGACCGCATCGAGGATCGCTTCCTGTCGCAACGGCTCACGTCGAATCGCGTCGAACTCGGCGCGATGCGCCGTACGCTGACGCGGCTGCAGCGCATGCTCGCGCCCGAGCCGGGGTCGATCTTCCGGCTGCTCGCGAAACCGCCCGCGTGGCTGCATGCCGAAGACGTGCAGGAACTGCGCGAGTCGACCGAGGAGTTCTCGCTGGTGCTCGCCGACCTGTCGGGGCTCAACGAGCGGATCAAGCTGTTGCAGGAAGAGATCGGTTCGCGGCTCGACGAGCAGAACAACCGGACGCTGTTCACGCTGACGCTGGTGACCGTGATCGCACTGCCGATCAACATCGTCGCGGGCTTCTTCGGGATGAACGTCGGCGGCGTGCCGTTCTCGGAGAACAAGCACGGGTTCTGGCTGATGGTGCTGCTGGTCGCGGGCTTTACCGCGCTCGCCGCGTGGTGGGCGTTTCGCCGGCGCGATGATCGCTAGCGGCGGCCGCAAAAAAACAGGCCCCGCATCCGGAGCCTGTCGAAGGACGTGAAAGATTGAACGCCGGCCGGCGCCGCAAACTCCGCGGCACCGGCCGGCCGGACCACGACGTTACTGAACCAGCGTCTTGCGCGGCTTGAACATGCCCTGGTAGCGCAGCGACGGACGTTCCTTCACCGTCGGCGCGATGCCGCCGAAGCTCGGCGTCTGGCGCAGCTTCATCGCGGCCGGCGAGGCGACCGAGCCGATCGACGTCGAACGCGAAGCCGGCGCGAGGTTGTTCGCGACGAGCAGCGCGGCCTCGCTCTTCAGGTTCGCGAGCAGCACCGGATCGGTCGAGCCGTTGACCTGCGTGAGCAGGCCGCTCCACGCGGCGTCGCTGTAGTTCACGACGTAGTAGTCGAGACCACTCGGATCCGCGACCACGCCCGTGCAGCCGTCGATCCGCGTCTGCGTCTGCGTATCCTTCAGCGCGAGCGTCGTGTGTTTCGCGAGCCCCTGGCCGTACGCGAGCGTGATCGGTACCGTCCACTGCAGGCCCGGATACGCGTTCTTGTTCGGGAAGGGCTGCTGTTTCAGCGTGACGACCGTCTGGTTCTTCGTCATGTCGCACTGCGTGTCGAGCGAGATCAGCGGCACGCCCGTCTGGCGCACGTAGCTGTCGCCGATCGGGCCGACCGGCTGGCCGCTCGCCTTCGACAGCGCATCCCACAGGCGCTTCGGTGTGCCGTTGCCGAACGAGTAATCGACCAAGTATTGCTGCAAGCCCTTGCGCAAGGTTTGCTCGCCGAGATAGTTCTCGAGCGTCTTCAGCACGTGGCCGCCCTTGTCGTAGGTGAACGCGCTCGCGCTCAGCACGAAGTCGTTCGACGCCCAGTCATTGAAGTTCGGCGCGACCGGGAATGCGTTCGGGCCGATGTCGCGATTGATCACGCGATACTTGTTCTTTACCTGATCGAGCCAGCTGAACTCGTCGGGGAAGAACTGGATCGTCGTCTTCGTCTCGAAGAACGTCGCGAACGATTCATTGAGCCAGACGTTGTCCCACCAGTCGGTCGTGACGAGGTCGCCGAACCACTGGTGCGCGACTTCGTGCGTCAGCACCTCGTTACCGTAGTGCGACATCGGCTGGCCCGGTTGCGGCAGGATGTCGTCGGCGAACTCGAGGATCGACCCCCAGTTCTCCATCCCGCCGAAGTTCAGGTCCTTCTGCTCCTTGAACGCATCGTTCGCGGCGACCGTGTCGAACTTCGTCAGCGGCAGCGGGATGCCCGTATAGCGGTAGTAGAAGTCGAGCGCCTGCTTGGTGCGGTCCATCGCCGGCTTCGCCCAGTCGCTCATGCCCGGCGGCGTGAACACGCGCAGGTGCAGACCGCCCTTGCCGCCCGGCAGGGGGCTCGAGAAATCGTCCTCGTAGGTGTCGAACATGCCGCCGCCGAAGAACAGCAGGTACGACGGCATCGGCGGCGTCTTCTCGAACTGCACGAGCTTGTAGCCGCCGCCGACGTTGGTCGACGGTTTCTCGGCCGCGTTCGACACGACGCGCCAGTTCTGCGGCACTTCGGCCGTCACTTCATAAGTCGGCCGGAATGCCGGCTCGTCCCAACCCGGGAACCACTGGCGCGACAGGTTGGTTTCGCCCTGCGTGAGGATCGCGCCGCTCGTCGTGCCGTCGGTGCTCTTCAGGTCGACACGGAACACGCCTTCCGCGGCCGAGCAGCCCGGATACGGATCGTCGCCGCAACTGCCGCCCGTCTGCGTGGCCGGATCGTCGTACGACTTGAAGTTGATGATGCCCGACCACTCCATGTGGAGCGAATAGTTGCCCGGCGAGATCGTGCCGGCGACGGGACGCAGCTGGTAGAAGTCGCCCTTGTCCTGCGGCGTCGCGATCAGCTGGATGTTGCCCGGCTGCAGCGTGATGCGGCCGTTCGTGAACTTGATCCGGTGACCGGCGATGACGATGTTGTTGACCGGCTTCAGCACCTTGATCTCGACGTCGGCGCGCCCGTCGAACGCGTTCAGCGCATCGTTCGGTCGGAACCACAGCCGGTAGTTGACGGGTACCACGGTGTCCGGCAGTTCGACAGGCGACACGCTCTTGTCGACATTGGACGCGCTCGGCGGCGTGTTGGCGGCGGGCGACGAGCTCGAGTGCGGCGCGCCGGCGGAGCTGAGCGCGGAAGCCGAGCCGACACCGCTGTCGTCGCCGCCGCACCCGGCGAGCGCGAGTGCGGCGACCAGCGGCAGGTAACGCATCTTGTGAATGTTGATCGACATGACTGAAACCTCGATTGTTGAAAGAATCGTTCAGTGCTGCGAAAACGCCGGCAAAGGAAATCCCTCGCCGTTAATCAACAGCGACGAGAAATGCCAATGACGGATTATTCGAAAAGACGGCCGGCCGACTACGTGAAGGTAATCATGGTTTACTGCCCCCTCTGTGTTTCCGGATGTCGGTTAACTTGCCGGTTCAAAATGGCCGGGCGCGTGTTGTACTGAATTGATTTCGCGCGCACGACACGGGGCCGCCCGCCCTGCGCGGGCGTGCATTCCCTTTGAACCGACGACCCACGGGGCTGGCCGTGCAAGGCCGCAGGACGGAAGGACGGCGTGTCGCCGTTCCGTAAAATCGCCGTCATGCGGCTTGAAGGTTTGTCGGCCTGCTCGAAGGATGCGTAAATATACTTGATGGTTTTGGGTAAAGGAAACGAAAAAATTAGAAAGTGATTCGATTGAATCTTTTGCGCACCATTGAATGCTGGAAGGCATTAATTCGCTTTCCATTCGACTACTTGTTTTCGTAGTTTTAATCTATTAACGATCTCGGCGGTGCGCGGAAACTACGAATCAGGGTGGAGCGTGGCGCGCTCGGTACAATGCAGCGACGATCCGTCAAATCGATTGCCGCAAGGAGGCCAGCCCATGCCACGAGCCCTGTTCCATATCGCGCCGCTGCGCGCCATGCTGCTGCTGTTCGCCGCCGTCTTCGTGCTCGGCGGTTGCGCGGGTCTGACGCGCGAGCCGGTGAGCGTGACCGTCGCCGGGCTCGATCCGCTCGTCGGCCAGGGCCTCGAGATGCGCTTCAGCCTGAAACTGCGCGTGCAGAACCCGAATGACACGCCGATCGAATACGACGGCATTTCGGTCGCACTCGAACTGAACGGCACGCCGTTCGCGAGCGGCGTGAGCGATCGCGCGGGTGTCGTGCCGCGCTTCGGCGAGGCCGTGATCGACGTGCCCGTTTCGGTGTCGGCGTTCGCCGCCGCGCGGCAGGCGTGGAACCTGCCCGGCGCGGCGGCCAACGGCGAGTTGCCGTACGCGCTGCGCGGCCGGCTCGCGGGCGGCGTGCTCGGCAGCGTGCATTTCCGCGATGCGGGCACGTTGCGCATGCCGGCGATGCCGGGGTGGGGCGGGTAGGCTGCCTGCGCAATGCCAGGGCGGTCGCCCGCGCTTTGCCGCGCGGGCAAAGCGCGGTATGGTGTGGTCCGCGCGGCGCGCTCCTGTAGCGCCGCCTGTCTGAAGCCAACCGTAGCCGAGCTCGCGTGACCGATTTCTCCGTTTTCCACTGGACCGACGCCGACGGCGCCGAACATGCCGTGCGCTGGCGCTCCGAAGCCGGCGTGCAGCCGCCCAGGCGCGCCGTGCCCGCCGACGACCGCCTCACCGCCGACGCCGCGTACCGCCTCGCGTGCGAGGGCACCGCGCTCGTCTGGCAGGGCGACTTCCAGAACGCGCGCCAGCTCGTGCAGGCGATGGCGCGCCGCGTCGAACGCAAGCCGAAGAAGGCGAAGGCCGCGGTGGGCGTCGACGCATTCAACCTGCATCGCCTCGCGCAATCGCAGCGTGCCCGCACGCTCGGGATGCTGCTGATCCCGCTCGACGCCGACTATACGATCCCGCTGCGCCGCGCGCCCGACGTGCGTGCAGCGTGCGAGGAAGCATACGGCCCGGGCGGCGCGCCGTCGGTCGTGTCGCTGCGCGAGCTGCTCGGCCTCGTCGGCGCGCACGAATGGCGCAAGAAGGGCGTGCCGATTCCGGCGCTCGGCGGCGCGCTGATCCATCCGCATTACGGTGTGTTTTCGCCGGTGCGCGGCGAATACGTCGAACTCGTCGCGCGCACGCCGCTGCCCGCGACGTCGCTCGCGTTCGACATCGGCACGGGCACCGGCGTGCTCGCGGCCGTGCTGGCGTCGCGCGGTGTCGAGCGCATCGTCGCGACCGATCAGGATCCGCGCGCGCTCGCGTGCGCTCGCGAGAACGTCGCGCGGCTCGGTCATGCCGAGCGCGTCGAGGTCGTCGAAGCCGACCTGTTTCCGGCCGGCCGCGCGCCGCTCGTCGTCTGCAACCCGCCGTGGGTGCCGGCCCGTCCGAGCGCGCCGATCGAATACGCGGTCTACGATCCCGACAGCCGCATGCTGCGCGGTTTCCTCGCGGGGCTCGCCGACCATCTGGAACCGGGCGGCGAAGGCTGGCTGATCCTGTCCGATTTCGCCGAACATCTCGGCCTGCGGCCGCGGGACACGCTGCTGCAATGGATCGACGAAGCCGGGCTCGTCGTGCTCGGCCGTGAAGACATCCGCCCCGCGCACCCCAAGTCGGCCGACGCGGACGACCCGCTGCACGCGGCACGCCGCGCCGAGGTCACGTCGCTCTGGCGGCTCGGCGCGCGAGCCTGATCGCGTATTTTCGGTAAACTGTCGCCATTCCTCACGAATTCCCGCCGCCGGGCCGTGGTCGACCGACCGTGGCCCGGCGACGCTTCACGATGTCGAACAAGACCTACGAAATCCGTCCGGAGCAGTCCATCGAGCTGCTGAAGGAGCTGCACATCCTCACCCGCGACGGCAAGCTGAACCAGGACAGCCGCCGCAAGCTGAAGCAGGTCTATCACCTGTTCCAGTTCATCGAGCCGCTACTCGCGAGCGTGCAGGCCGACAAGGGCAGCGTGACGCTCGTCGATCACGGCGCCGGCAAGTCGTATCTCGGCTTCATCCTGTACGACCTGTTCTTCAAGCAGCAGCCGGGGCACGGCACACCGGCGTTCGCGTCGCACGTGTACGGGATCGAGACGCGCGAGGAGCTCGTCGCGCGTTCCACCGAACTCGCCGCGCGACTCGGATTCGGCGGCATGTCGTTCCTGAACCTGTCGGTCGCCGATTCGATCACGTCGCCGAAGCTGCCCGAAACGGTCGATGTCGTCACCGCGCTGCATGCATGCGACACGGCAACCGACGATGCGATCCGTTTCGCGCTCGCGAAGCGCGCGCAGCACATCGTGCTGGTGCCGTGCTGCCAGGCGGAAGTCGCGGGCGTGCTGCGCAGGAACAAGGGCAAGTCGCTCGCGAACGCGCTGACCGAAGTGTGGCGGCATCCGCTGCATACGCGCGAATTCGGCAGCCAGATCACCAACGTGCTGCGCTGCCTGCAGCTCGAGGCGCACGGCTATCAGGTCAGCGTGACCGAGCTGGTCGGCTGGGAACACTCGATGAAGAACGAGCTGATCATCGCGCAGTACAAGAACCTGCCGCGCCGCAAGCCCGGCGAGCGGCTGAACGAGATCCTCGGCATGTTCGGGCTCGCCGAACTGAACGAGCGCTTCTTCGCGCCGGCGCCCGCGGCGGCGGCGGGCGAGGCCGTCGAGCAGGCCCCGGACTGAGGCAGGCCGACTCGCGGCCCGTTTGCCGCGCGGCGGACGGCCGTTGCGCGACGCGTCAGACGTCGTCGCCCGGCCGGCGCATCCATTCACGCCAGCCGTCGTGGCCGAGGCGGCGCAGCGTTTCCTGGTTTTTCTCGTAGATCGCGGACGCGTCCGGGAACGCGTCGACCGCGCGTGCGATGCTGTCCTCGCGCAGCAGGTGCAGGATCGGATACGGCGCGCGGTTCGTGTAGTTCTCGATGTCGTCGGCTTCGCTGCCTTCGAACCGGTACTCGGGATGGAAGCTCGCGATCTGCAGCACGCCGTCGAGCCGCAGTTGCCGCACGAGCCGGTCGGCGAAGAACAGCGCGTCGTTGTAGTCGACGAAATCAGCGAACGCGCGCGGATAGATCACGAGCGTCGTGTCGACCTGCTGCGGATCCGCCGCTTCGAGCGCGCGCAACTCGGTTTCGAGGTCGGCGAGCGCGTCCTCGAGCGTCGTCGCTTCGCTGATCGCATAGCGCACCTGCTCCTTCACATAGACGCTCTTCGCGAACGGGCACAGATTGAGCCCGATCACCGCGCGCGCGAGCCAGTGCCGCGTGGCGGCGAGGATGTCGTCGTGCGAATCGGGGCGGGTATCGGTCATGGCGAGGGCAGTCGGGCAAGGCGGAAGCGAGGGCCGCATTGTAGCGGGAGCGAGCACGCGGGGTTCGGGCGTGCGCCGCCTGTCACGCGCAGGCGGCTTCGATCAGTTGCGTGACCAGCGCGGGCGCGGTGCCGATCGGCGTTTCGCCGTGCCGGTAGGTCTGGCTGGCCGCGTAGATGCCCTCGACCACGAGCGCGAGCGCATCGGCCAGCGCTTTCGGCTGCCGGGCGCCTGCGCCTTCGCATAGCTCGACGAATCGCTTCATCAGCCGCTCCTTGTTTTGCGCGACGCGTTCGCGCGCCGGATGCGACGCATCGGGGAATTCGGCCGCGACGTTGACGAACGGGCAGCCGCGATAGTCCTTCTGCGTCGCGCGCTCCGCGAGATCGACGAAATACTGGATCAACTGCGCCTTCGGCTGGCCGGGATGCTTCGCGACGCTCGAATCGAGGCGCTCGAAGAAGCACGCATCCATCCGTTCGAGATACGCGAGGATCAGCTCGTCCTTCGACGAGAACTGGCGGTACAGGCTCATCTTGTTGACGCCCGCGCGTTCCACGACCGCTTCGACGCCGACCGCGCGCACCCCTTCCTTGTAAAACAGCTCCTCGGCGGCGCGCAGCAGGTGTTCCTGCGCGGCGGCCGCGGCGATCGGCTGGCGCGTGCGACGTGCCGGCGGCTTGTTGGCGGCCTCGATGCCCGACATGATGACCCTCGACTGCGTGATGAATTGCTTGACATGTTACCGACTGGTCACTACGATCGCAACACACTTGTGACCGAGCGGTAACAATGCCGGCCGGATCGACAGACAGATGCCAGGTATCGGCCCCGGTCAGCCGATGCAGCATGCGGCGGAGGTGGCCTGGTGGTGACGCGGGGCCGGCGCGCGGGTGCCGGCCCGCCAATTGGAGAGCGACGACATGAACTGGGCAGTGACACGAATCGGCGGGCGTTTCCACTATGGATGGCTCGCGGCGGCGGTGGTTTTCCTGATCCTGCTGGCCGCGGCCGGGACGCGTGCGACACCGAGCGTGCTGATGGTGCCGCTCGAGCGCGAACTCGGCTGGAGCCGCGCGGCGATTTCGCTGGCGATTTCGGTGAACATTGCGCTGTACGGCCTGACGGGCCCGTTCGCGGCCGCCGCGATGCAGCGCTTCGGGCTGCGGCCGACGATCCTGACCGCGCTGGTGACCATGAGCGCGGGCGTCGCGCTGTCGTCGATGATGACGCAGAGCTGGCAGATGGTCGTGATCTGGGGCCTGATGGTCGGCTGCTCGACCGGCGTCGTCGCGCTGACGCTGTCGGCGACCTTCGTCACGCGCTGGTTCCATGCGCGGCGCGGCCTGGTGATGGGCATCCTCACGGCGAGCACGGCCACCGGTCAGCTCGTGTTCCTGCCGATGCTCGCGGCGATCGCGCAGCGTCATGGCTGGCGGCCGGTCGTGCTGGTCGTCGCGGTGGCGGCCGCGATCGTGATTCCGCTGGTCGCGTTCCTGCTGCCCGAGCGGCCGGCCGACGTGAAGCTGCGCCCCTACGGCGAGCCGGCCGACGCGCCGGCCGCGCCCGACGCGACGAAGGAGAACCCGCTCGCGGTCGCGTTCCGCACGCTGCTGACGGCGAGCCGCTCGCGCGACTTCTGGCTCCTGTTCTTCAGCTTCTTCATTTGCGGCGCGAGCACCAACGGCTATGTCGGCACGCACCTGATCGCGATGTGCAGCGACTACGGGATGACCGAAGTGCAGGGTGCATCGCTGCTCGCCGCGATGGGCGTATTCGACCTGTTCGGCACGACGCTGTCGGGCTGGCTGTCCGACCGCTACGACAACCGCGTGCTGCTGTTCTGGTACTACGGGCTGCGCGGGCTGTCGCTGATCTACCTGCCGCATGCGTTCGGCATCGATTTCTTCGGGCTGCCGCTGTTCGCGATGTTCTACGGGCTCGACTGGATCGCGACCGTGCCGCCGACGGTGCGGCTCGCCACCGACGTGTTCGGCAAGGCCGCGGCGCCGGTCGTGTTCGGCTGGATCGTCGCCGGCCACCAGCTCGGCGCGGCATTCGCGGCGCTCGGCGCGGGGCTGCTGCGTGCGAGCCTCGGCACCTATACGATCGCGTCGATGATCTCGGGCGGGCTCTGCATCATCGGCGCGCTGATCGTGCTGCGGATCAACCGCGGCCCGTCCCGCGCGGCCGCGCAGGCCGCCTGAGCGCGGCGCTTCGGCCGGCCCATGCACGGGTGCGGCCGGTCAATGCGGGATCCGTGATTTGCATTGCGCGGGATGATCGGGCGCGTGACGCCTCGAGCGGTTATGCTTTCGGTTCGCCGGGCGTTCGCGCCCCTTCATCGATGTCAGCGAGGAACCGCATGTCCGTCAAACCTGCTCCCACCACTGTTTCGATTCACGACCTGATCGCCGGCCGCTGGAGCCCGCGCGCGTACTCGGACGAGCCGATCAGCGCCGCCGATCTGCACGCGGTGCTCGAAGCCGCTCGCTGGGCGCCGTCCGCGTACAACGCCCAACCGTGGCGCTTCATCGTGTTCGATCGCACGCAGGACGAAGCGGCGTTCAAGCGCGCATTCGCGACGCTGGTGCCGTTCAACCAGGGCTGGAACGCGCCGGCGCCGGTGCTCATCGCCGTGACCGCGCACACGCTCACGCCGAAGGGCGAGCCGGCGCCGACCGCGCTGTACGACGCGGGCGCGGCCGCGATGTCGCTGGTGCTGCAGGCGCACGCGCTGGGTCTTGCTGCACACCAGATGAGCGGCTTCGACGCGAAGGCGTTCCGCGACGCATTCGAGATTCCGGCCGACGTCGCGATTCCGGCGATCATCTCGCTCGGCCACTACGGCAACGTAGACAAACTCGATCCGGTTCTGCGCGATCGCGAAAAGGCGCCGCGCACGCGTCATGCGATCGGCGAAGTCGTCTATGCGGGCGCCTGGAAGAAGGGTTTCGACGCCGCAGCCTGATCCGCAATCGGGCAGGCGCTCGTCGAGCACGCTGTCCGCGGCAGTTGCGCGCGCGCAGCACGCGGGCGGCGTGGTGGCGCTGGATGACCCGTCCGCACCCGTCGCCGGTGCGCCGCGGGTGCGCCTGATCGCGACCCCGGGCCGGTTGCGCCGGCATCGGTGGGCGATCCGGTTGTGATCCGGCGGGCTTCATGATAAAAAGCCCGTCCTTTCCGTTTTCGCGCCGGCCCTGCTGCGGCACCTTCCCATGACTTACTGCGCGATCGATTTCGGCACGTCCAATTCCGCCGTGGCGCTGCCCGACGGCGATGGCATGCGCCTCGCGCCCGTCGAGGGCGACCACCTGACGCTGCCCACCGCGATCTTCTTCAACAACGACGAGCAGACGGTCGAGTACGGCCGCGCGGCGCTGGCCTCCTATATCGACGGTTTCGACGGCCGCCTGATGCGCTCGATGAAGAGCATCCTCGGCTCGCCGCTCGCGGAAACCACGACCGATCTCGGCGACGGCAGCGCGATGGCGTACACGGAGATCATCGCGCGTTTCCTGACGCACCTGAAGCGCAAGGCCGAAGCGCGCGCCGGCGCGCCGATCGGGCGCGCGGTGCTCGGCCGGCCGGTGTTCTTCGTTGACGACGATGCGCGCGCCGACCGCCTCGCGCAGGACCAGCTCGAAGCGGCCGCGCAGTCGGTCGGTTTCACGGACGTGCATTTCCAGTACGAGCCGATCGCGGCCGCGTTCGACTACGAGTCGCGCCAGCAGGCCGAGCGGCTCGTGCTGGTCGCCGACATCGGCGGCGGCACGTCCGACTTCTCGCTGGTGCGCGTCGGGCCGGAGCGGATGGCGCGCCTCGAGCGCAAGGACGACGTGCTTGCTCACCACGGCGTGCACGTCGCGGGCACCGATTACGACCGCCGCGTCGAGCTGGCGGCGATCCTGCCCGCGTTCGGCTACCGCGCGCTCGATCCCGAGGGGCGCGAGCTGCCGAACCGGATCTACTTCGACCTTGCGACCTGGCACCTGATCAACACGGTCTACACGCCGAAGCGGCTGGGCGAGCTGAAGCTGATGAAGCATCTGTACCAGGACGTACGGCAGTACGACCGGCTCACGCGCGTGGTCGAGCAACGGCTCGGGCATGCGCTGATGGCGCGCGCGGAAGAAGCGAAGATCGGCGTGGCGGCGGGCGGGGAGACGATGATCGACCTGAACGACGTGGAAGAGGATCTGCAGATCGCGTTCGACGCCGAACGCCTCGTCGATGCGAGCGTCGACGACACCGCGCGCATCGTCGACGCCGCGCGCGAAACGGTACGGCTTGCGGGCGTCGCGCCGCGCGATGTCGGCGCGCTGTATTTCACCGGCGGCTCGACCGGGCTCGCGTTCCTGTCGGGTGCGCTCGCCGGCGCATTCCCGGACGCGCAGCCGGTATTCGGCGATCGCCTCGCGAGCGTCGCGACCGGGCTCGGCATTCACGCGCAGCGGCTGTTCGGCTGAGCGAAGGCCATGCGGGTCGGCGGTGGCCGCAAGGCGGCCCGCGCCGGAAAACAAAAAGCCCCGCCGAAGCGGGGCTTTTTTACACGAAATATCGCGCCGAACTTAGACCGGACGGATGTTCGCAGCTTGCAGACCCTTCGGGCCCGTCTTCACTTCGAATTCAACCTTCTGGTTTTCTTGCAGCGTCTTGAAGCCTTCGACGCGGATTTCCGAGAAGTGCGCGAACAGATCGTCGCCGCCGCCTTCCGGGGTGATGAAGCCGAAGCCCTTTGCGTCATTGAACCACTTGACGGTACCGGTTGCCATGTTACTTGTTCCTAAAAAGATAAAACGGGGCCGAGGCCCATGGGTGCGGAAAATCAAGGAAGGGGGTAATAGGACCAACCGGAGTACCGTTGATGGGCGAACTACGAAAGAACCAATTCACTCGCCGCTTGAAATCCTGCAACGTCGTTTATACGGCTATTCGGTCGCGCGGTCAACCGTATTTCCATGCACTCAGGGTTATTGCGGGGTTCAGGTTTACAAACCTTGCAAACGATGCGAATTTTTTGTAGGGGCCGAACGATTTTGGCGCCAACTTGCAGGTGCAACCGTTAAACTACGCGCCGCGCGGAAGGGTTGCCCCGATCGGGTGATCCTTCCCCCCAAAATTGCATGCGCGGTGCTATCCGAGCCGATCCCGGACAGCAGGCCGACCATGCTTTTTGAGACATAGGAGAGGATGTGAAGAGTTCTATTCAACGGAACATCGGCCCGTTTGCACTGATGCTGACGGGGCTGGGTTCGATTATCGGCTCGGGCTGGCTGTTCGGCGCCTGGAAGGCTGCGAAGATTGCCGGCCCGGCAGCGATTTGCGCATGGATCATCGGCGCGGTCGTGATTCTCGCGATTGCACTGACGTATGCCGAACTGGGCGCGATGTTCCCCGAGTCGGGCGGCATGGTGCGCTACGCGCGCTACTCGCACGGTTCGCTGGTGGGCTTCATCAGCGCGTGGGCGAACTGGATCGCGATCGTATCGGTGATTCCGATCGAAGCGGAAGCATCGATCCAGTACATGAGCACGTGGCCGTATCCGTGGGCGCACGCGTTGTTCGTGAACGGCGAGCTGACGACACCCGGCCTGCTGCTATCCGCCGTGCTGGTCGTCATCTACTTCATGTTGAACTACTGGGGCGTCAAGGCGTTCGCGCGTGCGAACACCGCGATCACGATCTTCAAGTTCCTGATCCCCGGCCTCACGATCCTTGGCCTGATGCTGTCGAGCTTCCACCCGGAAAACCTCGGCACCGCGTCGAATGCGAGCTTCGCGCCGTATGGCTGGTCGGCCGTGCTGACCGCGGTCGCGACGAGCGGCATCGTGTTCGCGTTCAACGGCTTCCAGAGCCCGGTGAACCTGGCCGGTGAAGCGCGCAATCCGTCGCGCAGCGTGCCGTTCGCGGTGATCTCCTCGATCCTGATCGCACTCGTGATCTACGTGCTGCTGCAGATGGCGTACATCGGCTCGGTGAATCCGGCCGACGTCGCAAAGGGCTGGTCGCACTTCAACTTCTCGTCGCCGTTCGCGGAACTCGCGATCGCGCTGAACCTGAACTGGCTCGCGATCCTGCTGTATGTCGACGCGTTCATCAGCCCGAGCGGCACCGGTACGACCTATATGGCGACGACCACCCGCATGATCTACGCGATGGAGCGCAACAACACGATGCCGAAGATGTTCGGCAACGTGCATCCGATCTACGGTGTGCCGCGCCAGGCGATGTGGTTCAACCTGCTCGTGTCGTTCATCTTCCTGTTCTTCTTCCGCGGTTGGAGCTCGCTCGCGGCGGTGATCTCGGTCGCGACGGTGATCTCGTACCTGACCGGCCCGATCAGCCTGATGGCGCTGCGCCGCGCGGCGACCGACATCGAGCGTCCGCTGTCGATCCCGCTGATGAAGCTGATTGCACCGTTCGCGTTCGTCTGCGCGTCGCTGATCCTGTACTGGGCGAAGTGGCCGCTGACGGGCGAAATCATCCTGCTGATGATCGTCGCGCTGCCGGTGTATTTCTACTTCCAGGCGAAGTCGGGCTGGACCGGCTGGGGCGCCGACCTGAAGGCCGCGTGGTGGCTGGTCGCGTACCTGCCGACGATGGCCGTGCTGTCGCTGATCGGCAGCAAGGAGTTCGGCGGTCACGGCGTGCTGCCGTACGGCTGGGACATGCTGATCGTCGCGGCCATCTCGCTGGTGTTCTACTTCTGGGGCGTGAATACGGGCTACCGGACGCAGTATCTCGACGAGCGCGAGTCGCATGACGAGATCCTCGAAGGGGTCGGTGCCTGACGCGTGACTCGCCACCGGAATCGGCGGTGGCGGAAAGCGTAAAAAAGCCCGTCCGAGCGCTGCTCGGGCGGGCTTTTTGTTTGCGGCCGCCGGCTATGTCGCCGGATTCAGGCGGCTGCGCTCGCGAACACGTAGTTCGTCATCGCGAGCACGCGTTGATACGTGCCGAGCGACTGGATGCCGAGCTGATAGTCGTCGTCGGCCGCGCCGAGCGCGGTGAACACCGGCAGCAGGTGTTCGTCGGTCGGATGCATCAGCGCCGCGTGCGGCGCCTGCCGGCGATAGTCGAGCAGCGCGTCGACATCGCGCGCGGCGAGCTTCGCCTCGAACCAGTCGGTGAATTCCGCGACGCGCGGGTCCGCATCCTCGGGCGCCGCGCTGAAATCGGCCGCGCGCAGGTTGTGCGTGATCTGGCCCGAGCCGATCACCATCACGCCTTCGTCGCGCAGCGGCCGCAGCGCGCGGCCGAGCGCGAAGTGATGGGCTGCGTCCGCGCGGGGCTGGATCGACAACTGCGCGACGGGCACGTCAGCCTCCGGGAACATCAGCAGCATCGGCACCCACGCGCCGTGGTCGAGGCCGTGCTCGGTCGTCGCGGTCGCGATGCCGGCCGCGTTCAGCAGCGCGGCCGCCCGTTCGGCGACCTCGGGCGCGCCGGGTGCCGGGTACCGGATTTCGTACAGCGCGCGCGGGAAGCCGTAGAAGTCGTGGATCGTTTCAGGATGCGCGGCCACGCTCGCGACCGGCTGTTGCGTGCCCCAGTGCGCGGACAACATCAGCACCGCGCGCGGGCGAGGCAATTCGGCGCCGAGGTGCGTGAACGCACCGGACGGCAGTGTCGGGTCGATCGGCAGGGTAGGGGCGCCGTGGGACAGGTAAAGCGAGGGCAAGCGGTTCATGGTGGGGAGCCTGCAAAAGGGATTTGCCTGTGACTATAGACGCACACCAATTATTGATAAATCGGCTTAGCGGAATTTGATTGAATCGTGTGAGTTGATAATTCGGCCGGCTTCGGGCGTTCGACGGCAGGCGCGGGCTCGAGGTTGCCGGATCGAGCGGGAAGACGGTCGAATCAGCGAAGATGCGTGAAGAACGACGCCGGAGCGCCGTGTCGAGCGGCTTACCCTGCCGGCCTGATGCCGGCCCACGGCGCCGTCATCGGTGCACTGAGTGCGAACAGGTCGAGCACGCGGGTGACGGTCTGGTCGACGAGTTCCTCGATCGTCTTCGGCATCGCGTAGAACGCGGGTAGCGGCGGAAACACGATGCCGCCCATTTCGGTCACGGCGGTCATGTTGCGCAGATGCGCGAGGTTGAACGGCGTTTCGCGCACCATCAGCACGAGACGGCGGCGTTCCTTCAGCGTGACGTCGGCCGCACGCGTGATCAGGTTGTCCGACAGGCCGTGCGCGACGCTCGCGAGCGTCTTCATCGAGCAGGGCGCGATCACCATGCCATCGGTCGCGAACGAACCGGATGCGATCGTCGCGCCGACATCGCGCACCGAATGCACGACATCCGCCCGGCTTTCGACCTCGGCCTTGGGCAGCTTCAGTTCATGCTGGATATTGAGCCAGCCGGCGTTCGAAACGAGCAGATGCGTTTCGACGCCGCCGGCGGCGCGCAGCAATTCGAGCAGCCGCACGCCATAGACTGCACCGGTGGCGCCGGTGATCGCGACGATCAGCCGGCGTGGCGGCGCACTGGGAGATGCCATCGGGAAGGGAGTGTTACGCGGCGGCGAACAGTTGCTGCAGTTCGCCGGACTGGTACATCTCCATCATGATGTCCGACCCGCCGATGAATTCGCCCTTCACGTACAGCTGCGGGATGGTCGGCCAGTTCGAGAATTCCTTGATGCCCTGGCGGATTTCGTCGTCCTCCAGCACGTTGACCGTCTTGAACTGGTCGACGCCGCAGGCCTTCAGCACCTGCACGGCGCGGCCCGAGAAGCCGCACATCGGGAATTGCGCGTTGCCCTTCATGAAGAGCACGACCTGGTTTTCGTCGACGATTTGCTTGATACGTTGTTGGGTGTCCATGACTGACCTTGCGTTTGCGGGGCGTTAGAACGAAATGATAGCGGATTTCAACCGGGCGGGCCGGCCATCAGCCGGGCAGGCGGCCACCCGTCGTGCGTTCGATCGCGGCCAGATCGGCGAGCGACTGGACCGAAATGAAGCCGCGTGACACGAGCAAGGTGCGCACGGCTTCGGCCTGGTCGTAGCCGTGCTCGATCCATAGCGTGCCGCCGGGTCTCAGGTAGGCGCCGGCGCCCGCGACGATCGTGCGGATCGCGCTGAGACCGTCGGCATCGTCGGTGAGCGCGCCGCGCGGCTCGAACCGCAGGTCGCCCTGCGCGAGGTGCGGATCGTGCTGCGCGATGTACGGCGGGTTGCTGACGATCGTGTCGAACGCGAGTGCCGGATCGAGCGCGGCGTACCAGTCGCTCTGCAGCCAGTGCAGCGGGCCGCCGGGGCGGCGCGCGTCGAGCAGCTTGTTCGCGTTGCGTTGCGCGACTGCGAGCGCGGCCGGCGAACGGTCGAGCGCCCACACGCGCGCATCGGGCCGTTCGGCCGCGATCGACACGGCGATCGCGCCGCTGCCGGTGCCCAGATCGAGCACCGTCGGATGCGGTCGTCCGTCGATCGCGTCGAGCGCGGCTTCGACGAGCAGTTCGGTTTCGGGGCGCGGGATCAGCACGTCGGGCGTCACGTCGAACGGCCGGCCGAAGAACTCGCGCATCCCGACGAGCTGCGCGACCGGCTCGCCGGCCACGCGGCGCGCTTCGAGCGCGCGATAGCGTTTGACCGCGGCAGCGTCGAGCGGCACGTCGCCGCGCGTGATCAGTTGCGTGCGGGTCCAGCCGAGCGCGTGCGCGAGCAGCACGCGCGCATCGACCGCGTCGAGCGGCGACGCGCGCAGCAGATCGTCGGCGGTGGTGTCGGGCATCGCGATCTCAGTCGGCGTCGCCGAGCGACGCGAGCAGTTCGGCCTGATGCTCGCTGACGAGCGCGCTGATCAGTTCGTCGAGATCGCCGTCCATCAGCGCCTCGAGCCGGTACAGCGTCAGGTTGATCCGGTGGTCGGTCATCCGGCCCTGCGGGAAGTTGTAAGTGCGGATCCGCTCCGAGCGGTCGCCGGAGCCGATCAGGCTCTTGCGCGTCGCGGCTTCCTTCGCGTGCTGCTCGTGATACTGCTTGTCCTTGATGCGTGCGGCAAGCACCTTCAGCGCGCGATCCTTGTTCTTGTGCTGCGAACGGTCGTCCTGGCATTCGACGACGATTCCGGTCGGGATGTGCGTGACGCGCACCGCCGAATCGGTCTTGTTGATGTGCTGGCCGCCCGCGCCGGATGCGCGGAACGTGTCGATCCGCAGGTCGGCCGGATTGATCTCGACCTCGCCGATCTCGTCGGCTTCCGGCATCACCGCGACCGTGCACGCGGACGTATGGATGCGCCCCTGCGTCTCGGTCGCCGGCACGCGCTGCACGCGATGGCCGCCCGACTCGAACTTCAGGCGCGAATACGCGCCCTGGCCCGCGATCCGCACGATCACTTCCTTGTAGCCGCCAAGATCCGACGCGCTCTCCGACATCATCTCGACCTGCCAGCGCTGGCGTTCCGCGAAGCGCAGGTACATGCGCAGCAGGTCGCCCGCGAACAGCGCCGATTCGTCGCCGCCCGTGCCCGCGCGGATTTCGAGGAAGATGTTGCGGTCATCGTTCGGATCCTTCGGCAGCAGCATTTTCTGCAGCTCGACCTCGAGGCGGGCCATGCTCTCTCGCGCGCTGCGGATCTCGTCTTCGGCGAAATCGCGCATCGACGGATCGGCGAGCAGCTCCTGCGCGGCGGTTTCGTCGTTGCGCGACTGGCGCCACAGCGCGTACTGCTCGACGACCGGGCCGAGTTCCGCATGTTCGCGTGTCAGCTTGCGGTACTGGTCGAGATCGGCCGTGACGTTTTCGCGGCTCAGCAGGTCGTTCAGTTCGGCCAGCCGTGTGGACAGCTGGTCGAGCTTGCGTTGCATGCTCGTCTTCATGGTGTGGAGCGGCGCTCCCGGGGCAAGGGTATTCGGAAAGGATAGGCCGGCGGCAGGACAACGACCGGCCGGCGGCAGAGCAACCGGCCGGCGCTAGTGGCCAGACTGGTCGTTCGAGCGCGGCGCGTGCTGGTAGAAGCCGCGCATCAGGTCGATCAGCGAATCGCGGTCGGCGCCGTTCACGCGGTTGAGCGCGCTCGTCGGGCCGTGGATCAGCTTGTTGGTGAGCGCCTGCGACAGCGCTTCGAGGACTGCCGCCGGATCGTCGCCGCGCGCGAGCAGCTTTTGCGCCTTCTCGACTTCCGCGCGGCGCAGCGCGTCGGCCTGCGTATGCATGTGACGAATCACCGGCACGACGCTACGCGTGTCGAGCCACTGCATGAAATTCTGCACACGCGTCTCGATGATCGTCTCGGCTTGCGCAACCGCGGCCTGGCGCGATGCGTTGCCTTCGCGCACGATCGCGCCGAGATCGTCGACGGTGTAGAGGAACACGTCCTTCAGCTTGCCGACTTCCGGCTCGATGTCGCGCGGCACCGCGAGGTCGACCATGAAGATCGGCCGATGGCGGCGTGCCTTCACCGCGCGTTCGACCGCGCCGAGGCCGATGATCGGCAGCGTCGACGCGGTGCACGACACGATGATGTCGAATTCGTGCATGCGGGCGGGCAGATCCGACAGCGGCATCGCGCGGCCGTTGAAGCGTTCGGCGAGCCGCTGGCCGCGTTCGGCCGTGCGGTTCGCGACGACGAGCTCGCGCGGGCTCTGCGCGGCGAAGTGCGTCGCGCACAGCTCGATCATCTCGCCGGCGCCGATGAACAGCACGCGCTGATCCGATACCTTTTCGAAGATGCGCTGCGCGAGGCGGACGGCCGCGGCGGCCATCGACACCGATTGCGCGCCGATCTCGGTCGTGCCGCGCACTTCCTTCGCGACGGCGAACGTCCGCTGGAACAGCTGGTTCAGGTAGGTGCCGAGCGCGCCGGCTTCGGTCGCCGTGCGCACCGCGTCCTTCATCTGGCCCAGAATCTGCGTTTCGCCGAGCACCATCGAGTCGAGGCCCGACGCGACGCGGAATGCGTGCCGGACGGCTTCCGACTGTGGCAGCGCGTAGACGTGCGGTGCGAGCTCGTCGACCGGAATCCGGTGGTACTCCGACAGCCAGCGAATCGCCCCCTCGCGTGCGGCCCGATCATCGGTCGCGCAATAGAGTTCGGTGCGGTTGCAGGTGGAAAGAATCGCCGCTTCGGGCGAATTGGGCGCCTGGGGGCCGAGGAACACGTTCTTGAACGTGACGAGAGCCGGCTTGATTTGCTCGAGCGGAAACGCCACGCGTTCGCGCAGGGCGACAGGCGCAGTGTGGTGATTGATTCCGATCGTGAGGAGTTGCATATCGAGGGCTATCGTTTAGCGCCATATTATAGCGTTTCGGTGATTTCCTCACTCGCGGCATACCGGGCATCAGCGTGGCGCGGCCTCGAATTTGGGGGCTCGATCGGCACGCGGTCGAGCTGATAGCCGTAGCCGTAGAGCGGCAGAAGCCGGTAGCCATGCTCGGGAAGCAACTGCAGCTTGCTGCGCAGCCGGGACGCGTGCGTGTCGAGCGTGCGCGACTTCATGTCGCGGCGGCGGGCCCACACGGTTTCGAGGATATGGGCGCGCGACACGGGCCGGGACAGGTTCGCGAACAGCAGTTGCGCGAAGCGGAACTCCTTCGGCGTCAGCGAGACGACCACGTCGCCGAAGCGCACGAGGCCGTGGGTCGCATCGAATGCGTATTCCCCATACATTTCGCGGGAGCGATTCGGCGGCCGCCGGACGCCAGCGCGCCGGCTCAGCGCATTCACCCGTGCGAGCAGCTCGGGCCCGCTCACCGGGCGCACGAGGCAGTCGTCGGCGCCCGCGTGCAGGCATGACACGACTTCGCTTTCGCGCGGCAGCTGCATCACGGCGATGGCCGGCAGGCCGGGCAGGATCGCTTGCGCACGCGGAATGACCTCCTCGGCCGGCTGATCGCCGGCCCAATTGCAGGTGATCAGCATGTCGCAGGTGTCGGTAGCGAGCCACTCGAAGAACGCGGTGCTGGACGGAAACGTGTGGCACACGTGACCGCCGGCGAAGAGGAGGCGGTTCAGGAGCGCAGCATGACGTGCTTCCGGATCGATCAGGGCAATTCGCATGAGGATTTCTTCAATACGGCTGCCGGAGCGCGCTTGCCATAACGTCGGGTCGGCCCCTACACTCGAATGTTCGCGGCGCCCGGCTGGTCTCGGGTTCGATGGATGAATCGATGCTAGTCGCTGGCAACGTTCACGCCTATGGGACGAATCTGAATTTATAGAAGGCGTCGAATGAACTGGTTTGGAATCCTTGTCCTGGGAGCGGCCGTCGGGCTGTTCGGCCGGTGGCTGCATCCGATGCGGCGCACGGGCCGGCCGGCATGGTGGATCGCGGTGCTGGTCGGCATCGCAGGCGCCGCCGCCGCGCGCATGGCCGGCAATCTCTCTGGACTGTTTTACGATGGCGAAACGCTCGAATGGCCGGTCTGCACCGGTGTCGCGTTCCTCGCCGTAGCCGTGACGGTCGCGGTGTCTGCCCGTCGCTGAAAGCTCTCAGGTGAAATCATGAATGCCCGTCTCCCCGAAGTCTCGTCGGTGCCGGCCCGCCTCGCGCTGCTGCGCGGTGCGATGGTCCGCGAGGACCTGGCCGCCTATCTCGTGCCGTCCGCCGATCCTCACCTGTCCGAGTACCTGCCCGAACGCTGGCAGGCGCGCCGCTGGCTGTCCGGTTTCACGGGCTCGGTCGGCACGCTGGTCGTGACCGCGGATTTCGCGGGCTTGTGGGTCGACAGCCGTTACTGGGTGCAGGCCGAAGCGGAACTCGCCGGCACGGGCGTCCAGCTGATGAAGATGACGGGCGGCCAGCAAAGCGCGCCGCATGTCGACTGGCTCGCTCAGAACGTGCCGGCCGGGGCGACGGTCGGTGTCGACGGTGCCGTGCTCGGCGTCGCGGCGGCACGCGCGCTGACGGCCGCGCTGAACGCGCGCGGCATCGCGCTGCGCACCGATCTCGACCTGCTCGACGCGATCTGGCCGGAGCGCCCGGGGCTGCCGGGCGACGCGGTGTTCGAGCACGTGGCGCCGCAGGCCGACACGACGCGCGCAAGCAAGCTCGCCGAAGTGCGCCGCGCGATGCACGCGCAGGGCGCGCAATGGCATTTCGTGTCGACGCTCGACGATCTCGCGTGGCTGTTCAACCTGCGCGGCGCCGACGTCAACTTCAACCCGGTGTTCGTCGCGCACGCGATGATCGGCGCCGATCGCGCGACGCTGTTCGTCGCCGACGGCAAGGTGTCGCCGGCGCTGGCCGCGTCGCTCGCGCGGGACGGCGTCGAGGTTCGCGCGTATGACGCCGCGCGCGCGGCGCTCGCGGCGCTGCCCGACGGCGCGACGCTGCTGATCGACCCGCGCCGCGTGACGTTCGGCACGCTCGAGGCCGTGCCGGCCGGCGTGAAGCTGGTCGAGGCCGTGAACCCGTCGACGTTCGCGAAGTCGCGCAAGACGTCCGCCGAGATCGAGCACGTGCGCGTGACGATGGAGCACGACGGCGCCGCGCTCGCCGAATTCTTCGCGTGGTTCGAGCAGGCGGTGAGCCGCGAGACGATCACCGAGCTGACGATCGACGAGCAGCTCACTGCCGCGCGCGCACGGCGCCCCGGCTACGTGTCGCCGAGCTTCGCGACGATCGCCGGCTTCAACGCGAACGGTGCGATGCCGCACTATCGCGCGACGCCCGAGTCGCACGCGACGATCGCGGGCGACGGCCTGCTGCTCGTCGATTCGGGCGGCCAGTACGTGACCGGCACGACCGACATCACGCGCGTCGTGCCGGTCGGCACCGTCAGCGATCTGCAGCGCCGCGATTTCACGATCGTGCTGAAGTCGATGATGGCGCTGTCGCGTGCGCGCTTCCCGCGCGGCATCCGCTCGCCGATGCTCGACGCGATCGCGCGCGCGCCGATGTGGGCGGCCGGGCTCGACTACGGTCACGGCACCGGCCACGGCGTCGGCTACTTCCTGAACGTGCACGAGGGCCCGCAGGTCATCTCGCACTACGCGCCGGCCGAGCCGTACACCGCGATGGAAGAGGGGATGATCACGTCGATCGAGCCGGGCGTGTACCGGCCCGGCAAATGGGGCATCCGGATCGAGAACCTGGTCGTGAACCGCGCGGGCGGGCAGACCGAGTTCGGCGACTTCCTCGCGTTCGAGACGCTGACGCTCTGTCCGATCGACACGCGCTGCGTGCTGGTCGAGATGCTGCATGAAGAGGAGCGCGCGTGGCTGAACACATATCACGCGACCGTGCGTGAGCGCGTCGGCCGGCACGTGAGCGGCGATGCGAAGGCGTGGCTCGACGCGCGCACGCAGCCGATCTGACGCCAGGCGCAACGAGCGACAACGGCCGCGCGACGGCCGGACCATGATCGAGAGGGCAACCGATGGCAGACACCGCAGTGATCGTGATCGACATGCAGCGCGGGCTGGTGCAGCGGGCGCGGCCCGCGTACCGGCTCGACGACGTCGTGTCGGGCATCAACCGGCTGACGGCGGCGGCGCGCGCGGCGAACGCGCCCGTGTGCTTCGTGCAGCACGACGGCGACGCGGACGACGATATCGTTCCCGGCACGCCCGGCTGGGAAATGCACGAGGAACTGATCGTCGGTCGTGCCGACTGGCGCATCCGCAAGCAGATGAGCGATTCGTTCCACGACACGCCGCTCGCCGCGCAGCTCGACGGCCACGGCATCCGCTCGGTGCTGATCTGCGGCTATGCGACCGAGTTCTGTGTCGATTCGGCTGCACGCCGCGCGGCACTGCTCGGCTATCGGACGACCGTCGTGTCCGACCTGCACACGACGAACGAGCGCACGCACCTGTCGGCCGCACAGATCGTCGCGCATCACCACTTCGTGTGGGAAAACAATACGCTGTCGGGCAATTCGGTGACGCCGCGTCCGCTTGCCGACGTGCTCGCCGCGGAGTTCGCATGACGATCAAGGCGGTGGTGTTCGATTTCGGCGGCGTGCTGATCGACTGGAGCCCCGAGTATCTGTACCGGCAACTGATTCCGGACGAAGCCGAGCGCCGGTGGTTCCTCACGCATGTGTGCGCGATGGAGTGGGTGATCCGCCAGGACGGCGGGCAGACGATCGACGAAGGGACGAGCGAGCTCGTCGCGAAGTTTCCGGCGCACGAGGCGCTGATCCGCGCGTTCTACGCGCGCTGGCACGAGATGATCGGCGGCGTGCTCGACGAAGGCGCCGCGCTCGTCGACCGGCTCGACGCGCAGGGAATGCCGCTCTTCGGGCTGACCAACTGGTCCGCGCAGACGTTTCCGTATGCGTGGGACAACTTCCCGGTGCTGCGGCGCTTCAAGGACATCGTCGTGTCGGGCCGCGTGAAACTCGTGAAACCCGATCCGGCGATCTACCGCGAAATGCATGCGCGGATCGATCCGCTCCTGCCGGGCATCGCGCCGCACGAACTCGTGTTCATCGACGACAATGCGAAGAACGCGGCGGCCGCGACGGCGCTCGGCTGGCACGGCATTCATCACACGAGCGCGGCCGCGACCGAGGCGCGTTTGCGCGAGCTGGGCGCGCTCGCGTAGTCTTCCGGCAGACGACGGCAGACGAATGCAAAAAAGCGGGCCACGAGCCCGCTTTTTCGTTTTGCGGAGCCGGCAGCGGCCGCTTTCTGCATCCGGCTCCGCGTGGCCGGGTGCACGGGCCGCTCCGTTTAGCGGCTGATCGGCTTGTAGCGCAGACGCTTCGGCTTCGCGGCTTCCTCGCCGAGACGCGCACGCTTGTCGGCTTCGTATTCCTGGTAGTTGCCGTCGAAGAACGTGACCTGCGAATCGCCTTCGAACGCAAGGATGTGCGTCGCGATCCGGTCGAGGAACCAGCGATCGTGCGAGATCACCATCACGGAGCCCGCGAATTCGAGCAGCGCGTCTTCCAGCGCGCGCAGCGTTTCGACGTCGAGGTCGTTCGACGGTTCGTCGAGCAGCAGCACGTTGCCGCCGGAGATCAGCGTCTTCGCCAGGTGCAGGCGGCCGCGTTCGCCGCCGGACAGGTTGCCGACGATCTTCTGCTGGTCGCCACCCTTGAAGTTGAAGCGGCCGATGTACGCCCGCGACGGCGTTTCGTACTTGCCGACCGTCAGCACGTCGGCGCCGCCCGAGATTTCTTCGAACACCGTCTTCGAGCCGTCGAGCGCGTCGCGGCTCTGGTCGACATACGCGAGCTTCACGGTCGGGCCAAGCACGACTTCGCCCGAATCCGGTTGTTCCTTGCCGGTCAGCATCTTGAACAGCGTCGACTTGCCGGCGCCGTTCGGGCCGATGATGCCGACGATCGCGCCGGCCGGAATCTTGAAGTTCAGGTTGTCGATCAGCAGGCGGTCGCCGAACGACTTGCTGACGTTCTTGAACTCGATCACTTCATTGCCGAGGCGGTCGCCGACCGGAATGAAGATTTCCTGCGTTTCGTTGCGCTTCTGGTATTCCTGGCTGTTCAGCTCCTCGAAGCGCGCGATACGCGCCTTCGATTTCGCCTGGCGACCCTTCGGGTTCTGGCGCACCCACTCCAGTTCCTTCTTGATCGCCTTCTGGCGCGCCGATTCCGACGCTTCTTCCTGCTTCAGGCGCTCTTCCTTCTGGTCGAGCCAGCTGCTGTAGTTGCCCTTCCACGGAATGCCGTGGCCGCGGTCGAGTTCGAGAATCCACTCGGCCGCGTTGTCGAGGAAGTAGCGATCGTGGGTGACGGCGACGACCGTGCCCGGGAAACGCACCAGGAACTGCTCGAGCCAGTCGACCGATTCGGCGTCGAGGTGGTTGGTCGGTTCGTCGAGCAGCAGCATGTCCGGCTTCTCGAGCAGCAGCTTGCACAGCGCGACGCGGCGCCTTTCGCCGCCCGACAGGTGCTCGATCTTCGCGTCCCACGCCGGCAGGCGCAGCGCGTCGGCGGCCACTTCGAGCTGCTGCTCGGGGCTGCCGCCGTCGCTCGACGCGAGGATCGCTTCGTACTTCGCCTGCTCGGCCGCGAGTGCGTCGAAGTCGGCGTCCGGTTCCGCATACGCGGCGTAGATTTCCTCGAGCTTCTTGTTCGCCTGGAACAGGTCGCCAAGGCCTTCCTCGACGGCTTCGCGCACCGTCTTCGTCGGGTCGAGCTGCGGTTCCTGCGGCAGGTAGCCGATGTTCAGGTTCGGCATCGGCGTCGCTTCGCCTTCGATGTCCTTGTCGACGCCCGCCATGATGCGGATCAGCGTCGACTTGCCCGAGCCGTTCAGGCCGAGCACGCCGATCTTCGCGCCGGGAAAGAACGACAGCGAGATGTCCTTCAGGATCTGGCGCTTGGGCGGCACGATCTTGCCGACCCGGTTCATCGTGAAAACGTATTGGGCCATTCGGGTGTGAAAGTCAGAAAAGGTTAAGACGGCCGCGCAGCTCGCGGGCGTGCGTGGCGTCGGGAAATTCGGTACGGAGCGTGCCGCGCGGGGCGCGGCGGTGTCGCCGCGGGTTGGCGGCGCGAGCGCGTATTGTACTTCGCCGCCGGCTGCCGCTGGCACCGCGCAGGCCATCCGGCCGACCCGCGTTCACAGCCACGCGGCGACGCCGCCGTGCCCCGAGCAGGTGCCGCGCCGATGGCGGCTGAAACTGTACGTGCCGTCGCGACAGCGCGCGCTCGCGCCCTCGGGCACGCGGCCCGATTTCGAGTGGGCCGGCGCATGGACGGTGTCGCCGTCGCGATTGCGGTACGTGTCGTGCCGGTCGAGGTCGGCTTCGTTAGCGTAGCCGGGCGACGCGCGATACGCGTGCGCCGCGGGCGGCAGGGCGGCACACGCGACGAACAGCGCGGCCGACAGGGTCGCGATGCGCGTCATGCGGCGGAGCAGGGCAGGCATGGTCGCTCTCCGGATGTCGTTGTCGGGTGCGGGCCGCATGTTAGCCGATCGGCCGAAGATCGTTGCCGCAGCCTTGAGGGGCAGCGACGCTACGCCGCGCCGGTCATCGATGCCGCGCCGTCGGCCTGTGCGGCCTCGAGAATCCATCGGCGGAACGCGGCGACTTTCGTGCGTTCCGCATGATGCGGCGGATAGACGAGGTAGTACGCGAAATCGTCGAGCCAGGCGACGTCGGCAAGCTGCACGAGCCGGCCGCTCGCGAGCTCGTCGCGCACCATCGCCGCCGGCAGCAGGCCGGCGCCCTGGCCGGCGAGGATCGCCTGCAGCAACAGGCCGGAATCGTCGAACGCGGGGCCGCGCGGCGGGCCGAAATCAGCGATTCGCTGCGCGTCGAACCAGATGTGCCAGCCCTTGCGCTCGGCGTCGTGCAGATGCGGCCATCCGGCCAGGTCGGCGGGTGTGGCCGGAAGGCCCAGCCGCGCGACGAGTGGCGGCGCCGCCAGCGCGACGATCTCCACGGTGAGCAACCGTTCGCTGCATAGCCCGATGTAGCGGCCGAGACCGTGGCGGATCGCGACGTCGACGCCGTCGCGCGAGAAATCGGCGAGCGCGTGGCTCGTGACGATCTGCAGGTCGACGTCCGGGCACGCGTC
The DNA here is from genome assembly GCF_003853825.1 of Burkholderia sp. Bp9012. Classification (NCBI taxonomy): domain Bacteria; kingdom Pseudomonadati; phylum Pseudomonadota; class Betaproteobacteria; order Burkholderiales; family Burkholderiaceae; genus Burkholderia; species Burkholderia sp. Bp9012. Next base: position 26,873 of record NZ_QTQA01000029.1, on the reverse strand, counting down.
GCGGAACTGCGCGAGGCGCGGCACGAGCCACGCGGACGCAAAAAAGGGTGTGACGCTCACCGTCAGCACGCCGCTGTCGGCGGCCCCCGACACACGCTGCGACGCGTCGGCGATCTGCCTGAACGCGTTGCGCACGGGCGGCAGGTAGTCGCGGCCCGCGGCGGTCAGCAGGATGCCGCGATTCACGCGCTCGAACAGCTGTACGCCGAGATGCGTCTCGAGCGTGCGGATCATCTGGCTCACCGCCCCCGGCGTGACCGACAACTCCTCGGCCGCCGATTTCACCGACAGGTGGCGGGCGGCCGCCTCGAACGCACGCAACGCGTTGAGCGGTGGAAGGCGTGAACGGATCATTGAGTTTTTCTAAAGCGAAAGACCGATGAAATATCGTTTGAGGCAACGAGCGTGCACGAGTACCGTTGTTGCATTGGATCGTATCCGTGGTGAGCGGGTTTTGCGCTGTCGATGCGATCAACATAGTTCAACTATATCCATGAGGCAATCCGGATGCCGTGCGGCGTCCGGCGGAACCTGAAAGGAGGATCGTCATGGGCAGCCTGCGCGCATCGCGCGTCTTCTACGGCTGGTATGTGGTGGCGGCCGCGTTCGCCGTCACGTTCGTCGGCTTCGGCAGTGCGTACACGTTCAGCGCGTTCGTCGAATCGCTGCAGCGTGATTTCGCGGCATCGCGCGGGCAGATCTCGCTCGTGTTCTCGCTGGCCGGCTTCCTGTATTTCGGCTTCGGCATCGTCAGCGGCCCGCTTGCCGATCGCTTCGGCTCGCGGCGGCTCGCCGTCGCCGGCATGTTGCTGACGGCAGCGGGTCTCGCGGCGGCCGGTGCCGCGCATACGCTGCTGCAGGTCTATGTCGCGTACGGGCTCGGTGTCGGCCTCGGCGTCGGCTGCGCGTACGTGCCGGCCGTCGGCGCCGTGCAACGCTGGTTCGTGCGGCGGCGCGGCTTCGCGTCGGGGCTCGCGGTCGCGGGGATCGGCGTCGGCACGCTCGTGATGCCGCCGCTCGCATCCGCGCTGATCGCGCACGTCGGCTGGCGCGGCGCGTACGTCACCCTCGCGGCGATCGCGGTAGTGGTGGGCGCGGGCATGTCGCTGCTGATCGAGAACGATCCGCGCGGGCGCGGATTGCTGCCCGACGGCGATGCGGCGCGTGCGCAATCGCGCGACGGGCAGCCCGGTGCCACTTCATCGGTGCCCGCCGGCGCGACCGTGCGCGAAGCCGTCACGTCGCGACCGTTCGCGAGCCTGTATGCGGCATGCCTCGTCTGCTCGTTCGGCGTGTTCGTGCCGTTCGTGCATCTCGTGCCGTACGCGCTCGATCACGGCGTCGCGCAGTCGACGGCCGTGCTGCTGCTCGGCGCGATCGGCGTCGGCAGCACGGCAGGGCGCTTCTTCCTCGGCGGCGTCGCCGACCGCTTCGGCCGCCGCGCGTCGCTGCTCGCGATGTTCGCAGGCATGGCGGCCGCGCTCTTGGCGTGGGCCGGTGCCGGAAGCGTCGCGACGCTGGCCGCGTTCGCACTCGTGTTCGGCGTGTTCTACGGCGGCTGGGTCGCCGTGCTGCCGGCCGTCGTGATGGACTACTTCGGCGGCCGCAACGTGAGCGCGATCATCGGCATGCTGTACACGAGCGTCGCGTTCGGCACGCTGATCGGGCCTGCCGCCGCCGGTTTCATCTACGACGCGGGCGGCGGCTATCTCGTGCCGATCCTGGCCAGCGCGGCCGCGAATGCGATCGCGTTTGCGATCGTTGCCGCCACGGGGCGCGCGCCGGTGGCGGCGTGCGCGGCGGGCCGCTAGACGCGTGTCGCCGGGCGCGCGGCCAGACGCTGCTCGGCTAGGCGCCACCCTCGATTTCCGCTACGGTGTCCGGGACGTCGATCACCAACGGGCGGAGGCGCATCGTGACATTCGACGAAGTTCGGCAGGTCGTGCTGGCATGGCGGGGTGTCGAGGAAGGCAAGTCGTACGGCACGCCCGCACTCAGGGTGAAGGGCAAGATGCTCGCGCGCCTGCGCGAGGACGGCGACACGCTCGTCGTGCGGGGCGTCGGCCCCGACGAGCGCGCGTGGCTGATCGAATCGGAGCCCGACGTGTATTACGTGACCGATCACTATGCGGGCTGGCCGATCGTGCTGGTGCGCTTGTCGGCCGCGCATCCTGACGCCGTGAAAAACCTGCTTCTGCGAGAATGGCGCGCGATCGTGCCGGCCAAATGGCGGGACGCAGGGCCGGGCGGCGCGACCTGAGCATCCGGCGCAGCGCCTGCGCGGCACACAAACCACCTTGACGGAATGCGTCCGTTGCGATGTCGGGCGGCATGTCTCACCGCGCGTTTCCCGATCCGGCGGCTCATGAGCGGACGCCGAACCGGACCAAGCGTTGCATCGGTTCGCATCGATGCAACAAGTGGTTCCATCGAAATTCTTCAATTGGTTCTTAGTCAAGAACCGTTTGATGCTTACACTCCTTCGCTTCGAAGGCGGCTGACCAACAGCCGACGGAAAGGGCGCACGCGATGCGCCGGCGCCCCGTGTGCCGCATCGCACCCGCAGCTTCGCAGACCGCGGCGCGCACCGACCGGAACAGGCTCGATCATGCTCCCTGCCCGCGTGCCGCGCATGCGCGGCGGGCTGCCGGATCAACAACGACAAATCCCGCGCCGCCTTCATGCGATACCCGGTCATATCGGAACCGTTTTTTGGAGAGAGACACATGAGTGGAAGCAAGACAGGCCTCGGCACGGGTCTGAAGCAGCGTCACGTGACGATGATGTCGATTGCCGGCGTCATCGGCGCCGGCTTGTTCGTTGGCTCCGGCCACGCGATCGCGGAAGCCGGCCCGGCTTCGATCCTCGCGTATGCGATCGCGGGCGTCCTGGTCGTGCTGGTGATGCGCATGCTCGGCGAGATGGCCGTCGCGCATCCGGACAGCGGTTCGTTCTCGACCTATGCCGATCGCGCGATCGGCCACTGGGCCGGTTTCACCATCGGCTGGCTGTACTGGTGGTTCTGGGTGCTCGTGATCCCGATCGAGGCGACGGCCGCCGCGACCATTCTCAATGCATGGTTCCCCGGCGTCGCGACCTGGATCTTCGCGCTCGGCATCACGTTGCTGCTGACGATCACCAACCTCTTCTCGGTCAAGAACTACGGCGAATTCGAATTCTGGTTCGCGCTGATCAAGGTCATCGCGATCGTCGTGTTCCTATGCATCGGCGGCGCGGCGATCGTCGGTATCGTGCCCGCGCCGGCCGTATCGGGCGTGTCGAACCTCTTCGCGCACCAGGGCTTCATGCCGAACGGCGCCGGCGCGGTGCTCGCGGCGATGCTGACGACGATGTTCTCGTTTCTCGGCACCGAGATCGTGACGATCGCGGCCGCCGAGTCGGACAACCCGCAACGCCAGATCGTGCGTGCGACGAACTCCGTCATCTGGCGTATCACGCTGTTCTATCTCGGCTCGATCCTCGTCGTCGCGGCCATCGTGCCGTGGAACGATCCGCTGCTGCCGAAGCACGGCTCGTATCAGCGCGCGATGGAACTGATCGGGGTTCCGAACGCGAAGGCGATCATCGACGTGATCGTGCTCGTGTCCGTCGCGAGCTGCCTGAATTCCGCGCTCTACACCGCATCGCGGATGCTGTTCTCGCTGTCCAAGCGCAAGGACGCGCCCGCGTTCCTGCATAGCACCGATTCGACCGGCACGCCGCGTGCGGCCGTGCTCGCATCGACCGCATTCGGTTTCCTGACCGTGATCGCGAACTACCTGATGCCGGAGCAGGTATTCGGCTTCCTGCTGGCGACGTCGGGCGCGATCGCGCTGCTCGTGTATCTCGTGATCGCGATTTCGCAGCTGCGGATGCGCAAGACGCTCGAATCGAGCGGCGCCGACCTGACGCTGCGGATGTGGCTGTTCCCGTGGCTCACGTGGGCGGTGATCGTGTTCATCTGCGGCACGCTGACCGTGATGTTCGTCAGCGAGGAACACCGGATGGAAGTGGGGGCGACGGCCGTGCTCGCGCTGCTCGTGTTGTTTGCTTCGTGGTTGAACAAGCGCGGTCGTGATGCGCGAGCAGGTGCTGGGCGGCGGGTGTCGGCGACGTGATGACGTGACGATCCGAAGGCGGGCAGCGGTGCTCGTCTTTGGCCGACGGGCAAGTCCGTGGATGAAAAATGGGCCGATTGGCATTTGCCAATCGGCCCATTTGCTTTTCGTTCCGGATGCGCATCAGGCGATGCCGAGCGTATCGCACGGCATCGGCATTGCACGTATCAGACGTTGAACAGGAAGTTCATCACATCGCCGTCGTGCACGACGTATTCCTTCCCTTCCGCGCGCATCTTGCCGGCTTCCTTCGCACCCTGTTCGCCCTTGTACGCGACGAAATCGTCGAATGCGATCGTCTGTGCGCGAATGAAGCCGCGCTCGAAATCGGTGTGGATCACGCCGGCCGCTTGCGGTGCCGTGTCGCCAATATGGATCGTCCACGCGCGCACTTCCTTCACGCCCGCGGTGAAGTAGGTCTGCAGGCCGAGCAGCTTGAAGCCCGCGCGGATCACGCGGTCGAGGCCCGGCTCTTCCATGCCCATGTCGGCGAGGAACGCTTCCTTGTCCGCATCGTCGAGATCGGCGATTTCCGCTTCGATCGCTGCGCACACCGCGACGACCGGCGAGTTCTCGCTTTCCGCGTACTTGCGCACTGCGTCGAGATGAGGGTTGTTCTCGAAGCCGTCGTCCTTCACGTTCGCGACGTACATCGCCGGCTTCGCCGTGATCAGGCAGAACGGCTTGAGCAGCGCCTGCTCGTCGTCCGACAGATCCAGGCCGCGCACGGCCTTGCCCTGGTCGAGATGCGCGCGAACCTTTTCGAGCACCGCAGCGAGCTTCACCGCTTCCTTGTCGTTGCCCGACTTCGCGGCCTTCGAGTAGCGGGTGAGCGCCTTCTCGACGGTGCCGAGGTCGGCGAGCGCGAGTTCGGTGTTGATCACTTCGATGTCGTCGATCGGGCTGACCTTGCCCGCGACGTGGATGACGTTGTCGTCCTCGAAGCAGCGCACGACGTGCGTGATCGCATCGGTTTCGCGGATGTTCGCGAGGAACTGGTTGCCGAGGCCTTCACCCTTGCTCGCGCCCGCGACGAGGCCTGCGATGTCGACGAATTCGACGACGGCCGGCACGATGCGCTCCGGGTTGATGATCTCGGCGAGCGCCTTCAGGCGCGCGTCCGGCACCTCGACGATGCCGACGTTCGGTTCGATCGTGCAGAACGGGTAGTTCTCGGCGGCGATGCCGGCCTTGGTCAGTGCATTGAACAGGGTGGACTTGCCGACGTTGGGCAAGCCGACGATGCCGCATTTGAGACTCATGGAATCCTTCGGACGGGTAAGGCGGCGCGGCCGGACAGGGCACGGCGGCGCGGGAAAATAGGGACGGCCGGCGCGTGGGGCGCGGCGGGCCGACGTTCAAAGGCGCTATTGTACCGTGCCGACGCCCCGGTTTCCGGCCTTCCCCCGAATGCCCGATGCGGCGGGCCGTCGCGCTGCCGGGCCGGCCCGCGATTATGCTGATTTCCCGCAAAGTCCGGCCGCGTAAGGGATTGGCCCCGCGGCTATAATGCCCGCCATGACTGCCCACCACACCTTCGACGTCGCCGTGGTCGGCGGCGGGCTCGTCGGCAAGACGGCCGCGCTCGCGCTGACCCAGTCCGGCTACAAGACCGCCTTGCTCGCCCAGCCGGCCACGCCGCGCCCGGCCGATCTCGCGTTCGACACGCGCATCTACGCGCTGTCGTCCAGCTCGCAGGCCTTGCTGGAGCGGCTGCGAGTCTGGCAGGCGCTCGACCATGGCCGGCTCGCGCCGGTCTACGACATGCGCGTGTACGGCGATGCGCACGCGGAACTGCATTTCTCCGCGTACCAGGCCTCCGTGCCGCAACTGGCCTGGATCGCCGAATCGTCGCTGATCGAGACGTCGCTCGATGCCGCGCTGCGGTTCCAGCCGAACCTCACGTGGTTCGATGCGCGCGCGCAGGGCTTCGACGTGCACGACGACGCGGCCGTGCTCACGCTGTCGTCGGGGCAGGTGCTGGAAGCCGATCTCGTCGTCGGCGCCGACGGCGCGCATTCGTGGGTGCGCTCGCAAATGGGGGCCAAGGTCGAACGGCGCGACTACCGGCAAACCGGCGTCGTCGCGAACTTCAAGGCATCGCTGCCGCACCGCGAGACGGCCTGCCAGTGGTTTCACGAAGGCGAGATCATCGCGTTGCTGCCGCTGCCGGACGGTCACGTATCGCTCGTGTGGTCCGCGCACACCGCGCACGCGGACGAATTGCTCGCACTCGATCCGGCGCAGCTCGCGGCCGAAGTCGAGCGCGTGTCGCACGGTCAGGTCGGGGCACTCGAATGCGTGACGCCCGCGGCCGGCTTCCCGCTCGCGCTGCAGACCGTCGACAAGCTGATCGCCCCGCGTGTCGCACTCGTCGGCGATGCCGCGCATCTGATCCACCCGCTCGCGGGGCAAGGGATGAACCTCGGGCTGCGCGACGTCGCGGCGCTCGCCGATGCGATCGCGAACAAGGAGAGCTTCCGCAACCTCGGCGATACGGTGCTGCTGCGCCGCTACGAGCGTTCGCGCCGCGAGGACATCCGCGCGTTGATGGTCGCGACCGACGGGCTGCAGCGGCTGTTCGCGGTGCCTGGCTCCTTTGCGAAGGCGGTGCGCAACGCGGGCATGGCGTTCGTCGGTGCGCAACCGCTCGTGAAGCGCTGGCTCGTGTCGGCCGCGCTCGGCTGATCGAACCTTCGCGCCTTCGGCCTGTCGGACAGGGTTCCGTTACGGCGTACACTGTGACGTGCACTCCGATTGAGCTGAAGGAACTACAGGATGAAAAAAACGATCCGCATCGCATCGCTGGCGATGGCCGTCACGATGGCGACGCTCGGCTGCACCGCGCAGGCCGACCAGACCACCGACAAGCTGAAAGCCACGCTGCAAGCGCGTCTCGGCAACGACGCGCCGATCAAGAGCGTGTCGAAATCTCCGGTCGCGGGCCTGTACGAAGTGAACCTCGGTACGCAGATCATCTATAGCGATGCAGCCGGCGACTACGTGCTGCTCGGCGATCTCGTCGACACCAAGACGCACAAGAACCTGACCGACGCGCGCCTTTCCGACCTCAACAAGATCGATTTCGCGAGCCTGCCGCTCGCGAACGCGATCAAGGTCGTCAAGGGCAACGGCGCACGCAAGATCGCTGTGTTCTCCGATCCGAACTGCCCGTACTGCAAGCGCCTCGAGACGACGTTGCAGTCGATCGACAACGTGACCGTCTACACGTTCCTGTATCCGGTACTGTCGCCCGATTCGACCGCGAAGTCGAAGGCGATCTGGTGCGCGACCGACCGCGCGAAAACCTGGCAGAGCTGGATGCTCGACCATCGCGTGCCGACCGGCGCCGGCACCTGCGATACGACCGCGCTCGACAAGAACCTCGCGCTCGGCCGGGGGATGAACGTCACCGGCACGCCGACGATCTTCCTGCCCGACGGCCGCCGCCTGCCGGGCGCGGTGTCGGCCGACCAGCTGAACCAGGCGCTCGCGTCGAGCAAGTAAACTGACCGACACCCCGGGCTGCATGGCCCGGCCAGCGAGGGGCGCCCGCGATATCAGCCGGCGCCTCTCTTCGTTTCCGCTGCCGTATTCCGTCCGATTTTCGTCCGATTCCCACGATGACCCAGCCGATCCGTTATTCGATTGCCCCGAAAGATCTTGCCGCGCACCTGTTCGAAGTGTCGGTGACGGTCGCCGATCCCGATCCCGAAGGCCAGCGCTTCTCGCTGCCGGTGTGGATTCCCGGCAGCTACCTCGTGCGCGAGTTCGCGCGCAACATCGTGACGCTCGCCGCGTTCAACGACGCGGGCCGCAAGGTGCGGATCGCGAAAACCGACAAGAACACGTGGCAGGCCGCACCGGTGAACGGCGCGCTGACGCTGCGCTACGACGTGTACGCGTGGGACCTGTCGGTCCGCTCCGCGTATCTCGACGAATCGGGCGGCTTCTTCAATGCCACGGCCGTGTTCCTGAGCGTCGCCGGCCACGAGGCTGCGCCGTGCGAGGTCGACATCGCGAAACCGGCGGGCCCGGCATTCCGCACGTGGCGCGTCGGTACGTCGCTGCCCGAGGCACGCGGCACCCGGCGCTATGGGTTCGGCGGGTACCGCGCATCGAACTACGACGAACTCACCGACCATCCGGTGACGATCGGCGAATTCGCGCTGGCGACGTTCGACGCGCACGGCGTGCCGCACGACATCGTGATCGCCGGGCGCGTGACGCAGCTCGACATGGAGCGGCTGCGCGCCGACCTGAAGCGCGTGTGCGAGGCGCAGATCGCGCTGTTCGAGCCGAAGTCGAAGAAGGCGCCGATGGACCGCTACGTGTTCATGACGCTCGCGGTCAGCGACGGCTACGGCGGCCTCGAGCACCGTGCGTCGACCGCGCTGATCTGCAACCGCACCGATCTGCCGGTGAAGGGCCGGCCGGAGACGACGGAGGGCTATCGCACGTACCTCGGCCTGTGCAGCCACGAGTATTTCCATACGTGGAACGTGAAGCGTATCAAGCCGGCCGCGTTCGTGCCGTATGACCTCGCGCGCGAAAATTACACGTCGCTGTTGTGGCTGTTCGAGGGCTTCACCTCGTATTACGACGATCTGATGCTCGTGCGCAGCGGGCTGATGTCGCAGGACGAATATTTCGCGGCGCTCGGGCGCACCATCGGCGGCGTGCTGCGCGGCACGGGGCGGCTGAAGCAGAGCGTCGCGGAAAGTTCGTTCGACGCGTGGATCAAGTACTACCGCCAGGACGAGAACGCGACCAATGCGATCGTCAGCTACTACACGAAGGGTTCGCTTGTCGCGCTCGCGTTCGATCTCGCGATCCGCGCGCAGACGCGCAATCGCAAGTCGCTCGACGACGTGATGCGCTTGCTGTGGCAACGCTACGGACGCGAGTTCTATCGCGGCAAGCAGGCGGGCGTCGAGGAAAACGAGGTCGAGACGCTGATCGAGGAAGCGACGGGCGTCGCGCTCGGCAGGCTGTTCTCCGACGCCGTGCACGGCACGCGCGACCTGCCGCTCGCCGAATTGCTCGCGCCGTTCGGCGTGACGCTCGCGCCCGAAGTCGCGCCTGGCGCGGCCGCGAAGCCGACGATCGGCGCGCGCCTGCGCGGCGGCGCGGACTGCACGCTGGCGGCGGTATACGAAGGCGGCGGCGCGCATCGCGCGGGCCTGTCGGCCGGCGACACGCTGATCGCGCTCGACGGGCTGCGCGTCACCGGCACGAACCTCGACACGCTGCTCGCGCGCTACCGCCCGGGCGACAAGGTCGAGGTGCATGCATTCCGCCGTGACGAGCTGCGGACCGCGAAACTGAAGCTCGACGGGCCGGAAGTCGCGCGCTACCGGCTCACGGCCGCCGCAAAGCCGGCTGCCGCGCACAAGGCCCGGGAAGCCTGGCTGAAGGGCTGAGCATGCACGAGCGGGTTTCGGGGTGCGATCAACGATTGTTCTGCTGTTGCAACAATCCGTCGCCTTGAACCCGCTTTTTCGCGACCATGCGGCCACGCACAATGGCGTCACTCGCGCTACCGAAGCGCAACCAAACCGGAGCCTGACATGACGACCATTCTGCAAATCAATTCCGCGGCGCGCTCGCAAGGTGCGCAATCCACGCTGCTGGCCAACGAACTGACGGCAAAGCTGCAACAATCGAACCCCGGCGCGAAGGTCGTGGTTCGCGACCTGCTGGCCGACGCGCTGCCGCACCTCGATGAATCGGTGCTCGGCGCATTCTTCACGCCGGCCGACCAGCGCAACGCGGAACAGAATGCGATCGTCGCGAAGAGCGATGCACTGATCGCTGAACTGCAGGCCGCCGACATCATCGTGATCGGCGCACCGATGTACAACTTCGGTGTCTCGTCGCAACTGAAGACGTATTTCGACTGGATCGCCCGTGCAGGCGTCACGTTCCGCTACACCGAGAACGGTCCGGAAGGCCTGATCAAGGGCAAGAAGGTTCACGTAGTGACGGCGCGCGGCGGCAAGTACCTCGGCACGCCGAACGACAGCCAGACGCCGTTCCTGCGCACGTTCCTCGGCTTCATCGGCTTGACCGACGTGAGCTTCATCCACGCGGAAGGCCTGAACCTCGGGCCGGATGCACAGAGCGCCGCGCTCGCCGGCGCCCGCGAAGCGATCGCTGCCGCGTAAGGCCGATGCGGGTGCGTTGCACCCGCTGCGTCGCCAGATAAAAAAACGCCGCGTCCCGAAAGGGGCGCGGCGTTTTCACGTGATGCGGACGAAAGCTGGAAGTTGAACGCGGAACGGTTACGCGAGCGTTTCGGCCACCTCCGGCAGGCGCCAGTCGATCGGCTCGCGACCCGCTTCGACCAGATAGTCGTTCGCGAGCGCGAAGTGGCGGCAACCGAGGAAGCCGCGGTGTGCGGACAGCGGCGACGGATGCGGCGCCTCGAGCACGCAGTGCGCGCTCGCATCGAATAGCGCGCGCTTCGCCTGCGCATGCGCGCCCCACAGCATGAACACGAGGCCGCGATGGCGGCTGGCGAGTTCGCGGATCAGCGTGTCCGTGCATTGTTCCCAGCCGCGCCTCGCGTGGCTCGCGGCCGCGCCGCGCTCGACCGTCAGCACGGTGTTGAGCAGCAGCACGCCCTGGCGCGCCCAGGTATCGAGGCAGCCGTGACGCGGCGTGTCGTGGCCGAAATTCGCGGCGATTTCCTTGAAGATGTTGCGCAGCGACGGCGGCGTGCGCACGGCCGGCGGCACCGAGAACGCCAGGCCATGCGCCTGCGGCGTACCGCGGTCGTCGCCGTGGTACGGGTCCTGGCCGAGGATCACGATCTTCACGTCGTCCGGGCTTGTCAGGCGCAACGCCCGAAACACGTCGGTCGGGTAGACCGTCTTGCCGGCCGCGCGTTCGTCGTCGACGAAGCGGCACAGCGGTGCATACGCATCGCTGTCGATGAAGGGTTTCAGCACGTCGCGCCAGACGGCCGGCAGCGCGTCGAACTGCGCGGCGAGGTGTGGGACGTGCGCGGCGGCAGCGGGCTGCGGCGCGGCGGAGGCCGGGGCGGCTGCCGCGGGCTTCTTTGCGGGCCTGCGCCCAGCCGCGGCCGGCGCGGGCGCCGAGGCGGAAACATCGTCCAGCGCCGTTTCCGGCACGGGATCGTCGAACAGCGACGCCTGTTGCGGCGTGCGGAGAGTCTTGCGGGTTGCCATGCGTGATGCGGGTTTATTGCGCGCGCAGCCGGTAGCCGCGCTGCGCCTTGCTGATGTTTTCGGGGGCGAGGCCCGGCAGCGCTTGCTGCAGTTCGGCGGCGAGTGTCGCGAGCGCAGCTTCCGGGCCGTCGATCAGTTCGAGTTCGATTTCGCTGATCGGTTCGCGGCGCGTATCGTTTTCCGCCTGGACGACGATCTCGCCGATGTCCACTGCGGCCTCGACGGTTGCGCCGCCGATTGCGATGCGCCACAGCGTACGCGAAAAATCCGTCCGGAACAGCGCGTGCAGCGCCGGCGCCGCGTCGCGCAGCGCGGTGGCCGCGTTCGGCACGTCGCACGCGGAGACGAGCGCATCGATTTCGAGCGCATCGCCGGCGACGGGCAACTCCCATTCATGGCGGCGATGCAGGCCGGCTTCCGCGCTGCCGACCGTCTTGAACGTCTGCAGCCAGCCGTGCGGCGTGCGGCGCACGCGCACCGCGCTTTTCGAACGGGCCAGCGCGAGATCGGGCGTGTCGTAGTAGACGTTCGCGAGCGCGATGACATCGCCGGCTTCGCCGGTCAGCGTCTCGAAAAAGCGCCGCGCGGCATCGGCCTCGCCGGCCGGCAGCGCAAGCTTGATTTCCTTTTCGATCGCCATCAGAAGAACATCCGCGCGAGTTCCTCGCCCGGCTGCTCGGCGCGCATGAACGCCTCGCCGACGAGGAACGCGTTCACGTTCGCCGCGCGCATCGTGTCGACGTCGGTGCGCGACAGGATGCCCGACTCGGTCACGACCATGCGGTCCGGCGGAATCATGTCGAGCATGTCGAGCGTGGTCTGGATCGACGTCTCGAACGTGCGCAGGTTGCGGTTGTTGATGCCGAGCAGCGGTGTCTTCAGCGTCAGCGCCTGTTCCATCTCGTCGCGGTCGTGAACTTCGACCAGCACCGCAAGGCCGAGCGAGTGCGCATACGCCTCGAGGTCCTGCATCAGCGGCGTGTCGAGCGCGGCCGCGATCAGCAGGATCGCGTCGGCGCCCATCGCGCGCGCTTCGAGAATCTGGTACGCATCGACGATGAAGTCCTTGCGCAGCACCGGCAGCGTGCAGGCCGCGCGCGCTTCCTCGAGATAGCGGACACTGCCCTGGAAGAATTGCTCGTCGGTCAGCACCGACAGGCACGCGGCGCCGTGCGCCGCATACGAGCGTGCGATGTCGGCCGGCACGAAATGCTCGCGCAGCACGCCCTTCGACGGGCTCGCCTTCTTGATTTCGGCGATCACCGCCGCGTTGCCGGCCGCCTGCTTCGCACGCAGCGCGCCGACGAAGTCGCGCAGGTCGCGCGCGGATGCGTCCAGCTTCAGTGCCTCGAGCGGCGTGCTGCGCATGGCCGCCGCGACTTCGTCGCGCTTGACGGCGATGATTCGGTCGAGAATGTCGCTCATGTGGGTTCCTGCTTGATTCGTAAAGGGAGTCAGCGCTTGAACTGCTGCGTGAAACGCACGAGTTCGTCGACCTTCGCGCGCGCCTTGCCGCTCGCGACCGCTTCGCGGGCGAGCTGGATGCCGTCCGCGATCGATTCGGCGATATTGGCCGCATAGAGCGCGGTGCCCGCGTTCAGCGTGACGATCTCGCGTGCGACGCCCGGCTTGTTGTCCAGCGCGCCGAGCAGCATCGTGCGCGATTCTTCGGCATTTTCCACCTTCAGCGTGCGGTTCGACACCATCTGCAGGCCGAAGTCCTCCGGATGGATCTCGTATTCGTGCACCTCGCCGTCGCGCAATTCGCCGACGAGCGTCGCGGCGCCGAGCGACACTTCGTCCATCCCGTCCTTGCCGTATACGACGAGCACGTGCTGCGCGCCGAGGCGCTGCATCACGCGCACCTGGATGCCGACGAGGTCGGGATGGAACACGCCCATCAGCTGGTTCGGCGCGCCGGCCGGATTGGTCAGCGGGCCGAGGATGTTGAAGATCGTCCGCACGCCGAGCTCGCGGCGCACGGCCGCGATGTTCTTCATCGCCGGATGATGGTTCGGCGCGAACATGAAGCCCATGCCGGTTTCGGCGATCGACGCGGCAACCTGGTCGGGCTGCAGATCGATGTTCACGCCGAGCGCCTCGAGCACGTCGGCGCTGCCGGACTTGCTCGACACGCCGCGGTTGCCGTGCTTCGCGACCTTCGCGCCGGCCGCGGCCGTGATGAACATCGACGCGGTCGAGATGTTGAACGTGTGCGAGCCGTCGCCGCCCGTGCCGACGATGTCGACGAAGTTCGAGTTGTCCTGCACTACGACGTGGTTCGCGAATTCGCGCATCACGGTCGCGGCGGCGGCGATCTCGCCGATCGTCTCCTTCTTCACGCGCAGCCCGGTGATGATCGCGGCCGCCATCACGGGAGACATGTCGCCGCGCATGATGAGCCGCATCAGGTGCAGCATCTCGTCGTGGAAGATCTCGCGGTGTTCGATCGTGCGTTGCAGCGCTTCCTGCGGGGTAATCGTCATCGTGCGTCTCCCGTCAGGCCGCCGGCGCGGCTGCCCGGGCCGTCGCGCGATTCTGCTTCAGGAAATTCTCGAGCAGCGCGTGGCCGTGCTCGGAGAGGATCGATTCCGGGTGGAACTGCACGCCTTCGATCGGCAGCGTCTTGTGACGCACGCCCATGATCTCGCCGTCGTCGGTCCACGCGGACACCTCGAGGCAGTCGGGCAGCGATTCGCGTTCGATCGCGAGCGAATGGTAGCGGGTGACGTCGAAATGCTTCGGCAGGTCGGCGAACACGCCGCGGCAGTCGGTTTCGATCCGGCTCACCTTGCCGTGCATGATGGTCTTCGCGCGCACGACGCGGCCGCCGAATGCTTCGCCGATCGCCTGATGGCCGAGGCAGACGCCGAGGATCGGTTTCTTGCCCGCGAATTCGCGCAGCACGTCCAGCGTAATGCCCGCGTGCTGCGGGTTGCTCGGGCCGGGCGACAGGCAGATCGCGTCGGGGTTCAGGCGCGCGATCTCGTCGAGCGTGATTTCGTCATTGCGGTACGTGCGCACGTCCTCGCCCAGTTCGCCGAAGTACTGGACCAGGTTGTAGGTGAACGAGTCGTAGTTGTCGATCATGAGCAGCATGGTCAGTCTCCGGTCAGAAGTCGCTATCGAGGCCGTCCTGGACCTGTTCGGCCGCACGCAGCACCGCGCGCGCCTTGTTCTCGGTCTCTTGCCATTCGGATTCGGGCACCGAGTCCGCGACGACGCCGGCCGCCGCTTGCACGTACAGGTTGCCGTTGTGGATCAGGCCCGTGCGGATCGCGATCGCGAGATCCATCTCGCCCGAGAACGACAGGTAGCCGACGGCGCCGCCGTACAGCCCGCGCTTGATCGGCTCGAGCTCGTCGATCAGTTCCATCGCGCGCACCTTCGGCGCGCCGGACAGCGTGCCGGCCGGGAACGTCGCGCGCAGCACGTCGTAGTTCGTCATGCCGGGCTTCAGCTTGCCTTCGACCGAGCTGACGATGTGCTGCACGTGCGAGTACTTCTCGATCACCATTTTGTCGGTCACCTGCACCGAGCCGATCTCCGCGATGCGGCCGACGTCGTTGCGCGCGAGGTCGATCAGCATCACGTGCTCGGCGATTTCCTTCGGATCGTTCAGCAGTTCGGTCGCGAGTTCCGCGTCGCGCTCGGGCGTGTTGCCGCGCGGACGCGTGCCGGCCAGCGGACGGATCGTGACGATCTGGTCATCGCCGCGCTTTTCCTGGCGCACGAGGATTTCCGGCGATGCGCCGACCACGTGGAAATCGCCGAAGTTGTAGTAATACATGTACGGCGACGGATTCAGCGAACGCAGCGCGCGATACAGCGACAGCGGATTGTCGCGGTACGGCTTCGTCAGCCGCTGGCCGACCTGGATCTGCATCAGTTCGCCGGCCGCGATGTATTCCTTCGCCTGGCGCACGGCGGCCAGATAGTCTTCCTTCTTGAACTCGCGGAACGTCTCGGTGCGCACGCTCGCCGACGTCACGGGCGGCTGCACGGTCGTGCGCAGGCGCTGCTTCAGTTCGCGCAGGCGTTGCTTTGCCTTCGTATAGGCCTCTGGCTGGGCCGGGTCCGCATAGATGATCAGGTAGAGCTTGCCGGCGAGATTGTCGATCACCGCGACTTCCTCGGTGAGCAGCAGCTGGATGTCGGGCAGGCCGAGATCGTCGCGCGGCGCGGTGTTCGCGAGCTTCTTCTCGATGTAGCGCACCGCGTCGTAGCCGAAATAACCGGCGAGGCCGCCGCAGAAGCGCGGCAGGCCCGGGCGCTGCGCGACCTTGAAGCGCGCCTGGAACGACTCGATGAATTCGAACGGGTCACCGTTGTGCGTCTCGACGACCTGGCCGTCGCGCACCACCTCGGACACGCCGTTGCGGGTGCGCACCAGCGTGCGTGCGGGCAGGCCGATGAACGAATAGCGGCCGAAGCGTTCGCCGCCGACCACCGACTCGAGCAGGAAGGAGTTGGCGCCCGCGCGTTCAGGCTGGGCCAGCTTCAGGTAGAGGGACAGCGGCGTTTCGAGGTCGGCGAGCGCTTCCGCGATCAGCGGGATGCGGTTGTAGCCTTCGTTCGCCAGCGATTGGAATTCGAGTTCGGTCATGTTCCGGTCCTGTTCGGGACGAGCGGCGGAGTGCGCCAGGGATCACTTGACGCTGCGCGGGCTGCCGTCGGCGAAAGGGCGGTCGATCGAGAAGTGCCTGTTGCCGGCCGGCACTCCGGGCGTGAACGTCGCGAGCCTGCGGCCGATCCTGAACGCAAGCGTTCGGACACGGTAGAACTCGAGGTGGTGCGACGATCGGCGCGCGGATGCGCAGCGAGATAAAAAACGGCGCTGAAGACGTGCCTCAGCGTACCTCATCGAAGAGGTTAGCGCGACCAGCGACGCCAGGGCCAGGCTCCCCGGTCGATGCTGCTCAGACTCCGTTTTTTATTCAGAAACATGCGGATGGAAGAAATAATCAGATGGTTGGCCGGCCGGCGTTGTGCGCGGTAATCGCGCGGGCCGCGACCAGCAACGAATCGACTATACCATCCGAATTTATCGTTTGTATAGCTTTGCCGTGGTTGTAGCCGTACGGCACCGTCAGCGTCGCCATTCCCGCCGCGCGGCCCGCCAGCGCGTCGTTTTCCGAGTCGCCGATCGCGACCGCCGCGTCCGGCGCGACGCCGAGCGCGTCGCAGGCCGTCAGCATCGGCAGCGGATCGGGCTTCTTGCGCGCGACGCTGTCGCCGCCGAGCACGATGCCGAAGCGATCGATCAGCCCGTATTGCTCAAGCAGCTCTACGGCGAAACGGTGCGGCTTGTTCGTCACGCACGCGAGCCGGATGCCGGCCGCGCGCAGCGCGTCGAGGCCGGTTGCGACGTCCGGATAGAGGCGCGTGTGGCGGCCGTTGATCTTCGCGTATTCGGTCTGATAGATCGCGAGCGCGTCGTCGAAGCGCGCGTGCGCCTCGTCGGGCGCGAAGCGCGGCTTCAGCACGCTGTGGATCAGGTGCTCGGAGCCCTTGCCGACGTAGCCGATCACCTCGTCGCGCGACGTGGCCGGCGCGCCGAGCTGCGCGAGCATCCCGTTCAGCCCGGCCGTGAAATCGTCGGCCGTGTCGACCATCGTGCCGTCGAGGTCGATCAGCGCCGCGTCGATGCGCGGCGTCGCGAAACGGATCGTGCCGTCGGCTGCGGCCGGTGCCTGACGGGCCTGCGAGGAATTGGCCACGGCGTCAGCTCCGCTCGACGGTGGCGAGCGCGGCGCGCATCTCGTCGATCACCTTGCGGTAGTCGGGCTTGCCGAAGATCGCCGAACCCGCGACGAAGGTATCCGCGCCGGCTGCCGCGATTTCCGCGATGTTGTCGGCCTTCACGCCGCCGTCCACCTCGAGCAGGATCTCGCGGCCGGTGCGCTCGGTGTATGCGTCGATGCGCGCGCGTGCTTCGCGCAGCTTGTTCAGCGTTTCCGGAATGAACGACTGGCCGCCGAAACCCGGGTTCACCGACATCAGCAGCACGAAGTCGAGGCGGTCCATCACGTGGTCGAGATAGTTCAGCGGCGTCGCCGGGTTGAACACGAGGCCGGCCTTGCAGCCGTGATCGCGGATCAGCGACAGCGTACGATCGATGTGGTCCGAACCTTCCGGGTGGAAGCTGATCAGGTTCGCGCCGGCTTTCGCGAAATCGGGCACGATCCGGTCGACCGGGCGCACCATCAGATGCACGTCGATCGGCACCTGCACGTGCGGGCGGATCGCCTCGCAGACGAGCGGGCCGATAGTGAGGTTCGGCACATAATGGTTGTCCATCACGTCGAAGTGAATCCAGTCGGCGCCGGCGGCGACCACGTTGCGGACTTCTTCGCCGAGCCGTGCGAAGTCGGCCGACAGGATGCTGGGAGCGATGCGGAATTGAGTCATGACAGGGGAGCGGGGACGCTGCGGCGCAAAACCGCCATTCTACCGTCCGGCGACCCGGTGCGCGGCGACGGGCCGTGCGGTTGCGGCCCGATTCCGAATAGAATGCCGAACCAGTGCGGCGCGCCCGCGGCCCTGCCGCTCCAGTTGGCGCGGGCGGTTACCTACAGCGGAAACATCATGAGTCAGTATCAGTTCACCGTTTCGGTGAAAACCAGCTACTTGCCGGAACAATCCGACCCCGATCGACGTCAATACGCATTCGCGTACACGCTGACCATCCGCAATACCGGGCAGGTCGCGGCGCAGCTGATCGCGCGTCACTGGATCATCACGGACAGCGAAAACCACGTGCAGGAAGTGAAGGGGCTCGGCGTCGTCGGGCACCAGCCGCTGCTGCAGCCGGGCGAACAGTTCGAATACACGAGCTGGGCCGTGATCGCGACGCCGGTCGGCACGATGCGCGGTGCGTACTTCTGCGTGGCGGAGGACGGCGAGCGGTTCGACGCGCCGGTCGACGAGTTCGCGCTGCACATGCCGCGCACGCTGCATTGAGCGTGCGGGGCCGGTCAGCGCGGCTGGCGGTCGTTGCCGCGGGCGTGCTTCTTCCTGCCCGACGACGTCCACACGACGATGAAGATCAGCAGGGCAAGCGCTACGAAAGCCTCGAGCGCGAAGATGAGCATCGGATATTGGTCGAGAAAATCTGACATGGCGGTTTCCATCAAGAACGAACATTGTATGTGGTTTGGGCCCCGGGCGGCCGGCTGGGTTGTGGCGGCCGCGACGGCAGCGCTGCTTGCCGCATGCGGCGGCGCGCCGACGCGGACGTCGGCGCTCAAGCCGCCGACCGGCGCGGCGATCGTGCCAGGGCAGGTTGCCGCGAAGCGGCTCACGCCGGTCGCGTGGCAGCAGGTGCCGGGGTGGCAGGACGATTCGCTGATCGGCGCGACGGCCGCGCTGCGGCAGAACTGCGTGCGGCTCGCGCGCCAGCCCGCATGGCAGCGCGCCTGCGCGGCCGCCGACCGACTCGACGAGCTCGACGTCGGCAGCGCACGTGCATTCTTCGAAACGTATTTCACGCCGTTTCAGCTGGCGAACACCGACGGCACGCTCGACGGGCTCGTGACCGGCTATTACGAGCCGCTGCTGCACGGCTCCCGCGTGCGTCGCGGCCCTTACCAGTACGCGCTGTACCGCTGGCCGGCTGGCTATCGCGCCGGTGCCGCGCTGCCCGCTCGCGCGCAGCTCGAGCGGGCCGGCATCCTCAACGGCAACGAACTCGTGTGGGTCGATGATCCGATCGAGGCGTTCTTCCTGCAGGTGCAGGGTTCGGGGCGCGTGCTGCTCGACGACGGTTCGGTGATGCGGGTCGGCTTCGGCGGCACCAATAACCAGCCGTATCGCTCGATCGGCAAGTGGCTGCTTGATCGCGGCGAGCTGACGCCCGCGCAGGCGACGATGCAGGGCATCAAGGCTTGGGCGAAGGCAAACCCGACTCGCGTGGATGCGTTGCTCGATACGAATCCACGATTCGTGTTCTTCCGCGACATGCCGACGAAGGAAGATGCGCCGCACGGCGGCGCGGACGGCCCGATCGGCGCACTCGGCGTGCCGCTCACGGCGGAGCGTTCGATCGCGGTCGATCCGTCGTCGATCCCGCTCGGCACACCGGTGTTCCTGCAGACCACGCGTCCGCTGACGAATACGCCGATGAACCGGCTCGTGTTCGCGCAGGACACGGGTTCCGCGATCAAGGGCGGCGTGCGGGCGGACTATTTCTGGGGGCTGGGCGACGACGCCGGCGACCAGGCCGGACGGATGAAGCAGATCGGCCGGATGTGGCTGCTGTTCCCGAATTCATGATGCGCGGTGGTGCCGGCGTATACGTGTAGCCTGGCATCAAAGCGAAACAGCCCGATCGGTGTTGGCCGGTCGGGCTGTTTTTTTGCCTCGCGATTGCTGTTGCGCGCGGCGGTCGGGGGGCGGGGGGCTGGGGGTATCAGCCCTTGCGCTTGTCGATCACGCGGCGTGCCTTGCCGACCGAACGCTCGATCCCGTTCACGGGCAGCACATTGATCACGGCCGTCACGCCAATCAGCGACTTGATGTCGTGCGCGAGCGCTTGTTTCGCCGCATGGATCGCCGCCGTGTCGGGGGCAGTTTCGGGGCACGGCTCGACATTGAGCGTCAGCACGTCGAGCGGACCTTCCTTCGTCAGCACGATCTGATAGTGCGGTGCAAGCGCACGCTGTTTCAGCAGCTGCTCCTCGATCTGCGTCGGGAAGACGTTGACGCCCCGCACGATCATCATGTCGTCCGAGCGCCCGGTGATCTTTTCCATCCGGCGCATCGTGCGGGCGGTGCCGGGCAGCAGACGCGTGAGGTCGCGCGTCCGGTAGCGGATGATCGGCAGCGCTTCCTTCGTCAGCGACGTGAAGACCAGTTCGCCAAGTTCGCCGTCCGGCAATACCTCGCCGGTGTCGGGGTCGATAATTTCCGGATAGAAGTGATCTTCCCAGATGGTCGGGCCGTCCTTGGTCTCGACGCATTCCGATGCGACGCCGGGACCCATCACTTCGGACAGCCCATAGATGTCGACCGCGTCGATGCCCATCCGATGCTCGATGGCCACGCGCATGTCGTTGGTCCAGGGCTCCGCGCCGAAGATGCCGATGCGCAGCGAGCTTTGTGCGGGGTCGAGGCCCTGGCGCTCGATCTCGTCGGCGATCGACAGCATATAGCTCGGCGTCACCATGATGATGTCGGGCCGGAAATCCTGGATCAGCTGCACCTGCTTTTCGGTCTGGCCGCCGCCGAACGGAATCACGGTCAGTCCCGCGCGTTCGGCGCCGTAGTGTGCGCCGAGCCCGCCGGTGAACAGCCCGTATCCATAACTGACATGAACCTTGTCGCCACGCCGCGCACCGGCCGCGCGGATCGAGCGCGCGACGAGATTGGCCCAAGTGTCGATGTCGCGCGCCGTATAGCCGACGACGGTCGGCTTGCCGGTCGTGCCCGACGACGCGTGAATGCGCGAGATCTGGTCCTGCGGCACCGCGAACATCCCGAACGGGTAGCTGTCGCGCAGGTCGCTCTTGGTCGTGAACGGGAAGCGCGACAGATCCGCGAGCGTCTTCAGGTCGTCGGGATGCACGCCCGCTTCGTCGAATTTGCGGCGATAGACGGGAGAGTGGTCATACGCATGCCGGAGCGACCACTTCAGGCGTTCAAGCTGCAGTGCGGTAAGCTCGTCGCGTGAGGCGGTCTCGATCGGCTCGAGCGGTAGCGGGGTAGTCATGCCTGTCTCCAGTGATTGTTATGAGCGAGCGGTGGACGTCAACGCTCTTCCGGCAGCACCGTGCCCTTGATCTGGGCCGATTTGCCCCGAAACATCGCGACCGTTTCGCCTGTCTGGTTCGTGACGCGGATGTCATAGATGCCGTGCCGGCCGCTGCGCGTCTGCTCGATCGCTTCGGCCGTCAGCAGGTCGTTACCGTATACGGGACGCAGGTATTCGATCGAGCAGCCGGCCGCAACGGTATTCAGGTTGTACGAGTTGCATGCGAACGCGAAGGTCGAATCGGCGAGCGTGAAGATGATGCCGCCGTGACAGGTCTGATGTCCGTTCAGGAATTCCGGCCGTACGCGCATCTGCAGGCGTGCGTAGCCGGCCCGCACTTCGGCGATTTCCATGCCGAACGCGCGGCTGCAGGCGTCTGCGTCGTACATGGCCCGTGCCGTCGCACGGGCGAGCGCATCGGGGGTGAGCGTGTCGTTGGAGGTGGTCATGTCAACGCCCCTCGAAGCGCGGCGCACGCTTCTCGATGAACGCCTTCACGCCTTCCGCGTAGTCGTATGACTGGCCGAGCTTACGCTGCAGGTCGCGTTCGAGGTCGAGCTGCTGATCGAGCGTATTCGTGACGCTGTCGCGCATCGACTGCTTGATCGACGCGATTGCGAGCGTCGGTTGCTGCGCGAGCTGATTGGCGAGCTGACGCGCCAGCGCGGCGAGCGCATCGTCGTCGACCGCGCGCCAGATCAAGCCCCATTGTTCGGCCTGTTCGGCGCCGAGCTTGTCGCCGGTCAGGGCCAGCCCCAGCGCGCGTGCCATGCCGACGCGTTGCGGCAGGAACCACGTACCGCCCGAATCGGGCACGAGCCCGATCTTGACGAAGGCCTGGATAAAGCTGCTCGAGCGTGCCGCGAACACGATGTCGCAGGCGAGTGCGAGATTCGCGCCGGCGCCCGCCGCCGTCCCGTTGACGGCGGCGATCACCGGAATCGGCATGCGTTGCAGGCGGCGGATCAGCGGATTGAAATGCTCGTCGATCAGCGTGCCGAGGTCGGTGGACGCGCCCGGCGTGAAGTCGAGATCGGCCAGGTCCTGGCCTGCGCAAAAGCCGCGCCCCGCACCCGTCAGGATCAGCGCACGTGCGCCGGCCGTCTCGACTTCATCGAGCGCAGACTGCAGTTCGCGGTGCATCGCCCGCGTGAAGCTGTTCAGCTTGTCCGGGCGGTTGAGGGTGATCGTGGCCACGCGGGCAGTCTGATCGATATCCAGCTGAATCGCCTGATATGACATGCAGTGTCTCCTTCATGACTTCGTTATAGGCGCGCGTCGCGTCGGTTACATGCGCTCGATGGCGATCGCGATGCCCTGGCCGACGCCGATGCACATCGTACAGAGTGCAAAGCGGCCGCCCGTACGCTCGAGTTGGTGAAGCGCCGTGGTCACGAGCCGAGCGCCCGATGCGCCGAGCGGGTGACCGAGCGCGATCGCACCGCCGTTCGGGTTCACGCGCGGATCGTCGTCGGCGACACCGAGCATGCGCAACACCGCGAGACCTTGCGAGGCGAACGCTTCGTTCAGCTCGATCACGTCGAACTGGTCGATCGTCATCCCGAGCTGGCGCAACAGTTTCTGCGTGGCCGGCGCCGGGCCGATCCCCATCACGCGCGGTTCGACGCCTGCGGTCGCCATACCGACGACGCGTGCGCGGCGGCGCAGCCCATACTGATCGGCGGCTTCCGCGTTGGCGAGCAGCAGTGCGCATGCGCCGTCGTTGACGCCCGACGCGTTGCCGGCCGTCACCGAGCCGTCCGGGCGCACGACGCCCTTCAGCTTCGCGAGCGCTTCGAGCGACGTTTCTCGCGGATGCTCGTCACGCGATACGACGAGCGGGTCGCCTTTCTTCTGCGGAATCGTCACCGGGACGATTTCCTCGGCGAGCGTGCCGTCCTGCTGCGCACGCGCGGCCTTCTGCTGGCTGCGCAGCGCGAACAGGTCCTGATCGGCACGGCTGATGCCGTAGTCGACCGCGACGTTCTCGGCCGTCTCCGGCATCGAATCGACGCCGTATTGCTGTTTCATCAGCGGATTGACGAAACGCCAGCCGATCGTCGTGTCGAAAATGGCGGTCTGGCGTGCGAATGCGCTGGTGGCCTTGCCCATCACGAACGGCGCGCGCGTCATGCTTTCGACGCCGCCCGCGATCATCAAGCGTGCCTCGCCCGCCTTGATCGCGCGCGCGGCGGTGCCGACGGCGTCCATGCCCGAACCGCACAGCCGGTTCAGCGTCGTACCCGGCACGGCGATCGGCAGGCCCGCGAGCAGTGCGGACATGCGCGCGACGTTGCGGTTGTCTTCGCCGGCCTGGTTTGCGCAGCCGTAGATCACGTCGTCGATGGCCGACCAGTCGACATTGCGGTTGCGTTCGATCAGCGCCGTGAGCGGCACCGCACCGAGATCGTCGGCACGAACGTCTTTCAGGGAGCCGCCGTAGCGGCCGATGGGGGTGCGAATCGCGTCGCAGATGTAGGCGTCGGTCATGGGGGTGTCGATGTGCAACGAACCTGCCGGTTGGCAGATTCGTTCATGGTAGAGAACGTGACGGCGTTTGCACGTCGGCCATTCGGGTTATGCCGTTTGGCCGGCTTCCGCAGGTACAGCCTTCGGCGCAACATGGACGCGGCTTTGCACCACGCGGAACCGGTTGGCGACGAACGCCGGATCGGCGAGCGCCGCGTTGGCGGCCGGGTTCGCGCCGGTGCCGTGGAAGTCGGAGAACGCAGCCGACTGGTTGACGAATACGCCGCCCGTCAGGTTGATCGACAGCGCGACGCCGCCACGCACCGCTGCATCGTGCGCAGCGTCGAGGACCTTGTCGTCGGTGCTGTAGACGGAGAGCGTCAGCGCACCATGTTCCGCGGCGATTTTGCCGGCGAGATCGAGCGATTGCGCGGTCGAGTCGGTCGCGATCACGAACGAGATCGGGCCGAACCACTCCTGCGTGAATTTCGCTTGGTCGGCCACGTCGAGTTGCAGCACGAGCGGCGTGCGCACCCGAGCGTCGGCGAATGTCGGATGCTGGAGCGTCTGGCTGTCAGCGAGCACACGACCGAGCTTGCGGGCGTCGTCGATACGCGCGACCACGCCGTCGTTCTGGATCGCGCCGATCAGTTCGACCGAGCGAGCCGGGTCGCCGGTCAGTTTCTGCACGGAGACAGCGATCGCCTGGGCGACTTCGTCGAAGCTTGCATGGCCGTCTGCCGTCCGGATGCCGTCGCGCGGCACGTAAATGTTCTGCGGTGCCGTGCACATCTGGCCGGAGTACAGCGCTAACGAGAACGCGATGTTCTTGGCCGCGGCCTTCAGGTCGTCGGTCGAGTCGATCACGATCTGGTTGACACCGGCCTTCTCGGTATACACCTGTGCTTGATGGGCATGGTGTTCGAGCCACGTGCCGTTTTGCGTGCTGCCCGTGAAGTCGATCAGCTTGATTTCAGGACGCAGCGCGAGGTCCTGCACGAGGGCGCCGTCGTTCGGCTCGGTCGCGAGGAGCGTGACGACGTTCGGATCGAAGCCGGCTTCGCGCAGCACGTCGCGGGCGATGCGGACCGTGATCGCGAGCGGCAGGATCGCGCCCGGATGAGGTTTGACGATCACCGTGTTGCCGGTCGCCAGGTCGGCGAACAGGCCGGGGTAGCCGTTCCAGGTCGGGAACGTGCAGCAGCCGAGCACGAGGCCGGTGCCGCGCGGGACGATCGTGTAGCGCTTGTGCATCGCGAGCGGCGGGTTCTTGCCTTGCGGCTTTTCCCAGTGTGCATCGGCCGGGATGCGGCGCAACTCGTCCCAGGCGTAGGCGACCGCTTCGAGCGCACGATCCTGCGCGTGTGGGCCCCCGGCCTGGAATGCCATCATGAACGCTTGGCCCGTCGTGTGCATCACGCTGTAGGCAATTTCGAAGCTCGCGCGATTCAGCCGTGCGAGGATTTCGAGACTGACGCCGATCCAGGCGCTCGGGCCGGCTTCGCGCCATGCGCGCTGGGCCGCGGCGGCCGCGGCAATCAGTTCGTCGGGTGTCGATTTCGGATAGCGGATGCCCAGCGCGATCCCGTACGGCGACTGCTCCGCGCCGACGGTTCCGCCGGACACCGGCTGGTCGAGCACGAACGTGTTGCCGAGGTGTGCCTTGAACGCCGCTTCGCCGTCGGCGTTGGCGCTTTCCCCGTACACTTTGGGACTCGGCATTTCCGCGAACGGGCTCCAGTACCCGCGGCTCTCGATGGCGGCGAGGGCGTGTTTCAGCGTGTCTTCGTGCTTCGTGAACAGTGCATGGGTCATGGCGGCAGCCTGATGGACATAGGGAAGGGTTGGATCGATTAATTAACCGACCGGTTGGTCGGAGAATGGTAGCATCAAACTATTCGCATGTGCGAGGCGTTTCTCATTTCATTGATCGAGGAGAAATAGATGTCTTACGAGAACATCCTGGTGGAGACCCGGGGGCGAGTCGGGCTGATCACACTGAACCGTCCGAAGGCGCTGAATGCGCTGAACGATGCGCTGATGGATGAGTTGGGCGCTGCGCTGAAGGCGTTCGACGCAGACGACGCGATTGGCGCGATCGTCGTGACGGGGAGCGAGAAGGCGTTCGCGGCCGGGGCCGACATCGGCATGATGGCGACCTATTCCTATATGGATGTTTATCGCGGCGACTACATCACCCGTAACTGGGAGACCGTCCGCGAGATCCGCAAGCCGATCATTGCTGCCGTGGCGGGCTTTGCGCTTGGCGGTGGTTGCGAGCTCGCGATGATGTGCGACATCATCTTCGCAGCGGATACGGCCAAGTTCGGCCAGCCCGAAATCAAGCTGGGCGTGATGCCGGGCGCAGGCGGCACGCAGCGTCTGCCGCGCGCGGTGTCCAAGGCGAAGGCAATGGACATGTGCCTGACGGCGCGCTTCATGGACGCGGCCGAGGCGGAACGGGCGGGGCTCGTGTCGCGCGTGCTGCCGGCTGACAAACTTCTCGACGAAGCGATTGCCGCTGCAACGACGATTGCCGAGTTCTCACTGCCGGCGGTCATGATGGTCAAGGAGTCGGTGAATCGCGCGTACGAGACGACACTGGCTGAGGGTGTCCATTTCGAGCGTCGACTGTTCCATTCGCTGTTCGCGACCGAAGATCAGAAGGAAGGGATGGCGGCATTCGTCGAAAAGCGGAAGCCGGTATTCAAGAACCGCTGATTTGGCGGTAGCTGGGCGGCGCCTGGCGAGCGGCGGGTGTCGGTCGTCGGTAAGATCACCCGGGGCAGTGAGCCCGAAGCCCCCGTGCGCGTTAGCGCACGGGGGCTTTTTCAAAATATTTTCACAAAAGGGGTTGCGCAGACCGGGGCAGGTGCTTAGAATCACGCCTCTTTCGCGCTAACGGAAACGCGGCGCGGGGGGAGAAGGGAAGCGGTGCGATGTAGGGTGGGTTGTCGAGCCCCGGCGCACATGAAGTTGAACCCAGTCGTCGCAACGAAGCAGTTCAAAAAGTTGTTGACTGACTGAAAAAGACGGTTCATAATCTCGCTTCTCTGCTGCTGAAAACGCAGCGCTGCTGAGAAACTTCAGGTTTCTCGCAGAAATGCTCTTTAAAAATTAACAGCCGATAAGTGTGGGCGCTTGATGGAAGCGAGCTGATCTTCGGATCAGATAGCGAAAGTATCAAGAGTCTCACACTAAAGTAAGTCAGGTTTATGAAGTGATTCATATTCCTGTCAGCTTTGAGTGAGCGACCGGTTCGAAAGAACCGAAAACAGTAACAGGTTTAAACTGAAGAGTTTGATCCTGGCTCAGATTGAACGCTGGCGGCATGCCTTACAC